>NZ_JBEXDX010000001.1:0-389995 GCF_040605995.1 Streptomyces sp. NPDC005492
TATGGAGGCCCTCGACGCGTCAGCGCCGTGCGACCTCATCGACATGATCAAGGGCGGGACCTCCGTGTGAGGTCCCGCCCGTCGTCGTACGGCGGCTCGCTCAGCCCGCGGACGGCGACTGGGTGGCCGTCGCGCTCGCCGAGGCCGAGTCGGTCGGGGTGGCCGAGGTGCTCTTGCCCGGCTTCGGGGAGGTGCTCGCGGTGGCCGAGGGGATCGAGGTCGGGCCCCACTTGGTGAAGTAGCTGTCGGCCGGGACGACGAAGGCGCTCAGGCTCACGCCGCCGGTCTTGCTGAAGGTGAAGGTGATCTTCTGGACGTTGCCGTCCTTGATGCTGCCGGAGTCGGTCAGGGCCGCCGAGGCGTTGCCCTTGCCGCCCAGGACGAGCGAGCCGCCGGCCGGGACGACCAGCTTGCCCTTGCCCTTGGCGGGGGTGAGCTTGGCGGTGCCGGCGCCGTCGATGCTGACGGAGTCCAGGGTCTGGGCGTGGGTATCGGTGTTGAACAGGGTCGCGGAGATGACCGCGGGGCCGCTGGACGCGGTGTCGGGCTGGGTGATGACGAGCGCGTTCTGCACCTTGATGTCGCCGACGGAGACGGCCGCGTTGTCCGGCTTGACCTCCAGCGTCTGGGCGTCGTTGCCGGCGCCGCACGCGGCGAGCGAGGCGATCGAGAACGCGATGGCGGCGGCGGCGAGGGTGCCGCGTCGAAGGCTGCTGCTCACGGCGGCGGCTACTCCTTGAACGTGGGCGGAGCAGGGCGACTCCCGAATAAAGCCGCCCTAAGTGTCTGTCAGCGGCCTTAGGTTACCGAGCCGTTCCCGCGCCATCGCACCCGACCCTCCCCAACCACACCGGCTTCGCTCGTGCAGGGGGGTGTCCGGGTGCCACAAGTGACTCACGGGTCACTTTCGCGCGGCACTCGTCCTGCATTCACATAAGAGGCCCGGGCTTCCGTCAGGGGTTTTCCGTGAAGAATGCACGGCACCCCGGGAAATTGATCACGAGCCGCTCGTCCGGTGTCGGTGATCAATTCCGGATTGGTCTCGTACCGGGCTCCGCCCACCGAACGGAGTAGCGGAAGTCGAGTACTTGGAACCAGACATTTGGGGACGTTCGTCCACTTGGGGGCGCCTCCGGATGTGTGTAACGTACGCGTTTCACCTCGCCCGGAGAGCCGCTCCGACCTGCGAATACCCTCTTCCGCTCGGCGCCCGCAGCACGTTCCTGTTGCTGTTGTCAAGCCCCGAGATATGCCCTGACCTGCGAAAACGCCATTCAGAACGCGCGGTTTCCGTGTTACCCTGGATAGCCACGGAAGGGGTACCTGTCACATGACGTTCAAGGTTGGCGACACCGTGGTCTATCCCCATCACGGGGCCGCGCTGATCGAGGCTATCGAAACTCGCCAGATCAAAGGCGTGGACAAGACCTACTTGGTGCTGAAGGTCGCCCAGGGTGATCTGACGGTGCGTGTGCCAGCGGACAATGCGGAGTTCGTCGGCGTGCGTGATGTGGTCGGTCAGGACGGGCTGGACCGGGTCTTCGAGGTGCTGCGCGCTCCGTATGCCGAGGAGCCCACGAACTGGTCGCGTCGTTACAAGGCAAATCTGGAGAAGCTCGCCTCCGGCGATGTCATCAAGGTCGCGGAAGTCGTCCGTGACCTGTGGCGTCGTGAGCGCGAGCGCGGACTCTCCGCAGGTGAGAAGCGCATGCTCGCCAAGGCTCGCCAGATTCTGGTGAGCGAGCTCGCGCTCGCGGAGAACACGAACGAGGACAAGGCCGAGGCCCTGCTCGACGAGGTTCTCGCGTCCTGACGCAGGCGACTGGTACGCCCTGCTCAGCACTGTGAAATGCCGTGGTGCCCGATGACAGCCCGTCTGTCGCCGGGCGCTTCGGCATGTTCGGGGGATTTCACGACCCCGTCGACGACTTCGTCGAAGACCTCCGTCGAACGCCGGAGAAACGCCCCCCGATAATGGTGTGCCGGGCCCGGGCGCAGGCTTGACCGGTGTCACGGAAGGGTCCGGTCAAGGCGTCGCGCCCGGCACTCCTGAGGCCATACCCACGTAGGTCGAGCACACAAACCTGACAGGAACCGATGTCTGACGATTCGCGCCCTTCGCAGGCGCAGTCTTCCGCCGCAGCCGTCATTCCGGCCGCCGGCCGGGGCGTACGCCTCGGTCCGGGCGCCCCCAAAGCGCTACGCGCGCTGAACGGCACCCCCATGCTCATCCACGCGGTCCGCGCACTGGCCGCGTCCCGTGCCGTCTCCCTGGTCGTGGTCGTGGCCCCGCCCGACGGTGCCGCCGAGGTCAAGGCGCTCCTCGGCGCGCACGCGCTGCCCGAGCGCACCGACTTCCTGGTCGTCCCCGGCGGCGACTCCCGCCAGGAGTCCGTGAAGCTCGGCCTGGCCGCGCTGCCCCCCGGCTACGACATCGTCCTGGTCCACGACGCCGCCCGCCCGCTCGTCCCGGTCGACACGGTCGACGCGGTCATCGAGGCCGTACGGGACGGAGCGCCCGCCGTCGTACCGGCGCTGCCCCTCGCCGACACCGTCAAGCAGGTCGAGCCCGCCGAGACCCCGGGCGCGCCGGAGCCGGTCGTCGCCACACCGGAGCGGGCCCGCCTCCGTGCCGTGCAGACACCGCAGGGCTTCGACCGGGCGACGCTGGTCCGCGCGCACGAGACGGTCACGGACAACGTGACCGACGACGCGAGCATGGTCGAGCAGCTCGGTCTGCGGGTCGTGGTCGTCCCCGGCCATGAGGAGGCCTTCAAGGTGACCCGCCCCCTGGACCTGGTCCTGGCGGAGGCGGTCCTCGCCCGCCGGAGGCTGAACGATGGCTTCTGAGCCCGGCATGGTCCTGCCCCAGGTCGGCATCGGCACCGACATCCACGCCTTCGAGGAGGGCCGCGAGCTGTGGTGCGCCGGCCTGAAGTGGGAGGGCGAGGGCCCGGGGCTGGCCGGCCACTCCGACGCGGACGTCGTCGCGCACGCCGCGTGCAACGCGCTGTTCTCGGCCGCCGGACTCGGCGACCTGGGCCAACACTTCGGCACCGGCCGCCCCGAGTGGTCGGGCGCGTCCGGCGTGACCCTGCTGACGGAGGCGGCCCGGATCGTCCGCGAGGCGGGTTTCACGATCGGCAACGTCGCCGTACAGGTCGTAGGACCGCGACCGAAGATCGGCAAGCGGCGGGACGAGGCGCAGAAACTGCTGTCGGCGGCGGTCGGTGCGCCGGTGTCGGTGTCCGGCGCCACGACGGACGGGCTCGGCTTCCCGGGGCGCCACGAGGGGTTGATGGCGGTGGCGACGGCGTTGGTGGTCAGGACCGGCTGAACCACCCCCGCATGCGAATGTCACGAATACGTGCCCCTTGGGCGGGAAGGGTCGCGGGGCACTACCCACGGCCCACTACCCTGGTGGGGTGACCATTCGTCTGTACGACACCAGCGCCCGGCAGATTCGCGACTTCAACCCGCTCACCGCGGGCTGTGTCTCGATCTACCTGTGTGGTGCCACCGTGCAGGCCGCTCCGCACATCGGTCACATCCGCTCGGGTCTCAACTTCGACATCCTGCGCCGCTGGTTCGAGTACCGCGGCTACGACGTCACGTTCATCCGCAACGTCACGGACATCGACGACAAGATCATCGCCAAGTCCCGTGACCAGGGCCGCCCTTGGTGGTCCATCGGGTACGAGAACGAGCGCGCGTTCAACGACGGCTACCAGGCGCTCGGTTGCCTCCCGCCGACGTACGAACCGCGGGCGACCGGGCACGTGCCAGAGATGATCGAGATGATGCGCGGGCTCATCGAGCGCGGTCACGCCTACGAGGCCGACGGCAGCGTCTACTTCGACGTGCGCTCGTACCCGGACTACCTCCAGTTGTCCAACCAGGACATCGACGACCTGCGCCAGCCCACCGAGGAAGGCATCACCGGCAAACGCGACCCGCGCGACTTCGCGATGTGGAAGGCGACCAAGCCGGGCGAGCCCGACTGGGAGACGCCCTGGGGGCGCGGCCGTCCGGGCTGGCATCTGGAGTGCTCGGCGATGGCGCACAAGTACCTGGGCCCCGCCTTCGACATCCACGGCGGCGGCCTCGACCTGATCTTCCCGCACCACGAGAACGAGATCGCCCAGGCCAAGGCCTACGGCGACGACTTCGCGCAGTACTGGGTGCACAACGCCTGGGTCACCATGAGCGGCGAGAAGATGTCGAAGTCGCTCGGCAACAGCGTGCTGGTGAGCGAGATGGTCAAGGCGTGGCGGCCGATCGTGCTGCGCTACTACCTCGGCACCCCGCACTACCGCTCGATGATCGAGTACAGCGAGGAGGCCCTGCGCGAGGCCGAGTCCGCGTTCGCGCGGATCGAGGGCTTCGTGCAGCGGGTGGTGGAGAAGGCCGGGGGAGCCGTCGAGCCCGCGGCCGAGGTGCCGCCCGCCTTCGCCGAGGCGATGGACGACGACCTGGGCGTGCCGCAGGCGCTGGCCATCGTGCACACCACGGTCAGGCAGGGCAACAGCGCGTTGGCGGCCGACGACAAGGAAGCCGCCGTGGCCCGCCTCGCCGAGGTGCGCGCCATGCTCGGCGTCCTCGGCCTCGACCCGCTGGACCCGCAGTGGGCCGGCGAGACCGACCGCGGCGACGACCTGCACGGCGTGGTCGACACCCTGGTCCGCATGGTCCTCGACCAGCGCGAGGCCGCCCGCGGTCGTAAGGACTGGGCCACCGCGGACGCCATCCGCGACCAGCTCAACCAGTCGGGCCTGTCCATCGAGGACGGCCCGCAGGGCCCCCGCTGGACCCTCGGCCCCCGCTGAACCCACCCCGGTCACATCCCGGTCAACGAAGATCGACTGTGCCGCCCGGCCCTCCGGGCGGCACACTGCATAGACGTACGTACTTCATCGCACTTCATCGCATCGCACAGACAGGTAGGTCATGGCAGCCAACAACCGCCGCATGTCCGGCAAGAAGGGCGCGCAGGTCGGCAGTGGCGGCCAGCGGCGCAAGGGCCTGGAGGGCAAGGGGCCGACCCCGCCCGCCGAGGCGCGCAAGGGCCACAAGAAGAACCGCGTCGCCAACGCCAAGGCCAAGCAGCTCCAGCGCCGGGCACCGGTCGCGCGCGGGCGTGGCGGCAAGGGCACGTCCGAGATGGTCGTGGGGCGCAACCCGGTCGTGGAGGCGCTGCGCGAGGGCGTTCCGGCGGTCACGCTCTACGTCCAGCAGTTCATCGACAACGACGAGCGGGTGCGCGAGGCGCTCCAGCTCGTCGCCGAGCGCGGCGGCGTCCACCTCATGGAGGCCCCGCGCCCCGAGCTGGACCGCATGACCAACGGCCTCAACCACCAGGGCCTGGTCCTCCAGGTCCCGCCGTACGAGTACGCGCACGCCGAGGACCTCGCCAACGCGGCCTACGACAAGGGCGAGGACCCGCTGATCGTCGCCCTCGACGGGGTGACCGACCCGCGCAACCTCGGCGCGATCGTCCGCTCCGTCTCCGCGTTCGGCGGCCACGGCGTCCTGGTGCCCGAGCGGCGCGCGGCCGGCATGACCGCCGGCGCCTGGAAGACCTCCGCGGGCACCGCCGCCCGCACCCCGGTCGCCCGCGCCACCAACCTGACGCGTGCCCTGGAGGCGTACAAGAAGGCCGGCATCGCGATCGTCGGCCTGGCCGCCGACGGCGAGTCCGACATCACCGAACTGACCGCCCTGGAAGGCCCGGTGGTCATCGTCGTAGGCAGCGAGGGCAAGGGCCTGTCCCGACTCGTCGGCGAGACCTGCGACTTCCGGGTACGGATCCCGATGCCGGGCGGCGCGGAGTCGCTGAACGCCGGTGTCGCGGCCGGGGTTGTCCTCTACGAGGCGGCGCGTAAGCGTTCCTGAGGGGGCGTGCGGCGCGGCCGGGATCGTGCTCTCCGGGGCGGCGTGTCGTGTCGGCGAGGCTGACGGGGGTCGGCGCGGCTAGGCGGGCGGAGTCGCTCAACTCGGTGTCGCGGCTGGGACTGTGCCTACGAGGCGGCGCTGACGGGCGTTCCTGAACGGGTGTTCGGCGGGGTCACCCGCTCGGGGCAATCTGGGTATCGAGGGCGAGCTTGACGCTGTCCGGACACATCCGGCAAGTCAAAGCAGTGTCCTAAACACACGTCACTCGGTTAGATGAGTGTGGACACCAGAACACCCCGCACACCCACGGGGGACCGCTCGTCCGGATTCCAGGCCGGGTTGGACGACGCTCCCGCGCTGAGCATGGTGAAGGTGCCGAGCGATCCGGCCCAGGTCATCGTCAATCATGCGAGCTTCCGCGTGCAGCTGGGCGCCTCGACGCGCACCCGAAACCCGCGCCTCGCACGGCACGTGAGCGCCGCTGAGGACACCGCCCGGATGCCCGCGGCCGGCGCCGCGCGCCGACGGCCCGTCGTCTGGAGCGGCAGGTCCGCCCCGGACGACACCGGCGCCCACCGGCTCCTCCAGGCCGTGCGGGGCAGCGGCGTCCGCCACGGCGCGCAGCCGGCCGGCGACGCCGGGGCCACGCAGGTCATCCCCCGTGTCGAAGACGGCGGTTACGGCGGCGGCTACGACGGCGACCTGACCGCGCAGACCCTCGAAACCCCCATCGTCGGCGCCCAGCGCGGCCATGACCACGACACCGGCGAAAACCGACTCCTGCCCCAGATGCGGACCGTGGGCAGCGCCTACGACGAACCCGCGTACGGAGGCGGGGAGTTCGAGGGCCCCGACGCGGACGAGACGGACGCGGAGCGCGACCGGCGCGCCAAGCGGTACGGCAACGACCCTGTCCGGCACGCCTATTACCCCGGCCGCCGGATGAACCTCGGCGTCGTCCTGCTCCCCCTCCGCATCTTCCTCGGCTTCATCTCGATCTACGCCGGCATGGGCAAGCTGTGCGACCCCGTCTACTTCGACGGCGGCAAACGCGGCTCCATGGTCAAGTGGCTCAACACCCTGCACCCCTGGGAAGTCGCCGAGCCACTACGGCAGTTCGCGCTCCAGCACCCCGTCGGCTCCGGCCTCGTCATCGCCTTCGCCCAGGTCATCGTGGGCGTCCTCACGATCCTCGGCCTGTGGCAGCGGGTCGCGGCGGTCGGCGGCGCGCTGCTCTCGGCCGCGCTCATCGTCACCGTGAGCTGGAAGACCGTTCCCGCCTACGACGCCCCCGACATCATCTACCTCGCCGCCTGGTCCCCGCTGATCATCGCCGGCGCCCCCGTCTACTCCGTCGACGGCCGACTCGCGGGCAGCGCCTGGCGCCGCCTCGGACCCCGCGCCGACATCTGGGAGTTGCGCCGCTATGTGCTGCGCCGCGGCGCCCTCGTCACGGCCGTCTCCATCGGCCTCACCCTGCTCATCGGCTCGCTGCTCGGCGGCGCGGTGCGCGACTCCAGCCGCGTGGTCGTCCCCGGCCCCGGCGAGGCCCCGCGCAACGAACTGCCCGGCGCCCCGCTCCCCGGCGAACCGACCAAGGATCACCGGAGCAGCACCCCCTCGGCGGTCAACTCCCCGTCCCACCACACCAGTTCGCCCACCCCGTCGCACGCCGCGACGACCCCGGGCGCGACCCACTCCTCCGGTACGGCCAGCAGCGGCACGCCCAGCCAGACACAGGGCACCGCGGGCCGTACACAGCCCCAGCAGTCCTCTCCGGCCGGCCAGGCCCCGAGTACGACCTCCGGTCCCACATCGAGCGGCGGTAGCACGGGCGGCACCGGATCGAGCGGTGGCTCCAGCACCGGGGGTTCGTCCTCCTCCGGCCAGCCGGGCCTGGTGGGCGGCCTGTTGGGGTAGCTGGGCCGGTGGGCGGCTTGTTGAAGCAGTCGCCCACCGGCTGACACCGACGACACGGGAGAGGGTCCCGCACACATTCGTGCGGGACCCTCTCGTCGTACTGGAACCGTCGTACTGGACGGGCGTACCGGACCGGTCTCTAACGCCCCAGCGCGGCAAGCTCCTTGGCGGCTTCCCTGAGGTCCTTCGCGGTGTCGATGGCCCGCCAGTACGCGCCCTGCGGGATCGGGAACCCGGCCAGCCTCAACTCCCGTGCGAGGTGCGGGAACGTGGTCCGCTCGTGGTCCCCCCGCTCCGGCAGCAAACCGGCGAACTCCGGCGAGAAGACGTAGACACCGGCATTGATCTCGTACGTCGTCGGCGGGGCCTCGATGAAGTCGGTGATGTGTCCGAAGCCGTCCGTCTGCACCGCGCCCCAGGGGATGCGCGGCCGGGCCAGCGCGAGCGTGGCGACGGCGTCGCGCTCGGTGTGGAAGTCCGCCATGTCGCGGAGCGAGAAGCGGGTCCAGATGTCGCCGTTGGTGGCGTACCAGGCGCTGTCCGGGCGGGGCAGACGCGCGGCGGCGTACTTGAGGCCGCCGCCGCGGCCCAGCGGCTCCGTCTCGACGACCGTGGTCACGTCGACGGGCAGGTCGGCTGTTTTCAGCCAGTCCTGCAGTACCTCGGCGAGATGGCCGCAACTGACGACCACATCGGTGACGCCCTCCTCGGCGAGCCAGCCGAGCTGATGGCCGATGATCGGCGTCCCCGTGCCGGGGATCTCGACCATCGGCTTGGGCCGGTCGTCGGTGTACGGGCGCAGCCGGGACCCCTGGCCACCGGCCAGGATCACGGCTTGGGTGGGGCGCGACGCGGCGTTCGGATCGGTCATGACCCGAACTGTACGTGGCGGCCCCACCGTGACTTTCGGCTGCAACCGTTCCTTAATCAGCCGTTACCGACCTCCTACTCCGGGCACCGGCTCCGGTCAGCTGTGCGCGGCCATGACCCCGGAGGCGAACGCGGTGTCGCACACGGGGCGGGCGTAGGACTGGGCGCGCGTCGCGCCGTAGATACGGACGGCGGCGCGGCCCAGTGCGCGGGCGATGGAGGTGCAGTGGGTGGCGAGCGACGGGTGGCCGTTGACCGCCTCCTGGAGGTGGGTCAGGACGACGCCCGGGTTCTTGTCCTGGAGTTCGGTCAGGAGCTGCTCGCGCAGGAGGTCCTGCGGGGCGCGTGCGGCGGCCCGTGAGGAGGCTCCGGCGGCCGTGACGTCCGTCGCGGTGAGCGTCGAACTGGAGGGGCTTCCCGTCCAGTTGACCCGGGTGACCGCGAGGGTTCCGGAGAGCACCATCATGACGGGCAGGACGAGGGCGAGGGTGCGGCCGATCCGGCGGGCCGGGCCCGGGCCGCGTCGCGTCTGTTGGTTAGTGGAGTGCTTCACGCGTGTGAGGGTAGCGTCCGGTAATGTTTTGGCGACATTTAGTCACCAATTTGGGGGATGGATTGGTGCCCCGGATTGGGTAGTGCGTTGACGAACAGCGCTCGAAATGACGGGTCTGCCGGGGTATTTGTCGACATGTTTCGAGCGTCCGCGCCCAACAGGAAGGGCCCCGCGGATGACCGCGGGGCCCTTGCTGGGAACGTTTGATCAGTCGGTGAGGCGCTCGCCCGTGGAGGTCGAGAAGACGTGCAGCTCGCCCGGACGCGGCACCACGTGCAGCGTCGAGCCCTTCTCCGGCACCGAGCGGCCGCTGACGCGGACGACCAGGTCCTTGAGGTCGTCGCCGACCTTGGCGCTGCCGTAGACGTAGCCGTCGGCGCCCAGCTCCTCGACGACGTTCACGGAGACCGCGAGTCCGGCCGGGGCGTCCTCGGTGTCCTTGGTGAGGGACTTCGCGGCGTCGCCGTTGTGCTCCTCGATGTCGAAGTGCTCGGGGCGCACGCCGACGGTCACCGTGCGGTCACCCTTGTCGGAGGCGGCCTTGAGGGCCTCGCGGTTGACCGGGACGACCGAGTTGCCGAACTTCACACCGCCGTCGGTGATCGGGACCTCGACCAGGTTCATGGCCGGGGAGCCGATGAAGCCGGCGACGAAGAGGTTCGCTGGGCGGTCGTACATGTTGCGGGGGCTGTCGACCTGCTGGAGCAGACCGTCCTTGAGCACGGCCACCCGGTCGCCCATCGTCATGGCCTCGACCTGGTCGTGGGTGACGTAGACGGTGGTGATGCCGAGGCGGCGCTGGAGCGAGGCGATCTGCGTACGGGTCGAGACGCGGAGCTTGGCGTCGAGGTTCGACAGCGGCTCGTCCATGAGGAAGACCTGGGGCTCACGCACGATGGCGCGACCCATCGCCACACGCTGGCGCTGACCACCGGAGAGGGCCTTGGGCTTGCGGGCCAGGTAGTCCGTGAGGTCGAGGATCTTCGCCGCGTCCTCCACCTTCTGGCGGATCTCGGCCTTGTTGACGCCGGCGATCTTGAGCGCGAAGCCCATGTTGTCGGCGACCGTCATGTGCGGGTACAGCGCGTAGTTCTGGAACACCATGGCGATGTCCCGGTCCTTCGGCGGCAGGTGCGTGACGTCGCGGTCACCGATGCGGATGGCGCCCGCGTTGACGTCCTCGAGCCCCGCGAGCATCCGGAGCGAGGTCGACTTGCCACAGCCGGACGGACCGACGAGGACGAGGAACTCGCCGTCCCCGACCTCGATCTCCAGACCGTCTACGGCGGGCTTCTCGGTGCCCGGGTAGATCCGGGTCGCCTTGTCGAACGAAACAGTGGCCATGGAAAGGGCCCCCTTCTACCGGCAGGAACGTGCCGGACGATCCGTTGTAGGAAGGTGGTGGTGTAGTCCACACGAGTGAACTGGATACGGACGGTACCTGGCGTTCGCCCGGTCTGTCAGTACCCGAAGGCATGTGAACTTCGCGGAAATTTTCGACAGGGCACGGCGGGGACCTGGGTACACTGCACGGGCACGTGATCGCGCGCGTGGTCGCTGACCTCGCATCGCTCGTGCAGGCCTCCTTAGCTCAGATGGCC
This sequence comes from Streptomyces sp. NPDC005492, assembly GCF_040605995.1. NCBI lineage: Bacteria > Bacillati > Actinomycetota > Actinomycetes > Kitasatosporales > Streptomycetaceae > Streptomyces > Streptomyces sp. NPDC005492. Next base: position 10,837 of record NZ_JBEXDX010000001.1, read on the forward strand.
AGAGCAACGCACTTGTAATGCGTAGGTCGTCGGTTCGAATCCGACAGGGGGCTCCTTCTAAGGCCAGGTCACATAGCCCGTGACCTGGCCTTTTGTGTTGCTCGGGGCATGACGGGTCACACGGCTGAGGTGCCGTGGGACGGCTTGCGTGAGCGATGCGTGAGCGGAGCGGCTCGGTGCCCTACTTCTTGGGCTTCTTCCGCGCCCTGTTCTTCTTCGCCTTGGCCTGGGCTTTCGCCTTCTCCTTGGCCTTCTGGGCGGCCTTCGCGGCCTTGCGGGCCGCCTTCTCCGCCTCGGCCTTGCGCTGGAGAGGGACCAGCTTGGCGGTGGCCTCGGCTGAGCTCTTGCCGACGTGGGGGAGGACGCTCTGGTAGATGTCCCGCGTGATGCGGGTGTCGCTGTGCCCGAGAGTGTCCGACACGATCTTCACGTCGATGCCGGCGGCGAGCATGAGGGTGGCCGCGCCGTGGCGGAGGTCGTGCAGCCGGATCGGCGGGAGACCGGAAGCGGCGACGAGCCGCTCGAACAGATCGGTGACCTTGCCGGGGTGCAGCCAGGAGCCGTCTTCCTGGGTGAAGACGAGACCGGTGTCGACCCAGGCCGATCCCCATTCCTCACGGTCGGCCGCCTGCTGCTTGCGGTGCCGCTCCAGGACGGTGACGGTGTCGTCGTCCAGGGCGACGACGCGGAAGCCGCTGTCGGTCTTCGGTTCGGACGCTTCGACATCCCATCCGTCCTGGACGAGTTGGCCGGTGACGGTGAGGGAATGCCGGTCGAGGTTGGTCTCCGACCAGGGCTGGCCGCACGCCTCGCCGCGACGCAGGCCGCGGAAGGCGATCAGGTGCCACATGGCGTACAGCCGGTCCGCGGCGACGAAGTCGAGGAAGGCGCCGGTCTGTTCCGGCGTCCAGACCATCACGGGGGAGGGCTTCTCGCCGGTCTGCTGCCATCGGGCGACCCGCTCGTCCGTCCAGACGAGGGCCTTCGGCTTGCGGACGGGGTCGATCTCGACGTGGGCTGCCGGGTTGAACGTGATGATCTGCTGGCCGATCGCCTCGTTCAGGGCGGCGCGGAGCGTGGCCTTGACGTGCTGGCGGGTGGACGGCCCGGTGACGCGGCGGAAGGGCGGCATCGCATCGATCGCCGTCTTCATGGCCTTGCGGCGGGCCCGGTTCTCCACGCCCTTCCACGGCACGGCCGCCAACTCCTCTACTGCCGCACGCCGTTGGGCGTTCTGCTCCAGGATCTCGGAGTTGGCGTCGGTGATGGCGGTGAACATCTCGCTCAGGTGACTCACGCGCAGCCGGTCGAGGCGCCGGTCGCCGATGTGGGGCTTGAGGTGCACGCGGACGTCGGTCTCGTAGCGGCTGACGCCCGACTTCCGGATGCGTTTGCCCGCGAGCCACCGGTCCAGCCACTCGCTCACGGTGAGGCTGCCTACGAGGTCCTGGCCGGCGTTGAGGCGACGCCGGGTCTCCTCCACGTCGGGGAGCGGCAGCTTGTCGCGGCTGACTTCGGACAGCATCTCAGCGATCAACTGGACGCCTTCGGGGTCGTCCGACTCGGCGAGCGCCATGAGGGCGCGTACGTGGTCTAGGTCGGCCTGGGCCGCCTTGAGGCTGGCGTACCCGCCACGGGCGAAGGAACGTCGGCTTCCATCTTCGCGGGGCGGCAACTCCTGGCGTATGGAGTAGGTGCAGTGGTTCCTGCTGTTGCGCTTCGGACAGGAGGAGCCGAGTTCCTTGCCGGTCTTGGGGTCGCGGCAGGAGCAGCGGCGGTAGGTGGAGCCCTTCAAAGGCGTTCCTCCGGGGTGGTGTTGGGGTCGGGTTCGGGCAGGTCGACGTCGCCCAGGGCGGGTGGGAGATAGGGCGGGGTGGCGCCTTCGTCGCGGATGTCGCGGCGCAGGTAGCGGAGTTTGTACTTGGCGGAGATGGCCTCGTCGGCGTACTTGGTCCGTCTGCGCTCGGCTTCGTCCTGTTGGGCGCGATTGCTTGCCGTCTTGGCTGCGAAGCGTGCCTGTTCCGCTTCTTCGAGTGCGGCGAGTGCAGTGCGTACGAGGTTGTCGTGCGCTTCGAAGTCGGGGATGAGGCCCGCGTCGTACAGGAACGTCTCCTCGTCGCCGGTGAAGCGCCGCAGGGCGTCCCAGGTGGGCACGAGGTCCTGGAAGGGGAGTTCCTGGGTTCGGTCGACGTAGCCGACCGGGAAGATCAGGCAGACCGGGTACGTCTCCAGGGCGGCGGCCAGGACGATGACGTCCACCAGGGGAAGGCTGGCGCGGCGTCCGGATTCCATGTTGGCGATCACGTTCCGCGGGATGGGATGCCCGAGCTGCTCGCACCGGTCGGCCAAGTCCTGTGCGCTCCATCCCATTTCCTTCCTTCTGCGCCGGACTTCGCCGGCGACGTTGGCCTTGACCCGGTCCGCCCACTCGGGGACGTCGTCCTCATCAGCATCCACACCGCGTTGTGTCATGCAGACACATTAGCTTCCCGATGATGGTTGGTAGACGCCTGGAGCCGGACGTGAGGGCCACGTTCGCCGAGGGCTGTACCGAAAAGGGGCGCACTGCATGCGCGAAGACGCGACGGCCGGACGGATGAAGGACTCGAAGGGGATGAGCCGGGAGGAGCTTCTCGCCCTCCCCGTATCCGTTGACCTGGACACAGGTAACCGTGCTCTCGGGCTCGGGCGGAGCAAGGGCTATGAGCTGGCGAAGCGGGGCGAGTACCCGTGCAAGGTGCTGCGGCTGGGCAACGCCTACCGGGTCGTGACGGCGGATCTGCTCGATCTGCTGGGTCTGGCGGCGTGATGGCGTGGCACCGTAGCAAACGGTTCTGCGCTGAGCTGACACAGAAACGCTGGACTGTTGCCGGGTGTGGACGTACGGTCCGTGTTCCCTCGCGATGGCCTGGTGCCCGCGAGATGGGGATGGGCCCCCGGCGGTGCAACGCCGGAGGCCCGAGCAACTCCAACCGGCCCGTGAAGAACCAACCCGGCGGCCAGGGCGCACACGCCCGCCACCGCCAGAAAAGGAGCTGCCCCGTGGAACATGCGGGAGCCGAGCCCTATTCCGACTCCGGCAAGCCCTCGTGGCCGCCCGTCACCGTCCCCGGCCAGCTCGGCCGCCACTCCGGCGAAGCCCCGACGCTCGCCAACGGCGGTGCGCCTGACGCCACTTCGGTGGAACAGCCTGCCGAGGAGACGGTGCCGGATCCTGAGCCGACGCCGGGCTCGGCGCTGCTGGACGAACTGCGTGCGCAGATAGCGAAGTTCGTGATCCTGCCTTCGCCGGAGGCGCTGGACGCGGTCACGCTGTGGGTGGCGGCGACGCATCTGCAGCCAGCGTGGCAGCACGCGCCGCGTCTGGCGGTGGTGGGGCCGGCGAAGCGGTGCGGCAAGTCGCGGCTGTTGGACGTGCTGACCGAGACGGTCCATGAGCCGATGCTCACCTCAACACCACGCCGGCGGCCATCTTCCGGTCGATCACCGAGGAGAACCCGCCCACGCTCCTGGTGGACGAGGCGGACACCATCTTCGGCACTCCGAAGGTGGCGGAGAAGAACGAGGAGATGCGCGGCCTGCTCAACGCCGGCCACCAGCGCAACCGGTACGTCACCCGGGTCGTGGGCAACGACCACACCCCGCACCGCTTCGCGACCTTCGCCATGGCGGCCATCGCGGGGATCGGCGACCTGCCCGACACGATCATGGACCGGGCCATAGTGATCCGGATGCGGCGCCGGGCCGAGGGCGAGAAGGTCAAGCCCTTCCGCTCCCGCCGCGACATCCCGCCCCTGCATGAACTGCGGGACCGCATCGTTGCCTGGGCCAGGCCGTTGCTGGATGAGGCGGCGGAGCTGGAGCCGGTCATGCCGGTGGAAGACCGGGCGGCTGACACCTGGGAGCCCTTGGTCATCGTCGCCGATCTGGCCGCCGGGTCCTGGCCCCGTCGCGCCCGCGAGGCGTGTGCGCGGATGGTGGCCACTGAGGTCGAGGCGGAGGAGGAGCGACCCGGCGGCGCGCGGATCCTCGCCGACATCCGCCGGGTCTTCGTCGCCCAGCGCGAGGCAGACAGCCTCTCCACGGACGAGCTGCTGTACCACCTGCGCAAGGACGCCGAGGCACCGTGGGCGGAGTTGGGGCGCAGCGGGCTGGACTCCCGCGACCTGGCACGGATGCTCAGTCCATACGCCATCAAGCCCGGCAACGTCCGCCTCGCCGACGGAACCCAGCGCAAGGGCTACATGCGCAACAAGTTCCTCGACGCCTGGCGGCGCTACTGCCCCACCGTCCACCCGGTGGACGCCGGGCCTAGCATCTCCGCCTCGGGCTGAGCCCCGCATCCCCCCGGTGGCCGTCCCTGCCGTCCCTGCCGTGATCCCGCAGGTCAAACGGCATGCAGCTAAGACGGAAACCGGGGGCAAGACGGCAACGCGATCATGAAGGCCGCGTTGCGGGACCGGGACCACGTCCCGATCCGTCTTGTGCCGTCCCGCCCGTCCCCGCCGTATCGCCGCAGGTCAGGGCGCCAGCCGCTGGGACGGCACACCACCATTAAGCCGTCCCGGCTGATGCCGGAGAAAGTCTCCGGAATCGGCCGGGACGGCAGACCGAACCCCGTGCCGTACCTGCCCTGACCTGCGCTTGCAACGGCCAAGACGGCAAAGACGGACCACACCACGACGCCCAGGAGCACCCCGCTTGACGAACCTCTCCACCGCCAGCAACCCAGACGAACGCCCCAACGAAGGACGGCCGATCACGACCAAGCAGGCTGCCGAGCGGTTCACGCTCATCGCAGCGGGCGTGGTCATCGTGACCCTCACGGCCAGCGGGTTCTGGCTGTCGTACGCGCATCTCGCCGAGGTCGCCGGACAGCACGGGCTCAGGAACTCCCCGGTCCGCCAGTGGGCCTGGCCCGCGACCCTGGACGCGTTCATCATCGCGGGCGAACTGCTCATGCTCCGCGCTGGTTTGCGCCAAGCGACCGACGGGTGGGCCATCGCCCTCACCGCCACCGGATCGGTCGGCTCCATCGCACTCAACGTGGCGGGCGTCAACGGCACGGGTGGCACGGGTGCTGTGCCCCTGCTCGACTACGTGGTCGCCGCGGTCCCCCCGACCGCCGCGCTGCTGGCCTTCGGTGTCCTGATGCGGCAGATCCACCAGCTCGTTGCCGAGCCCGCCGACGCCACTCAACGCCACAACACCGCCGACAGCAGCCACAACAGCACCCAGATCGCCCGTCTTACGAAAGACGGTTCCGGTCAGCCGCAGCCAGCCGCCCTCGAAGCGGCGGACCGGCACACCGACGTGGCGCAGGACGCCACCAATCTGCCGGAGCTCCCGCATCCTTCGGACGAGCCGGAAGGCAAAGAGTTCAGCACGGTCTCCGAGGAGTTCCTCACCATCGCTCGCAACGCGCCACTGGGACGGGGAGGCCGCGCTTCGCGCCGCCACATCGAAGCGGCGATACGAGACAAGGGCCTGTCCATCGGCAGGGCCGACGCGGAAAAGGTCAAAGACGCCTTGCAGACCGAACTCGACGAGGCCGCCTCCCAGCGGCAGGCCGAAGGCGACAGGGCATCTGCCCGCGCCTTCTGAGATGACCGCTTCCCGCCCCACGAACGCGCCACGGAGAACCCCCTCATGTACGACCCGGGCTACGAACTCCCCACTACCCAACGGGAGATGACCACCACCGCAACCCAGCCAGCAAGGTATCCCGTTGGACCGTCCAAGGGCCGGTCCAACGGGGGTGCCTCCGCCCCAGGGGTGGCGGAGGGGCTCGGGCACCAGGGGGTGCCCGAGGAGGACAAGCTCGTCGAGACCGCCGCCGTATCGCTGACGCGAGCCGCTGATGCCGCCGCGCTGCACCGCGTCGCCCGCCGCCGTCAGCGCGAACCCGTCCAGCGCAAAGAGCGCGTCGACGTGCGCTACAGCACCGACGAAAAGGCCGCGATCCTCGCCAAGGCCCGGTCCCTGAACATCGCCGGCGCCCACTACGTCGGCGCCGTCGTCATGGCCCACCTCCACGGCGACCTCGCCCTGCCCGGCCAGCGCACCCCACTGGACGACTACATCGACGAACTGACCGCCCTGCGCAGCGAGGTCGCCAGGATCGGCTACAACATCAACCAGATCACCAAGAAGCTCAACTCCGGCGGCCATCCACACCCTGGGGACAGCGCCATGCTGGCCCAGGTTGAACCCACCTTGGACGCAGTAGGCGCCACCGTCCGCCACATCGCGTCCGCCGCGAACCAAGCGGTCGCCAAAAAGTCCGCCGATGATCGCGAAGATCAGCGGCGGCACCGACACTGCGGGCCTGATCCGGTACCTGTTCGACACGACGAAGGCCAAGGACCACACCGCCCCCCACCTGGTCGCCTCCTGGGACGGCTTCGCCCCCGACCCCGGCCGCGCCGACGACTTCGACGCCACTCGAAAGCTCCTCGTGGCCGACCTCGACCTGCACGTCAAACAGGCCCGGCGACTAGGCCACGCCCCCGAGAAGCACACGTGGCACTGCTCGATCCGGGCCGCCGAGAGCGACCGTCACCTCAGCGATGAGGAATGGGCCGACATCGCCCGCCGGGTCGTCGCGGCCACTGGCATCGCACCCGAGGGCGATCCGGACGGCTGCCGATGGGGCGCCGTCCGCCACGCCCCCGACCACATCCACATCGCCGCCACCAAAGTCCGCGCCGACCTGCGCACCGCACGCCACTGGAACGACTACCTCACCGCCGACCGTGAACTCGCCGCCATCGAGAAGGAATACGGCCTCTTCCAAGTCGTCCGCGGTGACCGCACCGCCGCCAAGCGCCCCACCCGCGCCGAACAGGAGAAGGCCCGCCGCGCCGGCCACGACACGACCGCCCGCGAACGCCTGCGCACCACCGTCCGCACCGCCGTGGCCGCCGCCTCCACCATCGACGAGTTCGTCGACCTGCTCAGCCACCTCGACGGCGTACGCGTCGAACACGTGCACTTCCCCTCCGGGGACGTACGCGGATACAAGGTCGCCGTCGCGGACGACCCCCAGGGCCCCATCTGGTACTCCGGCTCCAAACTCGCCCCGGACCTGTCCCTCCCCAAGATCCAAGAACGCCTGGCGAACATGGGGCCGCAGCCCATCGGTCAGTCGGGAAGGCGCAGGCCCAACCCCTGGCACCAGGCCACCGCCGCAGCCGAACGCATACCCCACCACTTCGACCAACCCGACGACGAAGCCTCCCAAGGTCACCTCGCCGCCTTCGGTGAAGCCCTCGACGCCCTTCCCCTCATTACGCCCCAAGCCATACGACCTCAACTCCGAGAAGCAGCAACCTCGTTCGAACGCGCCACCCGCTCCCGCATCCGCGCCGATCACCACCACGCCCGCGCCCTGCGCGGCGCCGTACGCGCGATGCTCCGAGAGCCCGCCCCAAAGGACGGCGCCGTCCTGGCGATGTTCCTCGACGCCGCGATCCTCGTCGTCATCGCCGCCGCCCGCTGGCACCAACTCCACCACCACGACCAGCAGGTCGCCGCCGTCCACCAGACCCTGGTCCACCTCCAGGCCGCCTACGACCAAGCAGCCGCCGTACCGCTGGCTGCCCTCGCCCAACGCCGACCACCGCAGCAGACTGTGGACCGGCACATCTACCACCTGCGCCAAGCTGTCCCCGACCATGCCGAGCAGGTCGTCGAAGACCCCGCCTTCGGCGCGCTCGCCGCCACCCTCGCCAATGCCGAGGCAGCAGGCCACGATCCGCAGCAGCTCCTCCAACAGGCCGCCGACCAACGCGCCCTGGACGACGCCGACTCCCTTGCACGGGTCCTGACGTGGCGCATCCAACGCCTCAGCGCACGGTCGGCACCCAGCCCACGAGCCCGAGCAGCACAGGCCCGCAGCACTGCCGCACAGCACACCGGCGCTTCGGCTCCGATGACAGCAGCCGCTCCAGCCCCGCAACAGCCGACCCAAGCACGGCCGCGCTCCCTGTGACGCCCAACGCCGGAGTTTCGGCGGAATGCCACCTACGCCGTCGGTAACCCCACAACACGGAGGCGCCTTTCGGTCATTGTTCGATCCGAATGGCCCAGTGCGCCGCTTGTGCGGGTTTGCGGTATGGCAGCGCTTGCCATGCGCGAGGACGATGCCCCTCTGCGTCCGCCGTATTCAGGTGTCGCGGTGGGGCATCGGAGACACGGGGGTGGGGGACTTGTCCTACGGGGAGCATCAGTCTGTCTTTTCGGCACCGGCGGTGCCGTTGGGGACGGCGACTGATGCGCGGGGAGTGATCAAGCACGGGGTCTATACCGAGGGGATCACGCGCCGGTTGAGCGCTGCGGCCTTCGCCCGTACGGACTGGCTGGCCGTGTTACGCGCCGAACTGGCTCGGCTGTGGAAGGAGTTGAAAGCAGCCGTAAAGAAGCGGCTGCGGTGGCTCTTTCCTCCCAAGGAGGCGGAGAAGGCCCCCAGTCCCTCCGAGCCGGCACCGCCGTCGGTCGTGGTGGGTGAGGATTACGCGGTCTGGGTTCGGCGGAGGATCAAGAAGTCGAAGCGGCCGGTGCCGGTGTACGGCTTCCACCAGGAGCCCGTGGTGGAAGCCTCGGACCGCGCCATACGCCATATGCGGAAACGGCGATGGTCCGTCGCTGCGGTGGTCGCTGTTGTTGTCTGGCAGGCCATCGCCGGCAGTCTGACGGTGGGGTGGGCCGCCCTCACCCTGGTCGTCGGGGTGTGGGGCGTGTACCTGGTCGAGCGCTACCTGGCACAGACCCGCCTCAATGCCCTGTTGGCCGGTGAGTTGCACGCGGCTCCGACAGCCGTCCAGGCCCACGCTCTGCCATACCTCCGCGAGCGCCGCGACAGCGGCGACCGGGACCGCTTTCTCGGAGCGGGTCTTCAGGCATGGCTGCCCGCGGTTATCGGCATCGACGTCGAACCGGCCCCCGAGAACCAGGATGCGGGAGACGACGATACCGGGCTGCCTTCGGGACTTGCTTCGCCAGCACAACGCCCAGGTCAACCTGACATGGCCGAGGTGGCAAAGGCCGTTCTGGATGCCCTGTCTCAGCACAACAAGCCGGTGGCCCGCAAGCCGCTGAAGCACTTCACCGTTGCCCAGCTGCACACCCATGTCGCGCGCCGTCTGGACGACCCGGCACCCGCCCATCACCGCGATCACCCCATCCCGCGCATGGAGGTCATCGGCATCGCCGGCATCCACTACAAACGCTGGGATCAGATTGACGACAATGCCTGGCGCACCCTGCATGCCCTCGCCGAAGACAACATCGGCGACAAGCCCGCCGAGGAGATCGCCCGCCGCTACATCTGGGCCCGGGTCACCGCCTGGAACGGCGAACTCATCGCCGCCGTCCTGGTTCACCTCGCCTACCAGGGCGGCTTTCTGCGCGTCACCGTCCGGCCGCACATCATGGGCCCGCTCAACCCGAAGGTCGCCGGTCTCAAGCCTGCCGACCCACGCAGCCTGAGATGGCTCGCCCGCACCGCGTTCAACGCCCTCGGCGACGTCTACATCGGCCTCGACCGGCTCATCCGTCGCAAGGCCCGCAAGCGCCCCGAACTCGACACGGGCAGCGGACCGGTCAGCCTCCGTGAGGTCTACAGCGTCCGCTGGATCGAGGATATGCACACCAATGACGACGCCCGCTACTACGTGCAAATGATGCAGCGCCGCGTCTTCGACTCCACCGAGATCTTCCTGCGCGACCACAACGTCGACATCGCCGCCTACCAGCAACAGGCCACCGCGATCTACAACTTCGGCGTTATGAACGGCGGCACCATGGCCGGCCCCGTCCAGGCCACGCCGTTCTCCAACAACCCCTCCATGACCAACTGACCCGCACCCCACCAGGAGCCTCACATGGCCATTCGCCGCCAGCCCGACCCAGCCCCCAACGGACCCAACTTCGGCATCATCAACACCGGCAATATGACCGGACCCGCACAAGCAGCAGCGTTCTCCCAGAACGTCAGTCAGACCAACAACATCACCAACGATACTGTCGACAAAGCCCGCGACAGCATCGATGATCTTCGACGGCGCCTTGAAGAACTACGCGGCCAGTACCCCGAGGTGGATGCCGCCCTGCGCGACCTAGCCATGATCACCCCGCGCCTGGACGAACCCGACCGCGACCCCGGCACCCTGCGCTACATGCTCCAGAACCTCGTCGAGCGCTGCGGCGGATTCCCGAACCTCTTGGCCGCAGCCCAACTCGTCCAATCCACCGTCATGGCACTACTGCCTGGATCCTGACCGCCCCTGGCTTCGGCTACCGAGCGAGCCGGGACTCCAGCAGGTCCAAGACTTCCTCCCAGCGGAAGCGGTCTGCGCCGCCGCCGGCCTTCGGCCGATGAGGTTCATACGAGCCGATGAGGATGCCCATCTCGCGCAGCCGTTCCAGGCTCTGCCGGTAGGCGGGGTGGGCGGCCTGGGCCGAGTTGAGGTACGGCAGCACGGCGACCGGTACGTTCATGGCGGGTGCTTCGCAGAGGATGCCCAGGGCAAGGTTGTCGGAGATCCCAGCGGCCCATTTGTTGACGGTGTTGAAGCTGGCCGGGGCTACCGCGATCGCGTCCGCGGGCCGGGTCGGTCGCGGTTGGTCCGGTGTTCGCCAGGCCGAGCGGATGGGGAGACCGGTCTGTGCCTCGACCGCCTCGACGTCGAGGAAGCCGAGTCCTTGCGGGGTGGCGACGACGCCGATGTCCCAGTTCCGCTCGTGCGCTGCGGTGATCAGCTTGCCGACATCGGCGGCGACCCCGGCCGCGCAGACGACGATCTGGAGGAACGGCTTGTCGGGCTGGTCACTCACGCGGGCACTCCCAGTTGACGACTGAAGTGGTGCAGCTCGGGCAGTGCCCGGCGGCGGTCGCGGGCTGCCATGTCGGCGACCAGTTCGCGTACGGCCGGGCGGCGGATGTCCTGTGCCGCACAACTCTCGGCGATGCGCAGGGCCTGGTAGCCGTCGGCGAGTCTGCCCTGCTGACTGTAGGCGCGGGCGGTCTCCACCCAGAGCGCGGCCCGGCGCTCGGGGACGGGGATGTGGCGCCGCATGAGTGGCCGCGCGGTTTCCAGGGCGATGCCGGCGTCGCCGAAGGAGACGGCCGCGCTGATCTCGTGCAGGGCCACGTTGGTGGGGCTGAAGTTCGCCCAGGCGTCGGGCCGGTCGAAGGAGACGTAGCGCGCCACCTCTTTGGCCTCGGTGAGGAAGTCCTGGGTGGTGGCGCGATCGCCGTTCCTACTGGCGGCGGTCACCCCGCGCAGCAACAACAGGCCGACCGCTGCCAGATACCGGGGCGAGCGCTGGTCGTAGGAACCGGTGAGCTGGTCGGCGGTGTGGCGGACCATGTTCACGGCCTGGGCGGTGTGTTTCTCGCGCACGAGGACGTGGGCGTGAACGCGGACACTGGCGGCGAGGACGATGGGATCCCCCGACCGTTCCGCCTCGGCCATGGCCCGACCAGCCGCGAGCCAGGCGTTGCCCTGGTCGGCTCGCTTCAGCAGCAGACTCACGGAGGTCTGGTACGCGGTGGCGAGCAACCCGGACGCCTCCGCCGAGCCGGATGAGCCTCCGGCGGCATGGCGCAGGTCGGTGATCAGGCCCGGCAGCGTCCGTTCCAGATCCGTGTAGTCGCACGTGCAGAACATCCGGCGTACGTCCCGTGTCCGGTCCCGTAGCTCGTCGATGTCCAGGGCTTGCCCGGTGGCAGCAGGGCTCGTACTTGGCAGCAGAACCTGTACCAGGTCGAAGTGCGCTGGGGTGGACGACGGCGGAGCCGCGAGAGCTGCGACGCTCGCGGCCAGGAAGGTACGGCGGTGCATGTCCTCTGTTCCGGGGTCGGCGGGGCTGGTGTCGGAGGAGGCGGCGAGACCGAGACGGTGCGGTGGAATGTCCAGCACTTGCGCGATCTCGCGCAGCGTGCGCACGTCCTCGGTGCCCCTGCCGCTCTCCAGGCGGCTCACCTTCGACTGGTGGTACCCCAGGGCGGCGGCAACCTCCGTCTGCGAACGCCGCTGTAACACGCGGGCCTGACGGATCACTTCGCCGATCCGTCTCGCTTCACTCTGTGCCTCGGCCATCTGTGCCACGGCCCCTTCTGCCGTCGCCGATCCTGCCTGCTCAACCGAGCGTAACCGAGCGGCAATTGGCCGCGATGCAGCTCCTGCATAAGTCATGCGGCGCCGGCACACGGCGTGGCCCCACCTGCCTCCGAAGCGGTTGCGTGGAGCTGCCACACCGATCCAGGAGGCGGCTCATGGAAGCGCATCAGATCCATTTCCCCGTTCACGGCACACCTGCTGCCGCCAGCTCCGCGCGCCAGCAACTCGCCATCGGGATAAGGGCCTGGGACGCCTCCCTCGATCAGGAACTCCTGGAAACAGCGGAGTTGGTTGCCGCCGAGTTGCTCGCCAACGCGGTACGGCACGCGGGCCACGGCCCTATCTCGGCCGGCGCTCGCCTGAACGACGAACGCCTGCTGATCGAGGTGACGGATGCCAGCTTCAAGGCCCCACAGGTCGGACTGCCGGACGCGGAAGAGGAAGGCGGGCGCGGCCTGTTCATCGTCGCCGCCCTCGCGGACCGCCACGGGATCGACCCGCTGCCGTCCGGCAAGCGGTGCTGGGCCGAGTTCAAGGTCAGCGGCCCGGACCAGCCCTCACGATGCCTCCCCCTGCAAAGGAGTTGAAGGTTGACAGCCGTACGGATCCCTCCAATCGCCGCCGAAGTGGTCGCCATCCGGCCCGGCACTCCCCTTGCCGGTTCCGTAACTGTCGACGGGTCCAAGAACGCGGCCCTGCCACTTCTGGCCGCCGCCGCGGCCATGCACCGCCCAGTGCACCTGGGCAACGTCCCGGCGAACACCGACGTCGAAACGATGCTCACCCTGCTCCAGCAGTCAGGCTGGCACACGGCCCGCCCCGTCTCCGATCCGCACACCGCGGTCATCCTGCCCAGCGACAGGCCGCAAGCGGGGCCCGCCCCCGAGACCGCCGCACGTATCCGAGCCTCGTACTACCTCGTACCAGCGCTGCTCGGTGCATACGGACGGGCCCGACTTCCCTGGCCAGGCGGATGCCGGATCGGGGAACGCGGCATGGAACAACACTTCACGGTCTACGAGCGCTTCGGCGACCGTACGACCGTCGACGACCGGGGCTACCTCGTGGAAGCAGCCGCCGCACGGACCGGAACGGTTTCAATCATGCTGCCCTTCCGCTCCCGAGGCGCGACCATCGCCGCCGTCCTGCGCGCCGTCGTGGCCGGACGGCCACTGCGGCTGGGAGGGCCCAACCTCTCGCCGGAAGTCCTCAGCGTCGTAGAGGCGCTACGGCTGGCCGGATGGCAGTGCCGAGTCAGCGAGTCCCTCCTCTCGCTCGCACCACCAGCGTCTGCCCCTGCGGAGACCATCGCCTGGAAGGTACCCGGCGACAAGATCGAAGCCGGGACGCTGGCCTGTGCGATCGCAGCAACGGGCGGCGACGCACATATCTGCGGCGTTCGCGGCGACGACGTCGTTCCGCTGATCAGGGCGCTGCGGCAGCTCGGTGTGCCAGCCAGCACCGACGACGACGTACTGACCATCCATGCCCAAGACAACCGGCTTACCAGCCGGCCGCTACGAGCCGTCGCCTCCCTCGCCCCTGGCGGCCTGGACGCCGACTTCGAACCGTCCTTGATGGCGTTGGCCCTCGCCCGCCCTGGCACCCATCTCTTCTCCGACACCATCAACCCCGGCCGCCACGGCAACCTGCTGCCTCAATTCGCCCGTCTCGGCGCCGAGATCCACGACCTGTCGCCCACCAAGTGCCGTCTCACTGGCCCGCAGCAATTGACCGGGACCGGAGTGGAGGCCACCGACATCCGCACGGGCTCCGCCCTGCTCATCGCCGGCCTCACCGCGCGCGGTGTCACCACGCTGGGCGGTCTCGACCAACTCCGTCGAGGACACGCCGATCTACCCACCAAACTGCACGCCCTCGGCGCCGACATCTGCGAGGTCACCCCATGAGCCGACGGTTACGGAAGATCATCGCTACGACGGACGTCCACTCAGCCTTCGACGCGGCCACGCCAATGCTCACCCACCTCCACGCCGCCAGGGCCGAGAGCCTGATCGTGGATTGTGGCGACTTCTTCGAAGGAAGTGGCTACTACCGCTTCGGCAAGGGTCGGATCGAGCGCGAGATTCTCACCAGCCTGTACGACCTGCTCGCGCCGGGAAATCACGGCTGGCCGCACTACTTCGAACCAGGGCTGCACGAGATGACCGTGTGCGCCAACGCCTCCGACGCCAACGGCAAACCCCTCTTCGACCGAGTACGCATCAAGCGGATCGGCGGCCAACGGGTCGCCATCACCGCGGTGGTCGGTCCCCAGGCGTTCAACACGATCCCCACCCGCGACCGCAACGGCCATCACGTCACCAACCCGGCTCACGCCCTGCGCGAGGTGATGCTGGAGAACCACCACCGAGCCGACGCCTGGATCGTGTTGTCCCACTCCGGCTTCGAGGAGGACCTGAAGCTGGCCGCCGCCTGCCCGTTTGCGGACGTCATCTTCGCTGGCCACTGCCACAGCGACATCTACGGCCCCGTGCGTAACGGCGACACCCTGGTCGTCAAGGGACGTGAGCTTGGCATCGGCTACGCCACTGCAGAACCCGTCGGCAGCGGCTGGGCCGCTCGCACATGCACCTTTCCCAACGCCGCCGTAGCTCCCGAAGACCTCCCCACGGTGCAGGAGAAGATCTCCTTCATCGGCCGGAAGCTGGCGAGTCCGCTCGGAACTGTGAACGAGCTTTATCGCAATGGGGAGTTGGACCGCAGCCGTCTGCTGCGAGAGATCGCCGGCCGACTCCACTCCGGCCTCGGCGCAGACGCGGTGATCCTCAACGAGACCGCGCTCCGTTCCGTACCGCTCGGCGAAGTACTCACCCTCGGCGACCTGTTGGCCATCGAGCCCTTCGACAACCATCTCGTCCACGCAGCCCTTCCCGACGAGCAGGCCCAGGACCACGGCAAGCTGCTCAGACAACTCGCTGAATGCGTCGGCCCGTTGGTCATCGCTCCGACGCCTCTTCCGTCGGCGATGAGCAGCGTGCTAACGACGGGCTACCTCGCCGACAGCCACCTGGGCGGCCGAACGCATCAAGCCGGACTCCGGCTCAGCCAAGCCGTACGCCGTGTCCTGGCCACCGCCTTGCCCGGCGGCGTCACCGAGGGAGGCGTGCAGTGATCCTCACCGGACCCGAGATCACCGCCGCTGCCCGCGACGGTCGCCTGACCATCGACCCCTTCGAGTTGGAACAGGTCAACCCCAACAGCTACAACGTTCGCCTCGGTCCCACCCTGCTGACCTACGTGGACACCGTGATCGACTCCCACCACCCCAACTCCACCTGTGAGATGGAGATCGGGAAGGACGGGTACGTGCTCCAGCCCGGCGAGTTGTACCTCGGGCACACCCTCGAACAGGTCGGCTCCAACTCCTTCGTACCGCTGCTGTTCGGTCGCTCCTCGGTCGGCAGGCTCGGCCTCTTCGTCGAAATCACCGCCCCCATCGGCGACATCGGCTTCCACGGCCAGTGGACGCTGATGCTCTCGCCGGTCCGCCCGCTACGGGTGTACGCGGGCATGAAGATCGCGCAGATTATGTTCTTCGTCTCCACCGGTGAAGTTGACCCGTACCAAGGCAAGTACCAGGCCGCTACAGGCCCGCAGCCGTCGAAGTACTGGCGGGACGTCGCCCGGTTCAAGGCGGTCGCCTCGTGATCCTCACCGGCCCCGCGATCAGCGCCGCCCTCCAGACCGGCGAGATCACGATCGACCCGTACGATCCCGCCCGTCTCTCCCCGAACGCCTACGACTGGCGGCTCGGCGACACGCTCCGCGTCTGCGCCGGTGACCTGGACGCCGCCGCCCCCACCGCGTTTATCGAACAGGCCATCCCCGCAACGGGCTTGGTGCTGAAGCCGGGGGTTCTCTACCTCGGCGTAACGCTGGAGAAGACCGGTTCAGAGACGTACGCGCAGATGATCAACGGCGACCGCACCATCGGCGCACTCGGCCTCTGGGTCCACGTCTCCGCCCCGCTCGGACACCAAGGTCACGCCATCCGCTGGACGTTGGAGATCCGCGCCGCCAAGCCCGTTCGGGTCTATCCAGGGATGACCTTCGGCAAGCTCGTCTTCCTCACCGCCTTCGGCAAGCCAGCCAGCTACCAGCAGCAGCTTTCCAAGTACGCGGCGACCGACGGCATCGACATCTCCCGCCTCTACGAGGAGATCCCCGGAGGAGTCCTGTGAGTCCCCGCCCAGCCGCCGGGCCGCTGGCCGCCACCCTGCTGGACCTGCCCGCAGGAAGCCCGGGCGGCAGCGTCGAACTCTTCCTCGACCTCTACACCGGCGACCGCCCTCTGATCCCCGCACGCGCGTTCATGCTCGGCCCGTCCAACGCGAGGCGCCTTGTCCCCGCTGGGCTCGACCTGCTGCCCGTGGCTGGCAAATGCCTGGAAGGCCCGGCCTTCGGCAGCTACGTCACAGCCCTACGCAGGGCCCTCACAGCCGCGATCAACCCAACCCAGATCGGCGTCCTGCACCTCCAGCACCTGACCTTCGGCGCTACCCCAGCCCTCATCCGAGCCCTGCCCTTGCATCCCCGCATCGCCCTGGTCCACGGCACCGACCTGATCTTCGCCGAGGCCCACCGCGATCAACTCCGCGTCCTGCGCGAGACCGCGAGAGCCGCAGACGCGATCGTCGTGCCGACGGTGGCAATGGCCGACCGCCTGCTCAAGCTCGCCCCGCAGATCGACCGCAGGAAGATCACCCACATCCCCTGGGGCATCCCCAACCACCTACTCACCGACCCACCACTCCGGTCAACTCGCGCCTCTGCCAGCCACCTACGGCTGCTGTACGCGGGACGGCTGACCGCAGAGAAGGGAGGCGACGCCCTGATCAAGAGCCTGGCGCCCGTGCCAGGTATCGAGCTGAGCATCGCTGCGCCTAGGTTCCAATTCCACGCCCTGGCACCGCTGTTGCAACGGGCCGGCCTACGGCCCCGCTACCTCGGTTGGCTCCGCCGTCCACAACTGTGGAAGACGTTCGCCGAGCACGACGTACTGGTCATGCCGTCCACCACCCTGGAGGCCATGGGCTTGGTCGCGCTGGAGGCCCAAGCCTGTGGACTGCCCGTCCTCTACCAACCCGTACCCGGCCTCAACGAGGCCCTCGCCGCCTCCGGAATGGCCACAGATTTCACCAACTCGGCCGCTCTCGCCCGCGATCTGGATCGGCTGCGAACTTCTCCGGGCCTACTCTCCGCGCTGCGGCAGTCGGGCTACGCGAACGCTGCTCGCTACCCACTGTCAGTTGCCGCACAAGCTCTGATTGACCTCGGCCACCAACTCTCCTGAGCAGGTGCAGAAACCGGGCCATCCGGCGGGGCGGGGACAGCCCCCGCACGCCGTTCCTCCGCTCACCCCACCCGCGTCACTACGCTGACCGACGGGATGCCCACTGCGAACAGGGAGACCATGACGTACCGCACCGACCGCATCGAAGAGCTCCTGAGCGAAGGCGTCCGCGACAAGGTCTACCCCGGCGCCGTATGGGCCGTCGGAGACGTCACCGGAACCCGCATCCTCGGCACCACAGGGGTTCTCGACCCCGAGCAACCGGACATGCTGATGCGGCCCGACACCGTCTTCGACGCCGCCAGCCTCACCAAGATCCTCGCGGTGTGGTCCTGCATCGGCTCCCTCTGGGAAGAAGGCAAGCTCGACCTCGACTCTCCCCTCGGTACCGTCTGGCCCGAGGTCGAAGGCCACGCGCTCGGAACGGCAACCGCCCGCCAGTTGCTGACCCACACGGCCGGCGTCCCCCTGCGGGCCCAACTCAGAAACCTCTACGGCACCGACCCGCAGGACATCCGCGACGGCGTACTGAGAGAAGCACTGCACCGCCAGCCCGGAGAAGCCGTCGAGTACACCGACCGGGCCGCCCTCATCCTTGGCTACCTCGCCGAACACCTCTCGGGTCGACGCCTCGATCAACTTGCCACGGAGCGGATTTGGCAGCCGCTCGGTATGAACACCACCCGGTTCGGGCCGCTGCCCTCCGAGATCACCGCACGGTGTGCACCGACCGAGCTCGACGAGGACACCGGCACTCACCTCAAAGGTGTCGCCCATGACTTCTCCGCACGACTCCTGGGCGGCGTGTGCGGCATCGCCGGCGCCTTCACCATCCTCGACGACCTCGCAGCTTTCCTGCGTCACACGCTGGACGACGCCTCCGCATCTGCGCAGGCCGGCTTCGGGTCGGCCTGGGTGACTGAGTCGCTGACGATTCAAACCGGTGAACTGGAGCCCGTACGCGGCCTGTTCTGGCACCCGGCTCCCGGTACCGGGCCGACCCAAGATGTCTGGGTGCACTACGGCTTCACCGGAACCGGCATGTGGATCTCACCCGACCAGGGGCGCTGGGCCGTACTGCTGACCAACAAGCTCTACTACACCCGCGACCGCCAGCCCCTCACCGAGATCCGCAACACCTTCCGCGAACTCGCCTTCGGCTGAGACGACGGCCCGACCTGCGCCATCGGCGCGAAGGCGACCCCAACTGCAGGTAGTCACACGAAGGTTGAGGTCGCGAGGATGAAGGGATCAGGCAGCAGCTCTGAGGCGGACCGCGCCTCGTAACCAGGCTGCGAGCGACGAAGGGAGCCAAGCTGTGGCTCAGCGGACAACCGACGACCAGCCCAAAGCCCTACCGCCCGCCCTCGAATCCATGACCCTGCTGGTCGCCGCCGTCATCGTCCACGACAAGGCCACCAACCGCGTCGTCCTTCTCCAGCGCAGTGAGAACGCCAAGTTCGCCCAGGGAATGTGGGACCTCCCCGTCGGCAAGAGCGAACCCGGCGAGCCCGTCACCGAGACCGCGGTGCGCGAGCTGTATGAGGAGACCGGCCTGGCGGTAAAAAAGGAGTCTTTGAAGGTTGCCCACATCATCCACAGCGCCTGGGGCGTTGAAGCCCCCAATGGCTTCCTCACTGTCGTATTCGTCGCTCACGAATGGACCGGTGAACCCGAAAATCGCGAATCGCGGAAGCACTCTCAAGTGTGCTGGGTCGAGATCGATGCCATTCCCGGAGCGTTCGTGGACACCACCGCGAGTGCTCTCCACCGATATCTTGCTGGGGGTCCCGACGTTTCACTGGACGGCTGGAATTAGTGACACGTTTCCAGGACGTCGCTGTCGCACTCCTATATTGAGGCGACTCTCCTAAACGTGTGGTGCTAGAGGCGGCGAAACAGGGAACGTAAAGCAGCGGATACCTGGTTTGGCGGGATACTGTTCTTCTCGTGCTGGCGCAGATGTCGTCCCGTGGCCGATCGAACCTCGATCCCGCTTCGCCCATGCGCATCAAGCAGCACGCATACGGTCACTTCCTTCGCTGACTTAACGGCGTCACCTTTGAAGCATAGATCGTGACCGTTATGGGGTGCGATGCGTCGCCAAGCGCGACGGTGGAGCGAGCATCGTGCGAGCTGATTAGCGAATTCTTGCGCGCTCCGCGGGCGTCCTTCTGGGCTCTGGGATAGTCCGCGTTCGATGACCGCACCCAGACTCTGTGAAATCTGCGGGGCGATATCGCGCAGCTTGTCGAACTGGCCGTTGATGATTCGGTCCCGACGGGCAGTCATGCCGAGACTGACAGGACCGTTTGGATACTGGCCAGATAGCAGATAAAAAGCCGTTGCCGCGAGAGAGTAGACATCAGAGGCTACAGAACACATTCCTGTAGCCAGTACTTCAGGCGCAACGGTGGCGAAGGTGCCGGCCATCGGTGCGTAGCCATCCGAGTTCATCTGTACGGCTAGGCCGAGATCGCCGAGCAATACATCACCGGCCGTATCGGCGAAAGCATTTCCAGGCTTAACGTCGCGGTGCAACAGGCCGGCAGCATGAATACGTTCGAGTCCGTACCCGATTTGTTGGCCCCAATGGACTGCCTTTGTGGCATCTGTTCCGAAAGGTGCTGCAACTGCTTCAAGATCGCTATCCATAACGGGCATCGTGAGATAGCGAATATCCGTCCCGGATGCGATATCGGCGTTGTAGACGGTAAGTAGGTACTCGCTCTGTAGTTCTTTTAGAGCCTGCGCTTCGTCCCATGTCGCGGGCTGGCCAGGCATAGGTTCGAAAAGCTTTAGCGCCACTTCCACACGTAGGTGCTCATCCTCGACACGGTAGACCTCGCCCGTTGACCCACGCCCAAGGCGTTCCAGCACCTGGTAGCGGTTGCTGATGCGGTTCCCGATCTGGCGTTGGCCGACTTGGGCTATCACCGTTCCCGACATGCCCGACACCCTATAGTGCTGAGCATGGTGGTACTTGGGATCAGTGTGGGTTTCCCAACGGCCGGACGGGGGCCTGCTGTTGTCTGTGCAGTTCTGGAAGGTCAGCAAGATCAGCCGCAGTTGGTTGAAGCGTGCGAGCTCAGGACAGCGAGGTCAGAGATCATCGATCAAGTTGAAGACCTAGGGCGCAAGCTCAGCAGCAAGCTGTCAGCCTTGAAACCCGACGCTGTGGTTATCTGCATCGCCGACGTTGGACCGACTGGAAACCGCAAGGCCGCACCTCGTCACCGCCTCATGATCGAAGGTGCTCTCGGGTATGTCTGCCGAGACCACAAGATTCAAAAGGTCTGCTATCGCAACGGCAAGGAGGTAGGCGAAGCACTTGGCCTGGCCAAGGCCGATGCCCTGGCTCGGGGTAAGACGCTGGACCCCAAGCGCGCTGCGGCAGTTGCGGCCGCGCTTACTTCTCTCCCGACCGCACCTACCACAGGCCCGAATCCGTCGTAGAAGAAGGCCGGGCCGCAGGCCGTCGGCCAAGTACCGTCAGTGTGTCCACCCCACAATCTGCAGCCTGAACGGTGGCCGCCGTCACCTGGTGCAGTACGACGGCTTGGACATGTCGCGCGCCCAGACCGCGCGCTCGCTGGGCGGCTTGTGCCACGGTAGTGCCGCTGGCGAGGTTAATATCGATGATCAATACGCTGCAGGACGCTTCCGTCGTCCGAGGAGGCAGGTTGACCAGGTTGGCGCACGAGGCAAGGAGCGCTCCGACCAAGCGTTCTGCGGCTGCGCTAGCTGCGAGAACTGACCGAGCGCCACACTGACGCACGACTTCCGCCACTTGATCGGTGGCGATGCGAAAAGAACTCGGATCGGCCAAGCGCTCGATGTTGCCGTGAGCCGTGTCCACTGCGTCCAAAAGATCGCTCATTGATGCACCCCCATCGGTTCACTGGCTTAGGCCACATACACAGTCTTTATCGGAATGAAGACCGTGCCAACACGGATACCGATTCCGTTACCGATGACACTGCCCTCTGCCGACTGCATGAACGCTGTTGGGTGGGGTCATCTTCGTTCCGATACCGAAGACCGAAGGAGGTCTCTGACGGTCCATCGGAGCCTCAGTTCTGCCGACCTGGGAAGTGCGTGGCCCTCACGGCGGTGATCTACCTCCGGAACTGGGTCGACGTTGGCTGGAACCGAGGTAACCGATCTTTAACGGATGAGGGAACGCAGTGCTGGCACGCTGACGCCCGTGGCCCCCAGTCCTGCCAGGACTGCCCCAGGGGAAGAGAAGTCAGAGAGAAAGGTCAGCCCGCCCACGATCAGCCCGATCAGAACGGCGGCCAGCAGAACGATAGCGGTATGCACGCTGATGAAGGGCGGCTCCGGCGGCGGTGGGACGGGCGAACTCACGTGTGCTCCAGCGGTTGTTGGTGCTGATGATGTCTGCTCATACGTCGCGGTAGGCCCGGCACCCCACGGTCGAGTTTCGTTCCGGAGCCTGTCCGAAAAGATCTTGAAAAATGCCGTGGGGTGCCCTTCAGCTGGAGACTTACAAGGACTCGCCTCCACATTGTTCGGGGGCGACGGCAACCGAAAGGGGAGGGAATGAGGGGCGACGACGAGGTTGCGGACCAAGGGTCCGTAGCCGCGTGCGCCCAGCACTTACAACCTGCTGTAGGCGAGCAGGGCAGGCTTCTCGGCGCCCCCGTGCCTCTCGAAGCTCAGCGTGAGATGGGCTCTGTCGATGCACGGCGGGCCAGGAAGCTGCAGGAGAACCTGGATCGGAGGATGGCCGACCAGCAGATGGTTCGCCTGCTGTCCGAGAGTGGCTTCGCCGGGGCTCACTACGCGCGCTTCGAAGAGGCACTCGCCCGGTACGGGATCTCGGTGCTGCGGGGCTGGCTGTACTCCGGATATGCGTTCAAGCTCGTCGCCTCTCGCGGCTTCGACCTCAAGCCACACGAGCTGGAGCTTGAAGAACTAGTCCGTGACAGTGATCTGCGGGAAGAACTGGCGATGATGACCGTCGCCCGGGCCCTCCCCGTCTTCCGGCAGCGCGCCCTGGTCGCGGCTGGTTGGCGGACCGACGGTGGCGCCAGCATCGCCACCTACTTCATGGGGGCGTGCGCCTACGAGTTCCCTAATGAATACCGGCGCCACCGCGTGCAGCAGAAGCGGTGGCACCGAGGCCAGGCCACCGAGGAGATCACCACCGAGGACAGGCTCATGGTGCGGAGCGTTGCCGAGGAAGTGCTGGGCAACCTGCGGGTGCTCCAGGACCTCCGGGACATCGGCGACCCGCGGACTCAGGCTGCGGTCGCCCTGACGATCGACGGCTACACCCAAGAGGAGATCCAACAGATGGTGGACGCCAAGTCGATTCGTGCGATCGAGGGGCTGGTGTACCGATGGCGGACGAAGGCAAAGCAGCGTGAAGAGAGAAGCTTCGATGGCTGACCAGAACGACGACTTCGACGCGCTGCTGGAAGGAACGTCTCTGGGAAGTCGTGGGGCCCGCCAACTCCGTGCCCGCACGTCGGCCGTCCGGGCTCGCGCCGTGCGCGCGATGGCCAGCTCTGGCTGGTGGCACAGCTACTACTCAGACACCCTGCCCAGTTGGTTCCCGACATACGTTGCGTTGGAGGGAGCAGCCTCGCTGATCCGCTCCTACGAGGAGCAGTACGTGCACGGCCTGCTGCAGACGGAGGCGTACGCTCGCGCGGTGATCGGGGGTGGGACAGGCCACCAGCGTGCGGTCGATGTCGAAAGGCACGTTGCACTGCGCCTTGAGCGACAGGAGCGTCTATTTTCTGAGAGCATCGCCCAGCTCCACATCGTCTTGGACGAAGCCGCCCTACGCCGCCCGTACGGCAGCCGCGAGGTGATGCGCGGACAACTTCAGCACCTGATCGACATGTCCGAGCGGGAGAACGTGCGGCTGCAGATCATGCCGTTCAGCTTCGGCGGACACTCCGGGGCATGCGGTGCCTTCACCATTTTGAACTTTCCTGATCCTGGCTTGTCGGACGTGGTCTACGTGGAGCAGCTCACCAGCGCCCTCTACGTGGATAAGCCGGAGGACGTGGCCCAATACGAGATGGCGATGAAAGAGCTTCAGCGGGACAGCCCCGCCCCGTCTGAGTGCCGTGACCTGCTGCGTGGTCTGCGGCAGTTGATGTGAGGCCAGTCGGATGGGGGCGGCAAGTTGGCTGACGCGGCCTGCGAGGCCGAACCTGCAGTGCCTTCGGTCCGTACGCGCTGAAGACGGCAGGCAACAAATCGCCCAGGCATGTCATGAGGATGAGCCTGCCGCGCCTCTTCAGAGATGTACGGCCCACGTCCTGGAAGTGCAGGGCACGGGGAAGGGCCGCTGATCGAAGGAGGTTGTCCGGTGGAGGTTGCTGGCACGTTGTTGTCGATTGCCGTCGTTGTCATCCCGTGTGTGAAGGACTGGGTGGACAGTGTGGCTTACCGCAATCGGGCTCAGGCCAGGGCTGCCTTGATCCGGGCTCGGCGTGGCGGCAAGAGCGAAGAGCCGGGCAAGAAGCGGGGGAGGAGCCGTGGTTGAGCCGTCAGTGGGATCCGCAGCGACATTGGACGCTGTGTACCGAGACCATCGGGCAGAGATGACCGGGCTTGCGCGTCGACTACTTGCTCTGGAAGGAGTGCCCGAGTCCGTCTTGGACGCCGAGGACGTTGTGCAGTCGGCGTTCGCCAAGGCGCTTCGCGCACCTCAGAACATCCGTGAGCCTCGTGCCTATCTGTTTGCAGTGATCCGCAACGACGTGCGGGCTGCCAGCCGGTGGAATCGGTCGCAAGTGGAGTCTGCCGCAGCATGGATGGAGCAATCACAGGCGGCCGAGGAGATCCACTTTGCGGACTTCAGCGAGTTGATTGCCAATCGCATGACTGTGTACAAGGCGTTGTACGACCTTCCTTCACAGCAGCGCACGGCAGTTTGGGCGACCAAGGCTATGGACTACACACAGGCCGAGACGGCAGTGCTCATGCAGAAGAGACCCGGCACGATCGCCACTCACGTGGTCCGTGCGATGGTGGCACTCCGGATTCACCTCGGGGTACTGCTCGTAGCGGTCGCTACTGCGCTGTGCGTGGTTGGCAGCGATCACATCCTCCGTGCGGTGCCAGCGTCAGGCAGGCAGCACGATGGGGCGCACCACGCACCCATTGCAGAGGGGTGGATCTACGGCGTATGCCAAACGGGAGTGTGGTTGCTGGTAGTCGGTTTCGGCAGCCAGCCGGTCAGAAACTGGCTGCGGCGTCGGCGCGATCCGGATGAGACCGGCACCTTCGCCCGGCAACCTCCGAGACCCCGCTACCGTAGGTCGCTTTCCGATGTGCGGTACGACGTGACCCGGTGGTTGTCCTCCCTGGTTACTCGCCGACCGTCGCCGGTCCAGGACTATCCGTCGAGCGGTGCCTGGCAGACGCGGACGTATCTGCCGCAGGCTGGGACGAGCAGACGGCGGAGACGTTGACAGGACGTTGAGCCGGCCATTGTCTGCGTGAGCGATGCGTGAGCGGACGATGTGGCAGCGGTCATGAGGGATCGGACCGAAGATCACGCCGAACCTGTCCTGACCTGGTGGTTCCGGACACTGAAGAACCGTCCGGAACCACCCAGCAAGATCCCACCAGGACTTGTAATGCGTAGGTCGTCGGTTCGAATCCGACAGGGGGCTCAACGAAACCCCAGTTTGGACAGCGTCTGAACTGGGGTTTTTCTGTGTCCGGGCGCTGCGAGGGCGGAACTCGATGATCTTCGCACCTTCGTGTGTGGCCGTGGTGTGGCCATCCTGCTCGGTGGCCGTCTCGTCGGTCCGTCCGGCGAGGCTGTCGCCGCCTCGTCGCAGGCGCTGACCTTCATGGAGGGCATGACCTCCGACCGCACCCGCAAGGCCGTCACCTCGTTCCGCTCCACCCGCTCCATCTGTCGGCGCCGCAAAGTGCCCGGAGCAGCCGAACTCGCCCGCCGCGCATGCGAAGCACTGGCCCAAGCTGCGCACCGACCGGCCGACGAAGGGACACCAGCCGTGGCTCAGCGGACAACCGACGACCAGCCCCAAGGCCTACCGCCCGCCCTCGAATCCATGACCCTGCTCGTCGCCGCCGTCATCGTCCACGACAAGGCCACCAACCGTGTCGTCCTCCTCCAGCGGAGCCAGAACGCCAAGTTCGCCCAAGGGATGTGGGACCTCCCCGTCGGCAAGAGCGAACCCGGCGAGCCCGTCACCGAGACCGCCGTACGCGAGCTGTACGAGGAGACCGGTCTGACCGTGAAGACGGAGTCCCTGAAGGTCGCCCACATCATCCACGGCGCCTGGGGCGTCGAAGCCCCCAACGGCTTCCTCACCGTCGTCTTCGCCGCCAACGAATGGACCGGCGAACCGGAGAACCGCGAGCCACGCAAGCACGCCCAGGTCTGCTGGGTCGACGCGGACGCCATCCCCGAGGAGTTCGTGGACACCACCGCCAGCGCCCTGCACCGCTACCTCGCCGGAGGTCCGGAAGTCTCCCTCGACGGCTGGCAATAGAAACACCGAAGCTTCGCCCAGGAGCGGATGGCGCCGCGGGAATGGGGGGCCGCGGTCGTGAGACCGGCCCAGCGGACTCGGCTGGCCTGCCTGTCCCTACGTGATCGGTACGGTGGCACCGGGACGACGAGAGGGGCGGCGCTGCCGTGGGTGAGGAAGCTGAGATCAGGACGGCCAAGGAGGCCGCCGACCACGAGCTCATCCTGGCGTTCGGGCGGCTGCAGGGGGCGGCGAACCGGCTGGAGTACATCCTCGGCCGGGCGCTGGAGGTGGAGTGCGGCATCAGTCATCTGGTCTTCGAGGTGCTGCTGATCCTCGGGCGTGCGGGCGAGCCGGGGCTTTCGATGCGCGCCATCGCCCAGGAGCAGGTGCTGACCACGGGCGGTGCCACCCGGCTGGTGGATCGCATGCAGGCGGCGGGTTTCGTGACGCGCGCGGACTCTCCCGACGACCGGCGCGGAAAGCTGGTGCGGCTGACGCCGCTGGGCGAGGAGACGGTCGTACGCGCGTCCCGGGTCCACCTGGAGAACATCAAGCGGTACCTCGTGGACCCGCTGCCCGCAGCGGACCGGAAGCGGTTCGCGGAGGATCTCCGCATCCTCAGCCACACCGCTCGGGACCTGCTGCCCCGACTGCCCTGACCTGCGGACCAGCGGCCGCGTTGGTGTACTGACGTGGTAAGCCACACCCATGTGCCCCACCTCACACGAACCTTGAAATATCTGACGCGTCAGTTACTGTTCTGTCAGGTGAATCGCTCGCAACCCGCGGGCGCACATCCCTGCCGAGGTCTTCGATGAAGCTCGTCTACGTCTTCGACGCCTACTGCGGCTGGTCGCACGGGTTCTCCGGAACACTGAGCGAGGTCGCCGCCCGTCACCCCGAACTACCGGTCGAAGTCGTCTCCGGCGGCCTGTTCACCGGATCGCGGCAGGTGCCCATCCGCGAGTTCGGCTACGTCCAGGGCGCGAACGCCAAGATCGCCGAGCTGACCGGCGCCGAGTTCGGCGCAGCCTACGAGCATCTGATCGCCGACGGCTCGTTCGTGATGGACTCCGATGCCGCCGCCCGCGGAGTCGCCGCCCTGCGCCAGATCGCCCCCGACCGCGCGGCGGAGCTGGCCGCGGCCCTGCAGGCCGCCTTCTACGTCGACGGACTCAGCCTGTCCGAGGCGGCCACCTACCGGAAGGTCGCCCAGGCCGCCGGGCTCGACGCGGATGCCGTCGTCGCCGCCTTCGAAGCACCCGACGCACAGACCGCGGCCCACGCCGACTTCCGCCGCGCGGTGCAGCTCGGCGTTACCAGTTTCCCCACTCTGCTGGCCGTCGACGGCGACTCCGTCACCCCGCTGGCCTACGGCCAAGCCACCGCCGACGAGGTCGACGCACGCTTCGCCGCCCACTGATCTTCCCCTGCCCCCACCCCATCCCTGCGCAAAGGAGCCCCCGCATGAGCACTCTCTCCTTCAAGGTCCTCGACCTCGACTTTCCGGCCGGCAGCAAGAACAAGACCGGCACCCTCGTCACCGGCGAGAACGACGCCCTGCTGGTCGACGCCGGCTTCACCCGCGCCGACGGCCACCGCCTCGCCGCCGAGATCCTCGACTCCGGCAAGAAGCTGACGACCGTCTTCGTCAGCCACGCCGACCCCGACTTCTACTTCGGCGCCGAAGTCCTCGCCGACGCCTTCCCCGAGGCGACCTTCGTCGCCACCCCGCTCGTCATCGAGCACATCCAGCACTCCTACGAGGGCAAGCTCAAGGCGTGGGCCGCGCTCGGCCCGAACCTGCCCACCCGGCTGGTCGACCTCACCCCGCTGACCGGCGACGCCCTGACCCTGGAGGGCCACCGCTTCGAGCTCAAGGGCGGCCCGGCCGCGCTGCCCGACCGCCACTACCTGTGGCAGGCCGAGCACCGCGCCCTCCTCGGCGGCGTCCTGCTCTTCCGGCAGGAGCACGTCTGGGTCGCCGACACCCCCACCCCGGGCGGCCGCGCCGCGTGGATCGACCTGCTGGACGAGATGGCCGCCCTCCGGCCGGAGTTGGTCGTCCCTGGTCATCGTCTGCCTGGTACGGCGGCGGACGCGTCCGCGATCACCACCACCCGCGAGTACCTCCTCGCCTTCGA
Source organism: Streptomyces sp. NPDC005492 (assembly GCF_040605995.1). Lineage (NCBI taxonomy): Bacteria > Bacillati > Actinomycetota > Actinomycetes > Kitasatosporales > Streptomycetaceae > Streptomyces > Streptomyces sp. NPDC005492. The sequence goes on from NZ_JBEXDX010000001.1 coordinate 38,918, forward strand.
GGAGGAGCTCGCTACGGCGGCCGACGGTGCGGCCCTGACTGAGGCGCTGGTCAAGCGCTACCCCGACAACGGCATGCTGATCGCCGCCCAGATCGGCGCGAAGGTCGCCAAGGGCGAGATGAAGTGGGGCTGACCATGGCCGAGTTCGCCACCTCCACCGCCCCCGCCGACGTCGTACGCCGCCAGTACCTCGCCTCCGCGGCAGGTGACCTGGAGGCGCTTCGGGCCACCCTCGCCCCCGACGTCGAGTGGACGGAGATGGCCGGCTTCCCCCTCGCCGGCACCTACCGCACCCCCGACGGCGTCACCTCCAACGTCATGGAGAAGCTCGGCCAGGACTGGGACGGCTGGACCGCCCACGACGACACCTACGTCGTCGACGGTGAGAATGTCGTCGTCCTTGCCCGCTACACCGCGGCCAACAAGGCGTCCGGGAAGCCGATCGCCGTCCGCGTCGCCCACCACTTCGTCGTACGCGCAGGACACATCGTCCGCTTCGAGCAGTTCGTCGACACGGCTCTCGTCCGCGACGCCATGACCCTCTGACGCGCGACCCGGCACCCAGGCAGCAGGAGGACTCGCGTCCGCTGCGGACAACAAGGCGCTCGTCATCGCGTTCTACGAGCAGGCGTTCAACGACTACCAGCCGGAGCAGGCTGCCGCCGCGCATCTCGGCGACCGAGGGATGGCCGTCAGTCCACCCTTGCGTCCGCGAATACTTGGCTAGCCACATGATTGCTGCTACGTTATTCATGTGGCTAGCCACATTTTCTCTGGAATCTCCCCCACCGAACTGAGGAGACCCCATGTCCCACGAGAACTCTCAAGTGAAGCCCCCGATCAATCAACGCGTGCTGACCCTCGGCATCACCCCCGATGCGCTTTCGCCGGACGATTTCCCGCCGGGGGTTACGACGCTCGAAGAGCTGGTCGCCATGAGGAAGCGAAACTGGGCTGCGCTCCGGGCCACAGGCATCGACGGCGAGGAGGGCTATGTCAGCCTGGACCCCGACGAGGCCGAGGCCGAGCTGCGCCGACTGTTCGACGGGCGCTCATTCGGGGTGGTGCTCATCGGCGGCGGCATCAAGAATGTCCCGGAGTACACCGTCCTGTTCGAACGGATCGTCAACGTGCTCATCGACCTCCAGCCCGACATCCGGTTGAGCTTCAGCTCGCATCCGACGAACGTGCCCGAGGCGCTGCAACGCTGGCTCAAGAAGACCTGACAAGGACATCTCACAGAGCTGGGCGTTGGACGTGCCGGTGGGTGATGAGGCAGGCGGCGAAGCCGCGGAAGGCTTCGTGGATGTCGTCGCGTCGTTCCCAGCGGATCCGCAGCCGGCGCAGGCTGTGCCGCCAGGCGATCGTCCGACTCCCCGCACAGTGAGCGGCCCCAGTCGCAAGCTCCCAGAGCCGGCAAGCTCGTCACCACCGTCAGCACTACCCGCTCGACCGAGCGGCCACGGGCCGGCCGGCGACGCCGGGCGCGTGCGGGCAAGCTCGTCCTGACCGTCGACTGAGCACGCCCGCCCACCGCCTCCCCAGGCGGCGGAGTGGCCGGCTACATCGACTACCCCACCCACACCGGCTGAGGAAGCGAAACATGCCCACCCCCGAACCCCGCATCCCCACGACGGCCGACGCAGGACCGATGAGCTACGCGATCTTCCAACTTGCCCGGTCCCACCGCGCCTACGCCGCCGCCCTGCTGCGCGAGATGGACCTGCATCTCGGACAGGAACTTGTGCTGATGCACCTCTTTGACCGGGACGGCCAGTCCCAGTCCGAGCTGATCGAATGCCTCGGCGTGGACCACTCCACCCTCTCCAAGGCGCTACGCCGCATGCAGGACGCCGGCCTGCTCATCCGCGAGCCGGCCGCACATGACCGGCGCGTCATGGTGGTCCACCTCACCGACAAAGGCCGGGCAATGCGCGAGCCCATCACGGCCCTGTGGCAGGCCCTGGAGGAGACCACCGCCCGGAATCTGTCGGAGCAGCAGGCGGAGTCCTTCGTCGAGACCGCCTACGCCATCACCGAGGCGATCAGCAACCGCGCGCTGCCCGAGGAAGAGTCCACCTGACTCCCCGGTGTGGACCCCATACCCGGCTACGCCACACCACACAAGAAAAAGGGGCACGCGGACTGGGGGCACACCGTCCCGCATGCGGCGCGACCACCTCCAGCCAGGCCATGTCACCCACCCCGTACCGGCTGTTGCGGACGCGGCACGTGGCGGCGAGGCGCGCTACGGATGCGCCACCACGGCCCGCCTCCCCCAGCCTCGCCCGGCACGCGGGCGCCTATGCCTGCAGCCACGGCCCACCAGCCTGATGGAAAGTGAGACTCCCATGCCTGCCACCGACTCAACCGCCCTCCCTGTCCTCATCGTCGGGGCAACCGGCTCCCTGGGCAGCAAAGTCGTCGACGAACTGCTCAAACGCGGCAAGACCGTCCGCGCCCTGGTGAGGCCGGCCAGCGACGCCAGCAGGCTCAAAAGCCGGGGCGTCCAGATCGCCCGCGGCGACATGCTCGACATCGACTCGCTCGTGGCCGCCATGAACGGCGCCGACGCCGTCATCACCACTGCCGCCGGCTACACCCGCGGCGGCAAGAACGCCCACGACATCGACACCCTCGGCAACGCCAACCTCGCCGAGGCCGCCCACCGCACCGGCATCCGGCGGTTCGTCCTGACCAGCATCCTCACCAGCGACCAGACCCCGGATGTCCCGCACTTCTGGCACAAGAAGCTCGCCGAGGACAAACTCGAACAGCTCCGCGTCCCGTTCGTCGCCCTGCGCCCGGGGGCCTTCCTCGACCAGGTCGCGACCATGGCGGGCAACCCGCTCGACAAGGGCCGCCTGATCTGGATGTCCAAGGCCACCGTTCCGCTGACCTTCGTCCGCACCTCCGACCTCGCGGCCTACCTGGCAGCCGCGGTCGACGCCCAGGCCGAGGCCGGTGAGCGGATCGACATCGGCTGGGACCGTCCGGTCAGCATGCGCGAGGTGGCCGACGCGATGGGCCACCGAGCCGGAAAGAAGATCAAGGTGTGGGCCGTCCCCTCCGTCATCGTCCGCGCCGCAGGAGCCGTCGTCGGCCGCTTCAATCCGGTGGTCAAGGACATGGCCGCGATGTTCGGCTGGTTCGACACCGGACGCTACGTCGCCGACTCCCGCCGCCAGGAGCAGCTGTTCGGCCCCGTCCCCACGGCCGAGGACGCCCTCGCCCAATTCACCGACGAACTGCGCACCGCACAGCACCGGTGACAGGCCTGCGTCCCATCCCTCGCCGCCCGGCGGCCTGACCAGGACGCCCCGGGCCAATCCGCTAGCCCCGGGGAAGGAAACACTCATGAACGGATCGACCCTGCAGACGTTCGCCGCCGAGTGCGCGCAGGACCGGCCCGCAGCCCAGCTGGAGCATCCCTTCGGCCCGGACTGGGAGGTCTTCAAGGTGCGCGGCAAGGTGTTCATGCTGATGACGGACGTCCCCGGGCGCCCCGTCGTGATCCTCAAGGCGGACCCCGACGAGGCCCAAGCTCTCCGTGAACACAACAGCCACATCACCCCCGGCTACCACATGAACAAGAGGCACTGGATCACGCTGGAGGGCGGGACAGGCGTCGACAACGAGCTCGTCAGGGAACTCATCACCGATTCCTACCTGCTCGTCGTCTCCCATCTGCCCAAGGCCGAGCAGCCCGTCGACCCGCACACCTACGGCACCAGCACTCGGGCGGGCCGGTGAGCGCGGCCGGTGACCGCCTCCAGGACACCGCCCGCAAGGCGGCCCTCGCCCTCCCCGACGTCAGCCACGGCCGCCCCTTCACCCCCGGACTCGACGTGTACAAGGTCGCGGACAAGGTGTTCCTGATCGTCACCGACGACCCGGACGAACAGATCATCACGGTCAAGTGCGAGCCCGAGCACGCGCGGGCACTGGAACGCGGCTACGCCTCGATCACCCCGGGCCGCTACCTCGACAAGAGGCACTGGATCTCGTTGGGGCCCGGGCGGAGCATCACGAAGCAACTGATCAACGATGCGGTCGAGCACTCCTACGACCTGGTCGTCGACGGGTTGCCACAGAGCCAGCGCCCGCCGCGAGCCCCTGGCCCGGACACGGCCGCCGGGTGAACGCTGGCCGCGCCCCCTTGGATACCGGCTGGCCTCAGTTCGTAGAGACTGAAGACGAGTTCGCGCTCGATACCTAACGTCGCTTCGTCGCCCTGCTGATCCAGTCCTTCCAGGCCCCTGCCCGCGGCCCCCTGCCTGACCCACCCCAAGATGACGCCCTCTACCAAGCCATGCGCCGAGCCGGCCCGGCGGGCCTTCCCACGCAAGAGCGGCCCGGAGGCGACTGACAGGCAGGTGACGGTCCCCGGTGCACCCGGCGGGCGGAGGTGGTCCCTCGGGCACCCACCGAATCGTCAAAAAGAGACTTTCGTGTCCTGAAGATCGCTCCGCGGGCCCGCTCGGCATCGAGTTCGCCCGCATGCGTATGAACCCCTCTAACGCCCGGACCGTCGTGCAGCGCTTCCTGGCCAAGCAGCGGTAGGCGCGCGAATGCCCTGTTCGGAGTCCTGTCCGTGCGTGAGCGATGCGTGAGCGGATGGCGCGGCAGAGACCGTCATGGTGTGGACCGAGCACTGGGCGACATGTGTCCTGACCAGGTGGTTCCGGACACCGAAGCAGCGCCCGGAACCAACCAGCAAGATCCTGCCCGGACTTGTAATGCGTAGGTCATCGGTTCGAATCCGACAGGGGGCTCCATGGCAAACCCCGGGCCAGATCTCTGACCTGGGGTTTCTACGCATCGCAGTGTGTAGGTCCGGGTTTGGCTGTCGGTGGTCTTTTCCCACCGCCGCCGGTGTCCACGTACAGACCGCGTTCATCGACGGCGGACACGAGTGGCACGTATGGCGGCTGCTGCATAAGGACTTCCTGACCCGCGTGGCTTTCCTGCCGACCTCCATCGCGCCCGCCGACTGGGGCACCTGAGCGGTCATGGCGGTGGGGCGGCCTCCGCCCGGGCCGCCCCACCGCCGTGACCGGGTCATTTCGTCTGTTCGAAGAGCCACTCCCTGATTCCCTCGATGGTGTAGGCGGCCCGCCAGGTGCAGACGTGGTTGTCGACGCTGCTCTCCTCCAGGCCGGGCCACACCACGGTGCCCTTCTTCAGCGCCACGAGCGGTTCTCCACCGCCGTCCGCGAGGCGCTCGAGGCCGAGCTGCCCTCCCTGCATCCCGCCGTCGTGCGCTCACGCTTCCACTTCCGCGAGACCTGCCCGTCGGCGGAACTGATCGGCACCCTCGAAAAGATCGCCAGGCGCGGCTCGCAGGGCGTGATCCTGAAGGCCCCCGACCTGCCCGAGATCTCCGCCGCCGTCGGGCGACTGGTCGGGGCCGGCATCCCCGTGGTCACTCTGGTGACCGACCTGCCGCACAGTCCCCGCCTGGCGTACATCGGCATCGACAACCGCGCCGCGGGCGCCACCGCCGCCTACCTCCTCCAGCAGTGGCTCGGCGACCGGCCGGGCAATGTGCTCGCCACCATCAGCCGCGGCTCCTTCCGGGGCGAGGAGGAGCGCGAGATGGGTTTCCGCAGCGCCATGCGGCTCGCCGACGCCAAGCGCTCCCTGGTCGAGGTCACCGACAGCGACGGCCTGGACGCCACCCAGCGCGCCCTCGTACTCAAGGCGCTCAAGGAGGACGAGGACATCGTCGCGGTCTACTCCATGGGCGGGGGCAACCTCGCCACGCTGGACGCGTTCGACGACCTCGGCAGGCCGTGTGCCGTCTTCATCGCCCACGACCTCGACCACGACAACACGCGGCTGCTGCGCGAACGCCGCCTCTCCGCCGTCCTCCACCACGATCTGCGCCAGGACGTACGCCGTGCCTGTCAGGCCGTCATGCGGGCCCACAAGGCTCTGCCGGACGACGGCCCGACCCTCCCCTCGGCGATCCAGGTGGTCACACCGTTCAACCTGCCGCCCGACGCGTCTCCCGTGCCGTTCCTGGGCTGACGCCCGGGGGTCTCAGGGAAGCGCGTCCCGATCGGGCCCGGCGAGGTCCAGATCCCGGAGGGCCGGGTCGGTGATGCGGGCCGTGAGGGCGTTGGTGAAGCGTCCGGCGTCGAGGACTCTGAAGGGTCTGGAGTGGTACGGGCGGGTGGTCGGATCGACCCGGTCGGTCAGGTTCAGCTGGTTGTGGATGCCGGCCACGGCCTCGTAGGCGTAGGCGAGGTGTTTCTCGCGGGTGTGCCAGTCCGTGGCAGCGAGGGCGGCCGTGAGGACCGGGGTGAGGCGGTGGCCCGCGGTGGTGCGGGCGAAGGCGCTGCCCAGCCATTTGTCGTACGGCGGGTAGCGGCGGTCCATGAGGAGGCACAGGCGCATCAGGTGGCGGATCTGGTGGGCCGCGATCACGGCGGAGCCCAGCTCGTCGCCGACCTCCCCGCAGCGTCCGACGAACGCCTCCCGTTCGGAGATGTGCTGCCACTGACGGGCCAGCACATGGAGCCAGATGTCGCGGGGGTACCAGCGCAAGGTGTGGCGCAGCGGCCCGAGTTGGTGCAGGCCGTCGTGGAAGACCGCGCCCGCGGTGACCTCCGCGAGGAGCTGGGTGGGGGTGCGCAGCCAGTCGGCGGAGGTCACCTCGTGGGTCGGGTCGAAGCCGAGGGTGTCGGTGAACCAGGCCCCGGTGTGGGTGACTTCGACGCGGTGGTGGACCGGGCCGTCGGTGCCGCGCATGACGCGGATGTCTCCGTCGCCGGTGGGGGCGAAGTGGGTCGGATAGCCGTGGAACGTCTTCGGGAGGTGTTCGGCCAGGTGGTGTCTGATGCGGCCCGCGTGCCGGGGGACGTCCCGGGGGCGCAGGAAGAGCTGGAGACGCGGGCCCCATTCGTGGTCGGTCGAGCGCGGGGTGTCGTAGCCGAGGACCTCCGAGCCGCTGCCGATACGGGCGGCGGAGTGCGGAAGGTCGGGGGCGGTCTCTTCGAGGAGCGGGCGGACGGCTTCCGTGTAGAAACGGCGGGAGAGTTCGAGGCCCGGTAAAAAAGTTGGCATATTCGTGAAGCTCATGCGGGGACCCTGCCCAGTCCGGACATGATCGTGCGCGCCAATTTCCGCCGGTGATCGCCGAGTTGACCCTCAGGCCGGCCCGCCGGTGTCGCCCAGCTTGCGCAGTGCCTCGTCCGTCAGGCGGTATACCGTCCACTCGTCCTGGGGGCGGGCGCCCAGTGCCTCGTAGAAGTCGATCGAGGGGCGGTTCCAGTCGAGGACGGACCACTCCAGGCGTTCGTAGCCGCGGGTGACGCAGATGCGGGCCAGTTCGGTGAGGAGGGCCTTGCCCTGGCCGGTGCCGCGGGCGGTGGGGCGGACGTACAGGTCCTCCAGGTAGATGCCGTGGACACCGCGCCAGGTCGAGAAGTTGAGGAACCACAGGGCGAAGCCGACCGGTTCGCCGGTGGTGTCGTCGAGTGCCAAGTGGGCGTAGGCGGCCGGGTGTTCGCCGAAGAGGGCCTCGTGGAGCTGCTCCGGGGTGGCCCTCGCCTCCTGGGGTTCCTTCTCGTAGGCAGCGAGTTCGCGGATCAGGGCGTGGATGACGGGGATGTCGGTGGGGATCGCGGTGCGGATCATGCCGAGAGCGTAGACGGGCGCGGATCCTTGCCGGGCTCGGTGGGCGGGGTGCGGTCGTGGCGGGGGAGCAGGAGGGGGCTGGCCAGGAGAAGGGCACCGGCCAGGGCGATCGCCGTGCGCGGGGTGGTGGCCGCCGCCAGCAGCCCCCACGCCGCCGTCATCGCCGCGATCGCCGTGCTGGTGCTGATCGACCAGGCGGTGAGGGTGCGGGCCACGCGGTCGGGGGCGGTCCGGGTGAGCCGGGTGGTGGCCAGCAGGGGATTGAAGACGCCGATGCAGGTCACCAGGCCGAGTTGGACGCCGGTGACGAGAAGCATTCCGGGGACTCCGGGCCGGACGAACGCCAGCCCGACCGGCCAGCACGCGCGCAGCGCCCCGGCGGTGAGCAGCACCTTGTGCTCGCCGAACCGGGCCGCGAGCGGGCGCGCGAGGCGTGAGCCGAGAAAGCCGCCGGCGCCGGAGGAGGCCGCGAGCGCGAGCGCGAACTGCCAGGGCGCGAATCCGAGACGGCCCAGCATGAGTACGGCGAGCAGGGGCTCGGAGGCCATGATCAGACCGTTGACCGTCATCGCGTTGAAGAGCAGCGGACGCAGGGTGGGGTGGGCGAGGATGTAGCGCCATCCGTCGAGCAGGTCGCCCGCTCGCAGCCGCGGCCCACCGCTGCGCTCGGGGCGCGACTCCGTCCCGCCGATGGCGCGGATGCCGAGGGCCGAGAGCAGATAGCTGACCGCGTCCGCGACCACGGTCGTCACCGGGCCGAACAGCCCGATCGCGGCCCCGCCGAGCGGCGGTCCGAGCATGGTCGACGTCCACGTCGTGGACTCGAAGCGGGCGCTGGCGACGAGCAGGTCCTCCTGCGGTACGAGCGACTTCAGATACGAGCCACTGGCCGCGTTGAAGGCGATGTTCGCGGCGGCGACCGTGATCGAGACGAGGAGGAGCTGCGCGAAGGTGAGCCGGCCGAGCGCGTACGCGGCGGGGACGCTCAGCAGTGCCGCGAACCGGGTCAGGTCCATCGCGATCATCACCGGCCGTTTGCGGCGGAACTCCACCCACGGGCCGAGCGGCACCGCGACCAGGGCTCCCACGGCCCGCCCGGCGGCGGCCAGCACCGCGACCCGGGTCGGCCCGGAGTGCAGCACCAGGATCGCGAGCACGGAGAACGCGCCGAACCCGAGGCCCGTGCCGTACGAGCTGACGGCGAACGCCGCCCACAGCCATCCGAACCGCCGCCCGAGCGCCCGCCTGCCCACCCGTACTCCCTTGCTCGCACCACCCCCCCCGCCGACCTCAGGGACCTCGGGGATCCAACCGAGGAGCACCCCGACCGGTCAAACAACCGACCCGCCGCGAGGCCACAACCTCTGGTTGTACGAGCTGCTCCCCGCCCATTGTCAGTGGCCGCCAGTATCGTCACCGGCGTGGATCTCGACGCTGTGCGCACCTTCGTGGCCATCGCGGACGCGGGCCGGTTCCAGGACGCCGCCACGGAGTTGTCGATCACCCAGCAGGCCGTCTCCAAGCGCATCGCCGCGCTGGAGCGGGCCGTAGGAGTGCGGCTGTTCGTGCGGACCCCGCGCGGGGCGGAGCCGACCGTCGACGGGCGGGCGTTCCTGCCCCACGCCCGCGAGCTGCTGCGGGCCGAGGCGCGGGCGTTCGCCTCCGTCCGGCCCGGGCATCGCGCGCTGCGCGTCGACGTGATCGGACGCGGGCTCGCCCCGGCCGCGCTGCTGCGCGACTTCCACCGTGCGCGGCCCGAGATCGAGCTGGACGTCGTGACCCTCTTCGACGCCGAGGCGGCCGTGGACGCCATCCGGTCCGGCACGGTCGACGCGTCCTTCCGCGCCGTCACCATGGCCGGCCGACGGCTCCCCGACGACATCGAGGTCACCCGCGCCTTCGACGAGCCCGTCCAGCTCCTCACCGGCCCGGCCCACGCACTCGCCACCGCCCGCACCCTCACCCCGGCCGACCTCGCCGGCCACCGCATCTGGATGCCCGGCCTCGTCCCCGGCACCGAGTGGGCCGCCTACTACGACGCCCTCGCCGCCGCGTTCGGCCTCACCGTCGAGAGCACGGGCCCCGACTTCGGCGTCGAGCCCCTGCTGGACACCATCGCCGGCTCCCACTCGCTGGCGACCCTCGTGGGCGAACAGACCCGCCTGGTCTGGTCGGCGGACCATGACCTGAGGCGGATCCCGGTACGGAATCCGACGCCGGTGTACCCGCATTCCCTGGTCCGGCACCGCGACAATCGCCATCCTGCTCTCGCCGCGCTGGAGGAGCATCTCCGGTCCGCTGGGAGGCCCGGCCAGGTGGGGGCGGGGACTTGGACGCCGGCGTGGGCGTAGGCGGGTCGGGTAGGGGTGCGGTCGCGGTGCTTCGGAGCGGCTCCGAGTGCTGTGAGGTCCGGCGAGGCCGTTGTGGGGACTTTGATGCCTGCGTGGGATGGGCGTAGTAGATGGCTTGAGTCATGGGCTTAGGCGCGGTCCGATGCAACTCCGCTGCCGCGAGGTCCGGCCACGCCGATCCGGGGACTTGGAGGCGTGGGCGCCCGGGTCGATCTCCGTTGGTGCAGACCCGCTTGATCTGGCCCGCCGATCACCACCTGCGGCGCATTCCCGTGCGGAGTCCGACACCGGTGTACCCGCCGTGGGCATAGGCAGCCCGGGCCGCGGTCGCGGTGCGATCTCCAGGGTTCGGCGGAGCGTCAACCGGCGGCGTGTTCCGGCCACCTCCGTGCCGCTACGAGGTCCGACCGTGCCGACGCGGGGCCTGGACATCGGCGTAGGCACAGCCAGTTCCCGTCAGCCCCGAAGCCGTCGTCCGATCTCCAAGTGGTCCGGTGCCGGTGGATGGCCGGACTCGATCGACCACAGGGCGTTCTGCAGTACCCGCGCCAGCGTCCACGCCCGGGCCCGCTCCCGGTCGAGGCCCATCACCTCCGTCATCGCGTCGAAGCGCCAATGGATTTCGTCGGGGTCGAAGCGGTTGGCCAGGGCCGGGAAGAGTTCGAAGCCGGGGTCGCCCGCCAGGGGTTTGGGGTCGATGGCGAGCCAGGGTTCGCGGGTGGCGGCGAGGACGTTGTCGTAGTGCAGGTCCCAGTGCAGGAGGCGGTCGCCGGGGTCGGGGGCGACCTCGCGGACGGCCGCCGCGCAGTCCTCGATCAGGTGCCGGTCGGCGGGGGACGCGAGATGGGGGAGGGCCGCGGGGAGGCGGGCCAGCATGGTCGCGGAGAGGGGGCCCAGTCGGCGGTGCAGGTCCGGTGGTGCGGAAACCGTCGTCAGGCGCGCGAGGAGACGGGCGATGACGACGGTGGCGGCGCGGGTGTCCGGTTCGTGGGTGAGGGCGCGGGAGGCGTCGAGGCGTTCCAGCAGCAGGGTGCCGGTCTTGTCGTCGTACTCCAGAAGTCCTACGGCGCCGTCGCCGGCCCACGCGCGCAGCGCGACCGGTTCGCCCGCCGTCTCCTCGTCGAGGTACTGGAGTTTCAGCGCGGCCCGGCCGCCGTCGGCGCGCAGTACGGGCAGGACCAGTGCGCACATGCCGTACATGGAGGGGCCGTCGAGCCGTAGCGACCAGCGGCCCAGGAAGTCGGCCGCGCGGGCGGGGAGCGCGGTGACGAAGGCGCGTCCGGCCGCTCCGTGGAACCGTTTCTGCGAGGTGACCAGTTCGGGCGGAATGTCGATCACGGATCCGACCATACTTGCGTGGGTGAATCGGCTCATGCGAATTACCCGGGGCCTCCACAGGGTGTGGGCATACGTCCGCAGCGCCCCCGGCACCTACATCTGGCTGGGGATCCTCTTCGTCACCACGGTCGCCATGCACCACATGTCGCCGGAGTTCGAGCAGCAGTTCCTGCGGCAGCGGTCCACCAACATCCACGAGTTGTCGAACAACCCGGTGCGGGTGCTGTTCGCGAGCGCGATGTGGATAGAGGGCGGGCGCTGGCTGCCGTACGTGGCGCTGTACACGGTGTTCCACGCGCAGGCCGAGCGGTGGCTGGGGACGGCGCGCTGGCTGATGGTGTGCGTGGCCGCGCATGTGCTGGCGACACTGATCAGCGAGGGGGTGCTGCTGTGGGCGATCAAGAACGACATGGCACCGCGGTCGGCCGTCGACACCCTTGATATCGGGGTGAGTTACGCGCTGGCGGGGGTCGTCGGGGTGCTGACGTACCGGATCGCGGTGCCGTGGCGGTACCCGTATCTGCTCGTCGTGCTCGCCGTCTACGGTGTGCCGCTGGCCACCGGCCGTACCCTCACCGATCTCGGGCATTTCACCTCCGTGCTCATCGGCCTGGCGTGTTATCCGCTGGTCAGAGGCTGCGGAAAAGCATGGAATCCGAAGGAGACAGTGGCCGCCCTCAGGGGTTAGCGTCCCGGTATGAGCAGTTCGGCAAGCGGTGTCGTGAACGGCGGAATCTCCTTCTGGTACGCGGACGACGGCCTCCCCGTGCGACGGGAGCCCCTCGCCGGTGACGCCACCGCCGACGTCGTGATCGTCGGCGGTGGATACACGGGACTGTGGACCGCGTACTACCTGAAGAAGGCGGACCCCTCCCTCCAAGTCACCGTCCTGGAGCAGAAGTTCTGCGGCTACGGCGCCTCGGGCCGCAACGGCGGCTGGCTCTACAACGGCATCGCCGGCCGCGACCGGTACGCCCGGCTCCACGGCCATGAAGCCGCCGTACGGCTGCAGAAGGCCATGAACGACACGGTCGGCGAGGTCATCAGGGTTGCGGAGAGCGAGGGCATCCAGGCCGACATCCATCGTGGGGGTGTGCTCGAAGTCGCTTGCACACCGGCCCAGTTGACGCGGCTGAGGGCCTTTCACGAGCACGAGCTGTCCTACGGCGAGAAGGACCGCGAGCTGTACGGCGCCCGGGAGACCGCCGAGCGGATCCGGGTCGCGGACGCGGTCGGGTCGACGTGGACGCCGCATGGTGCGCGGCTGCATCCGGTGAAGCTGGTGAAGGGGCTCGCGGCGGCGGCCGAGGCGGTGGGGGTCACCATCCACGAGTCGACGTCGGTGACCGAGATTCGGCCTGGGTGCGCGGTGACGCCGTATGGGACCGTCCGTGCTCCTTATGTCCTGCGCTGTACGGAAGGCTTCACCGCGTCGCTCAAAGGGCAGCGGCGGACCTGGCTGCCGATGAACTCGTCGATGATCGCCACCGAGCCGCTCACCGAGGAGCAGTGGGAGTCGGTGGGGTGGGCGGGGCTGGAGACCCTCGGCGACATGGCGCACGCCTATATGTACGCGCAGCGGACCGGTGACGGGCGGATCGCGCTGGGTGGGCGTGGGGTGCCGTATCGGTTCGGGTCGAGGACCGACAACGACGGGCGGACGCAGGCGGCGACGATCGAGGCGCTGCGGGAGATCCTGGTGCGGTTCTTCCCCTCGCTGGCCGGGCTGCGGGTCGACCATGCCTGGTCGGGGGTGCTCGGGGTGCCGCGCGACTGGTGTGCGACGGTCACCCTGGACCGGGCGACGGGGCTGGGGTGGGCCGGTGGCTATGTCGGGTCGGGTGTCGCCACCACGAACCTCGCCGCGCGGACGTTGCGGGATCTGGTCCGGCTGGACTCCGGGCAGGCCGGGCGGACGGATCTGGTGGAGTTGCCCTGGGTCGACCACAAGGTCCGCAAGTGGGAGCCGGAGCCGTTGCGTTGGCTGGGGGTGCAGGGGATGTACGCGACGTATCGCGCGGCGGATCGGCGTGAACTGGCCGGGCGGAGTGCGGAGTCGTCGCGGTTGGCGCAGTTCGCCGATCGGGTCGCGGGACGCCACTGAGGTTTCGGCGGACGCCGACCACCCCCTGAATACTCACGAGTGCTGTGTCACACCTGTGTGCGAACATCGCCTCAACAGCCCATGATTCAGGGGGAATTCATGCCCGATGTCGATTCCTGTCCGAGAGCACGGCACAGACGGCCGACCGCGCTTGCCGTTCTGGTTGCCCTGCTCGCCGCACTTCTCTCACTGACCACGGCGGGCGCCGCCCAGGCCGACGACCCGACCTGCGCGCCGCTCGCGCTCGCGTCCTTCGGCGACCCGGGGGACGCCGTCGGCAAGGCGACCCTCGCGCCCGGCGCCGGCACCTGCTACACCGTCACCGCCGACGCGGCGGGCCTCTACCTGCCCGCGCTGAGCGACAGCGGCAACTCGGCGTACACCCAGCTCCTGGCCGAGGACGGCAGTCAGGTCGACTGCCAGGGCGACGGCTACACGACGTACGGCATGTGCCCCCTGGCCGCCGACAGCACCTACACCCTGAAGGTCGTCAACAACGGCTTCAACGACGCCGACACGGCCGTCACCCTGGTCCCGCTCGGCTCGACGGGCGGCTGCACGGACCCCGTCGGCACCAACTGGGACCAGCCCGACGTCGTCCGCACCTCCGCGAGCCCGGTCGAGGTGTCCTGCCAGCCGTTCACGGCCGCCCCGGGCGACCGCGTCCGCCTCACCTACGGCTCGAAGGTCTACGGCACCTCGCTCGCCTGGATCACCGACGCGACCGGCGCCCGGATCTGCCCGCACTTCCCGGAGGACGGCGAGGACAGCTGTGTCCTGCCCGCCGATGGCGCGGGCCCCTACCGGGTGGTGTCCCGGGTGTCGTACACCGAGAACGGCTTCCCCGCCGACTACGCGGTGAAGGTGCGCCGGCTGAACGATCCGCAGGGCTGCACCACCGCTCCCGTCCGGCCCTACGGCCCGCTGGAGAGCCAGGACCTGACGACGAACCCCTGCTACACGTTCACGGTCGGCGCGGCGGGCCCGTACACCGTTCACTACGTGAGTGAGACCGGCGACAGCGGCCCCGCGCGCGTGTACGACGCTTCGGGGAAGACCGTGTGCCAGTCCTCCACCGACCCGTGCAAGGTCCCCGGCGCGGGCACCTACACCGCGGTCCTCGACGGCACCTACCCCTTCAACGACACCAAGGACGGCCTGATCGTCCTCGACCGCGCCTCCTCCACCGGCTGCGCACCGGTCCACATGGGCCTGTACAAGGGCGAGTTCAGCACGGCCGGGCAGTACGACTGCCTCACGCTGGACGCCCCGCAGGGCGCCTCGGTCGCCGCGCTCACCCCGCTCATCGCGTCCGGCGTCGACGCCGACGTCGAGGTCCTCGACCGCGACGGCACCGCGCAGTGCGGCGCGTCCGCCCTCTCCGCGGGCACCTGCGCCCTGACCGGTACGGCGCCCTACCGCGCGCTGGTCCACGCCTCCGACGGCGCGACCGGCCCGTACGGGGTCGCCTTCTACCGCACGGACGCGGCGAACGACTGCCCGGTGCTGCCCGCCGGCAGCTTCTCCGCCGACGGCGCGCAGGCCACGCTCACCACCGGCGACGGCGTCTTCGCACAGTGCCTGAGCATCCCGGCGAACGCGCACACCAACGCCGAGGTCCTCCAACTGGTCGCCACCTCCGGCACGACCCCCGCGAAGTTCACCGTGCTGGACTCCACCGGCAAGCAGGTCTGCGACCACCTCCCCACCACCAACGGCTGGACGGCCTGCTCCCTGACCCCCGGCAAGGCCCACACCGTCCTGTTCACCGGCCGCGACCTGACCGCCGGCTACACCCTGACCCGGCGCGACATCACCGCGACCGCCGCCTCGGCGGGCTGCACGCCGACACCGGCACAGAAGGTCGGCGGCCCGTCCGTCGAGGGCGGCTACGACGCCCCCGGCACCCTGCGCTGCCACCAGATCACCACCGACGCGGCCACGGACGTCGTCCACGTGGACGTACGGGACGCGCTGGGCACCGCGAACATCGCCGTGATGCGCGGTGACGGCACCATGGAGTGTTCCTTCCGCAACCGCTCCTGCGCGGTCACCGGATCCACCACGCACCAGGTCCTCGTGCAGACCCCGGCCACGCTCCAGGCCGCCCCCGAGTACCACTTGGACGCCCTGCGCATCGCGACCGCCGCCGGTCCCGCGCCGGAGTGCACCAGGATCCCCTCGGTGGCCTACGGCTTCGGCCCGCTCACCGGCACGCTCGACGAGTCGCACAGCGCCCTGTGCGCGGTCCTGCCCACCGCCGGGCTGGACCGCTTCGACACGGCCATCACGGACACCACGGGCGCGACCGACACGGCGGTGCCCGCCCTCTACAACAGTGCCTGGAACAACGGCTGTCTGCTCGCCATCCCGGGCGGCTACCAGTGCTCGGCCGGCGGTACGTCCTCGGCGGCCGCCCCGAGCCTGCTGGTGCTCGGCCTGCCGGAGAAGACGTCCAGCACCTCCTACAGCGCCAGGTTCATCTGCCGGTCGGTGCTGTGCGGCCCGGACAAGGTGAGCGTCACCGGCATCAGCCCCACCACCGGGGTCGCGGGCGGCAAGGTCGAACTGACCGTCACGGGCACCGCGCTCGGCGCCGACGCCACGGTCCGGCTCACCCTCGCCGGCCAGACGCTGACGGCCATGACGGACTCGGTCTCGGCGGACAACCGGACCCTGAAGGCCACCGTCGACCTGACCGGCGCGACCGTCGGCACCTGGACCGTGAGCGTCATCGAGCGCGCCCAGTACCAGGTCGGCACCTTCACCGTCACCCAGCCCGCCCTGACCAACACCGCCGCCCCCAAGGTGACCGGCACGGCCAGGGTCGGCGCCAAGGTGACCGCCGGGAACGGGAGTTGGTCGGCGGCCCCGTCCTCGTACACCTACCAGTGGAAGGCCGACGGCAAGGCCATCGCCGGGGCGACCGCGTCGACGTACACGATCGCCGCGGCACAGCTCGGCAAGAAGCTGACCGTGACCGTCACCGCCGCCAAGAGCGGCTGGACCGGCGGGACGGGGACCTCGCCGGCGGTCACGGTCGCCAAGGGCGCCGCGCCGAAGTCGACCAAGGCGCCCGTGGTCAGCGGGACGGTGAAGGTCGGCAAGACCCTGAAGACGTCCGCCGGTACCTGGAGCCCGGCGGCCACGTCGTACGGCTACCAGTGGTACGCCAACGGGAAGGCGATCAGCGGGGCCACCAAGTCCTCGCTGGTGCTGAAGTCGGCCCAGAAGGGCAAGAAGATCACCGTCAAGGTCGTCGCGCACCGCACCGGCCACACCGACGGATCGGCGGTGAGCAAGGCGACCAGGACGGTCACCTGACCCGGTTCGCCGTCCCACCGTTTCCGCGACGCCCCGGCCGCCCCGGCACCGGGGCGTCGCTCATGCCACCGACTCCGGCACCGGCGCCTCCGCCGTAGCCCCGTGCTTCGGTGCCCGGGCCGTCACCATCAGGCCCGCTACCAGGCCTGCCAGGAGCATGACGGCTACGGCCCACCAGATGGCGACCGTGTAGCCGTGGACGATGCCCTTGCTGGTGATGAGGGCCTTCTGGGCGGGGTCGTGGAGGTGGGCGGTGATGTAGGCCGCGCTGCTGGTGGTGGCGATCGTGTTGAGCAAGGCCGTACCGATCGAACCGCCCACCTGCTGCGAGGTGTTGACGGTCGCCGAGGTGACGCCCGAGTCCTGCGGGGCGACCCCGGCCGTGGCGGTGGCGAAGACCGGCATGAAGATCAGGCCCATGCCGAGGCCCATCAGGAGGAGGCCGGGGAGGAGTTCGGTCGTGTAGTCCGAGTTCACTGTCAGGCGGGTGAAGAAGGACATGCCCGACGCTGCCAGGATCGCGCCCGGCACCATCAGGGCGCGTGGCGGTACGTGGTGCATCAGGCGGGCCGAGATCTGGGTCGAGCCGATGATGATCGCGACCGTGAGGGGGAGGAAGGCCATGCCGGTCTTCACGGGCGAGTAGCCGAGGATGACCTGGAGGTAGTAGGTCATGAACAGGAACATGCCGAACATGCCGATCACCGCGAGGCCCATGGTGAGGAAGCAGCCGGCCCGGTTGCGGTCCTTGACGATGTGGAGGGGGAGGAGGGGGCTGGGTGCCCTCGTCTGCCACCACACGAAGGACACGAGCAGGACGGCGCCGGCCGCGAAGAGGCCGAGTACGAAGGGGTCCGTCCAGCCTCGTGGTTGCGCCTCGCTGAAGCCGTAGACGATCGCCACCAGTCCGCCGCAGCCCAGGAGTGCACCGGGTACGTCGAGGCGGGCGCCGGTGTGGCCCGGGCGGTCGTGCAGGAGGGCGAAGGCGCCGAAGACCGCGATGACCGCGATGGGGATGTTGACGTACAGGCACCAGCGCCAGTTCAGGTACTCGGTGAGCAGTCCGCCCGCGATGAAGCCGATCGCCGAACCGCTGCCCGCCAGCGCGCCGTAGATCCCGAAGGCCTTTCCGCGTTCCTTCGGGTCGGTGAAAGTGGTGGTGAGGAGCGAGAGTGCGGAGGGGGCCAGTACGGCGGCGAAGACGCCCTGAAGGGCGCGGGCGCCGAAGAGCATGCCGGAGGTGGTGGCCGCGCCGCCCAGCGCGGAGGCGCCGGCGAAGCCGATCAGACCGATGATGAACGTCCGTTTGCGGCCCACGAGGTCCGCGATCCGACCGCCCAGCAGGAGCAGGCCGCCGAACGCGAGTGTGTACGCGGTGATCACCCACTGGCGGTTGCCGTCGGACATGCCCAGGTCACGCTGTGCGGACGGGAGCGCGATGTTCACGATCGTCGCGTCCAGGACCACCATCAACTGGGCGAGAGCGATGATCACCAGGCCCCACCAGCGCCGGGGGTCGGGCCCGTCTGCGGCCGTCGTTCCGGGTTCACCTGTTCGGGTGACACTCATCTGGTCAGCAGACCATGAATCGGGGTGCATCGCATCTGCGGGAGTGTTGTGGCTGGTCACGGTTCCAATACCACCTTTCCGGTCGTCCCGCGTGTTTCCAGTGCCCGGTGCGCTTCCGCCGCCGCGGCCAGTGGAAATCGGTGGACGGTTGGTACGAGTCGGCCGTCGGCGGCCTCGGTGAGGGCCCGCGACTCCAGCGTGCGGACCGGGTTCGGGGTGCCTGTCTTCCGCATCATCACGGGGCCGAGTACCTGCTCCGACAGGCCGTCCACGGTGTACACGACGGTCGCGGGGCGGTCGCCCAGCCAGGCCCGGACCTTTCCCGGCCACTCCGGGTCGGTGTAGTCGACGGCGAGATCGGCGCCGTTTGTTCGTGTTGTGGCGACCTTCTCGGGGCCGTCCGCGAGGGCGATCACGGTGGCGCCGGCGTGTGCGGCGTACTGCACGAGCAGGGTTCCGAGGCCACCGGCCGCGGCCAGTACGACGACCACGGAGTCCGCCGTCAACTCGCTGAACTGCACGATCCCCATCGCCGTCCGGCCCGTCCCGATCATCGCGACCGCCTGTGCGAAGTCCAGGTTCTCCGGGATCTCATGCACCCCGTCGATATCGACGGCGGCCAGTTCCGCGTAACCGCCCGGGGCGAAGCCGAGGTGTGCGACCACCCGCTTGCCGAGCCACAGCCCGGCGACTCCCTCGCCCAGCGACTCGACGACTCCGGCGACCTCACGGCCGGGGGGAGGGTCGTCCACGGATTCGTAGATCAGGTTCTCGGCGGGGCCGAAGGTGTGGAGTCGTATGGCATGCATGCGGGCCACTCTTCAACCTCAAGCATGCTTGAGGTCAAGGGTCCCTCGGCCTCGATGTCAGTGGTGGGGTGCAGGATGGGGGGCATGGCGAGGAGAGTGGTGGGCGGGACGGGTGGAGTGAAGGGGGCGCGGCGGCCGGAGGTGCGGTTGCCGGCTCTGGAGGCTTACGCCAGCGGTGAGTTGGAGCCGGACGGGGACTACGACGGGTTGGAGATCCGGGACGAGGACTTCGTGGGGCAGGACGGCGGGGGCGCCCGTTTCATGGACTGCGCGCTGACGGGCTGCGCGCTGGACGAGACACGGCTGCACCACGCCCGCGTGCTGGACTCGGTCCTCACCGGCATACGGGGTGTCGGCACCGATCTCGCGGAGTCGACCCTGCGTGATGTCGAGGTGATCGACGCCAGGATGGGCGGTGTGCAGATGCACGGTGCCGTGCTGGAGCGGGTGGTGATCCGCGGCGGGAAGATCGACTATCTGAACCTGCGCAAGGCCAAGCTCCGGGACGTCGTCTTCGAGAGCTGCGTCCTCGTCGAACCGGACTTCCTCGACGCCCGCCTGGAGCGCGTCGAGTTCGTGGACTGCGCGTTGAAGGGGGCGGACTTCACGGGGGTGACGCTCACGGACGTGGATCTGCGCGGGGCGGCGGAGCTGGAGATCGCGCGGGGGGTGGAGCGGCTGTCCGGGGCGGTGATCAGTATGGGGCAACTGCTGGATCTGGCGCCGGTGTTGGCGGTGCAGATGGGGATTCGGGTGGAGGGGTGAGGCACCGGTTCAGGGCAGTCGGGGAAACCGGGCCTGCAGAGTCCAGATCGCCGGGTTCTCGCCCAGGGCCTCATGCATGTCGACCAGGTCGGCGATCAGGTCGTGCAGGAAGTCCCGTGCCTCGCGCCGGAGTTCGGCGTGCGAGAAGGTCAGCGGCTCCTCGTCCCGCCGCATCCAGTCCGCCTCGACGTCCACCCAGCCGAAGCGGCGCTCGAACAGCATGCGGTCGGTGGACTCGGTGAAGTCCAGCTCCGCCCGCTGCGGCCGGGACGCCCGCGACCCCGCCGGGTCCTGGTCGATCCGCTCCACGATGTCGCACAGCGCCCACGCGAAGTCGAGCACCGGCACCCAGCCCCAGGCCGTGGCCACTTCCCGGTCCGCCTTGGTGTCGGCGAGATACACGTCCCCGCAGAACAGGTCGTGCCGCAGCGCGTGGACGTCCGCGCGCCGGTAGTCGGTCTGCGGGGGGTCGGGGAAGCGGTTGGAGAGGGCGTAGCCGATGTCGAGCACGTAGGTGATGGTGTCACGCTTCGCCGGGGTCGGTGGTGGGCGGCTGCGCCCCTGCTCAGGACGTCCCCGGGGGACACTCGCCACGCCCGTCCCGCGCGGCCGCGGCGACCTCCAGCAGGGCCCAGCCGTCGACCTCCACGGCCCGCGTCTCTCCGGCGCGCGGCACCCACCCACGGGCCGCCGCCGCGTCGAGCAGGGCACGTACGGCACCGGGTTCGTGCAGGTTCAGCGAGGCGCCCCGGGCGAACCCCACGTCCCCGGAACCGAAGGGGGCGCCGCCCGGGACGAACCGCCCGGGCCCGGCCACGAAGACGATCCGCAGGGGAGCACTGGTGCCGGCCGGCCGGGACGACAGCGTGAGGGTGTGGACACAGCCCGGGGAACGGTCGAGGGTCTGGCGGTGCTTGTGGCGCAGTGACCATGTATAAGCGCGGCCGTCGGCGACGAGCACGCGGGGCTTCTTGTGAGAGCGGGGCACGGAGTCGAGCATACGGCGGTCGCCGGACTCGGGGGAGATGAGCCGGGGCGGCGCCATCCGGGACTCATAGGATCGCGAACGTGTCCCGACCCCTGCCCCTTCTCCCCACCGTCACCGCCTGTGCGCTGGCCCTCGTCCTGACGGCGTGCGGTGGGACGGGGGACGCGCGGGGCAGCGCGGGTGTGGGTGACCCGTACTTTCCGAAGGCGGGTAACGGTGGCTACGACGTGAGCCACTACGCCCTGAGCCTGGACTACGCCCCCGATACCCCGACCCCCTTGACCGGTACGGCGACGATCACGGCCCGGGCCGGCCAGGACCTCTCCGCCTTCGACCTCGATCTCAAGGGCATGGAGGTCAAGTCGCTGACGGTGCAGGGCAGGAAGGCTCGTTGGACGCGGACGGGTCAGGAACTGACCGTCCGGCCGTCGGCCGCCCTCGCCGAGGGCGAGACGTTCAGGACGACCGTGCGCTACTCCGGCACTCCCGCGACGATCACCGATCCCGACGGTTCGGAGGAGGGCTGGCTGTCCACGGCGGACGGGGCGCTGGCGCTGGGGGAGCCGACCGGTTCGATGGCCTGGTTCCCCGGCAACGACCATCCCTCCGACAAGGCGACGTACGACATCACGGTCACCGTCCCGAAGGGGCTGCGGGCGGTCTCCAACGGGGAGTTGAGGACGGAGACGACGACGGACGGCCGTACGACCGCCACCTGGCGCACCACCCAGCCGATGGCGACCTACCTCGCGACGGTCGCGATCGGGCACTACGACATCACCCGCACCACCCTGAGGAACGGCCTCCCCGTGTACGTCGCGGTCGACCCGCACGAGGCGGCGGCCAGTCGCAAGGTGCTGGCCCGGCTCCCGGAGATCATGGAGTGGGAGGAGTACAACTTCGGCCCGTACCCCTTCTCCTCCACCGGCGCGATCGTCGACCGCCAGGGCGACGCGGGCTACGCGCTGGAGACGCAGAACCGCCCGTTCTTCCCCGGCGCCCCCGACACCGCCACCCTCGTCCACGAACTCGCCCACCAGTGGTACGGCGACTCCGTCACCCCGAAGACCTGGCGCGACATGTGGCTCAACGAGGGCTTCGCGACCTACGCGGAGTGGCTCTGGTCCGAGGACCACGACGGCCACACCGCCCAGCAGACCTTCGACGCCCTCTACAAGAGGGACGGCGACGCGGGCGTCTGGGCCTTCCCGCCCGCGAAGCCCACCTCCGCCGCCCACATCTCCGACAGCCCCGTGTACGAACGCGGCGCGATGGTCCTCCACAAGATCCGCCGGACGGTCGGCGACGCGAGGTTCTACGACATCATCCAGGGCTGGGCAGCCGCACACCGCCACGGCAACGCGGACACGGCGGACTTCACGGCGTACGTGGAGAGGATGGCGCCGGGGAAGGACTTCGGCGGGATCTGGAAGGACTGGCTGTACGGGGACGGGAAGCCGGCCCATCCCTGATCGGTCCCGCCGAACCGGTCACTCCTACATCAGCCAGAGGGAGCTTCCGGTCGCGTCCGCCAGTTCCCGCAGGGCGCGCTCACCGGGCCGGGCCGCGGCGAGGCGGACCATCGCGTCGTTCGCGCCCTGCTCGTCGTACTTCTTCATCGCCACGGTCAGCAGGGCGAGTTGGAGACCCAGGTCGTAGGGGATGTGTTCGCCGGAGGCCAGGCGGCCGATGCCCCGCTCGACGACGGCGCCGATCTCGTCCCGCGCCTCCCCGACGATCTCGCGGGTCAGCAGCGAGGAGATGTGCCGGTCGAACTGGACACGGTCGGCGAGGGAAAGCAGAGCGCGCGCCGCCTCGATCCGCAGCTCGGCGGTGCCGCGCTCGTCGACCATGTCCCGACTGGCTCCGACCGCGTCGGCGAGCTGGCCGAAGGTGTCGTCCTGGCTGAAGAACCGGTCGGCGGACTGCCCACGCCACACCACGTCGTCGGGTGCCGCGGCGGCTCGGACGACCGTGTCGTAGCCGAGTGGGTCGGCCCAACTGGTGAGTGCGCAGCAGGCGAGGAGGCGATCCGCGGGGTCGGCGGTGTCGTCCTGGAGGATCGTGACCAGGCCGGGGGTGCGCTCGAGATAGCCGTCGTCGTCGAGAGCGTCCGCGATCACGTCGTCGGGGTCGGCCGGGTTGCCGTCGAAGTCGGTGTAGAGCAGGGCCCGGAGCTGCGGGCTGGGCTGCCGGCGGTCCTTGGTGTCGGCCATGAGGTCTGCTCTTTCCTACGATCCGGAGGTGGGGAACGGTCCGGTGACGTACTCCTTGGGAACGGTCCCGCTGATCAGCCACTCGCCGTCGCGGCGCGTGTTGAGCAAGGCCATGACCCGGTCCAAGACCTTACGTGACTTGCCCTTGCTCAGCCCGAGTCCGTCGACGAAGTCCGAGGCCTGGTCGGTCTCACCGGCGCGCAGGGTGCTGGGCACGTCGATCTCCCGTCCGGCGACCTTGTCGATCTCGTCGTTGATGGACCGCTGGACCTGTTCCGGGCTCAGGATCCGGACCCCTTGGACCTGGCCCGCGTCGATGTCCTTCTGAAGCCGTTGATAGTCGACGCGGATCTCCTCGTTGCCGTAGACCTTCCCGGTGCCGTCCTGCGGGGCGAAGGAGGTGTACTGGCTGGACTCCTTGGCAGCCTTGTTCTTGCCGCCGGGGACATGCTGGAGCGGGCTGATCTCGCCGTCCGGATCGGCGGGGATGATGCCGACGTCCGGATCGAACCTGGACTTCTTCAGGCCGAACGGATTGTGGGTCGCACCGAAGTCGTCGTCCTGGCGGATCAGCTTGGGCGATTCGTCGACGAGCGAGTCGAGGTCGAGCGCGCCGGGCAGTGCGGCCCGGGTGCCCGGCAGCGCCAGTCCGTCGAAGAGGTTCCCGAAGCCTCCGGCCTCGGTCGCCACCTTGACCGTCCCGGCCCCCGCACCGAACAGACCGCCGAACGCCATGCCGTAGAGGGCGGAGTCGCTCGCCTCGTCGAGGCTGAGGCCCTTGCTCTCGCCGGTGGCGATCGCGACCGGCTGGGCGACGGCGAGGTCCACTGTGACGGACTCGATGCCGCCGAGAGCGGCGGTGGCCAGGGTGGTCCCGGCGATGGTGGCGACCTCGGTGGAGACGGTCACGCCGAGCGTTCCGGCCATTTCCACGATGCTCGCGGTGGCCGCCGCGGCGGCGCCCTCGGAGATACCAGCGGTGAAGATGGCCAGGGCGGTCCCGGCGATGATCGTCGCCCCGACGATCTCCAGTTCGTGTTCGAGGTGCTTCGTCGCGGCGTGGACGGCGTCGGCGTACTTGTCGAGGGCCTTGGCCATGTCCCGGGCACCGTCGATCATGTCCTGGAGCCAGCCGTGCTTGGCGTAGTAGTAGCGGCGCCAGTACGGGTCGTCGAAGGCGGAGATCGCCTCGCCCTTGTTGTGTTCGATGATGGAGCGGGCCGACTTGTTCGCCGCGGCGGCGACGTCCTCGACGTCGTCGGCGAAGTCCCTCCATGCCTTGGCCGCGTTACGCAGTCCGTCCTCGTCGGCGGCCGGCCACCACATCCCGGTCACGTCCTGGACGATCTTCTTGGCCTTGTCGGCGACGCTCACTTGCTGTCGTCACCGCTCTCGCCGCCCTTGACGGAGACCTTGCTGAACATGGCCCGGACCAACTCTTCGTTGTCGATGTGGCCGTCCGCCATGTCCGTCATCGCCTGGTGAATGCTGGCCAGGCCGTCGGTGAGGATCTGTGCCGCGTTCTCCATCTGTGTGACGTGAGGACCGTACGCGTTGTGGAAGGCGGTGCCCTGATCGTCGTCACCCCATGGGGAACCCGCCGCTCCGAGCGCCGTTTTCAGCTTGGTGAGCGCCTTGGCGAGGTCGGTGCTGTGGGTCTGGAAGTGCGGAGCTGTCGCTTTGAGGTCAGCGATCTTGATATCGCCCCTCCGGCTCATCCAACTCGTCGAGCAGCTCGGCGAGTTCGGTCGGCCACACGGTCTCCGTCGTCGCCCGTAGTTCCTCCCGGGGCCACCAGCGCCAGCTCAGGATGCCGTCTTCCGCGTGGGCGGCGGCGAGGTGGGGGCCAGTGGGTTCGCGGTGGGGGCCGTGGGTGACGTAGATGCGCTCGTGCTGGTGGACCGGGGTGCCGGAGAGGGTGAAGTCGACCTCCCTGGTGCACAGGAGGGGGCCGGTCTGCAGGTCGGTCCAGCCGGTCTCCTCGTGCAGTTCGCGCAGGGCGCCCTCGCGTGGGGTCTCGTCCCCTTCGAGGCCGCCGCCGGGCAGGGCCCAGAAGGCCTCGCCGGTCTCGGCGTCGTCGTAGCGGAAGAGGAAGACGGAACCGGCGGGGTCGAGCACCGCGAGGCGGGCGCAGTGGCGGATCCCGCGGAGTTGCTTGCGCAACACGGTGCAGGGGCGGCCGAGTTGGCGGTCCTCGCGGTGGTCGATGACCTCGTAGCCGAGGGCGGTCCAGAAGGCGAGACCCTGGGGGTTGCTGTCGAGTACGGCCAGGCGTACGGCGGTTCGGCCGGCCGCGCGGAAGCGGTCCTCGACGAGGGTCGCCAACTGCCGCCCGTATCCGCGCTGTTGCTGAGCCGCGTCCACCATCAGCAGGCCGATCCAGGGGTCCTCGTCCGCCGGGTCGGGATGTGTGTGGAGGGTGATCGCGATGCCGACGAGCCGACCGGCACTCCGGGCGAGCAGCACCTCCACCTCCGGGTCGGCCAGTTCGTCGGCCAGCGCGGTCGCCACCTGTTCGGGCCGGATGTCCTCCGGGTCCGGGAAGTCGCCGCTGAGCGCGTGGAAGGCGTGGTGGGAGGCGTAGAGGGCGGTCAGCTCGGTGAGCAGCTCGCCGGGGAGCGCGCCGGCCTCGGCGGGTGTGAGCGGTTCGAGGAACATGGGGGCACGTTAGGGCCTGTCGCCGGGCGCGTGCCGGATCCGTGGGCGTGTGGGGCGGCCGTCCGTGTTTCCTAACGCTCGTGCCAAGCGCCGTACAACTTCTCCCCAACAGCAAGTGTCTTGTCTTCCAACAGCACTTGTCCCGGGGGGGGATGTTTTGATCAAGGTCAGCGTTGTCGTGCCGGTGTACAACGCCGGTTCCTACATTGAGCGTTGCGCGCCGTCGCTCGTCCATCAGAGCCTGGGGGCCGACGCGTACGAGGTGGTGTACGTCGACGACGGGTCGACGGACGACTCGGCCGAGCGGCTCGGGCGGCTGGCCCAGGCGCATCAGCATGTGCGGGTCTACCGGCAGGAGAACTCCGGCTGGCCGGGCAAGCCGCGGAACGTGGGCATCGACCGGGCCAAGGGGGAGTACGTCCAGTTCGTCGACCAGGACGACGAGTTGTCGTACGAGGCGCTGGAGAGGCTCTACGCCCTGGCGGCGCGCAACGGGTCGGACATCGTGCTGGGCAAGGTCCACGGGACGATGCAGGGGCCCAGCAATGTGTTCAGGCGGACTGTCGAGCGCTGCACCGCCGCCGACGCGCCGCTCTTCGAGAGCCTGACGCCGCACAAGATGTTCCGCCGGGACTTCCTGCGGGAGCACGGGATCCGCTTCCCGGAGGGGCGGGTCAGGCTGGAGGACCAGCTCTTCATGGCGCGCACCTATGTGCGGGCCAGGACGGTGTCGATCCTCGGCGACTACCCCTGCTACCGCTGGAACCGGCGTGAGGACGGCGGCAACAACAGCAGTCGCCGGATCACCGCCGACGACTACTACGGCCACCTGGGCCGTGTGGTGGAGGCGATCAAGGAGGGCACACCGCCGGGGGATCTGCAGGACCGGTTGCTGCGCCGTTCGTACCGGGTGGAGCTGCTGCGGCCGGTGAGCGAGCCGCGGGTGCTGCGGCGCACGGGGAAGGATCTGGAGGAGTACTTCACCACCGTCCGGCGGATGGCGATGACGAGTTATC
Organism: Streptomyces sp. NPDC005492; assembly: GCF_040605995.1. Classification (NCBI taxonomy): domain Bacteria; kingdom Bacillati; phylum Actinomycetota; class Actinomycetes; order Kitasatosporales; family Streptomycetaceae; genus Streptomyces; species Streptomyces sp. NPDC005492. The sequence goes on from NZ_JBEXDX010000001.1 coordinate 65,700, forward strand.
CGCCGGGGGTGAGCGAGGGGCTCCCGGCGATCAGCAGGCTGCGGGCGGAGTTGCTCGTGCGGGACCGGCTGGACTCCCTGGTCGAACTCGCCCGCCGCACCGAGCGGATCAGGGCGCACGTCGACGTGGACGACATGCGGTGGCGGAACGGCAGGCTGGTGATCCGGACCCGGGTCGGCATGGTCCGGGGCGACGGCCAGCCGCTGACCGTCGTGGAGCGCGACGGACGGATGCTGCTCGACCCCGAACTCCTCGACGGCATCGGGGGAGCGGAGGACTGGGAGGTCCCCGACCCCTTCTCCTACGCGCACGGGGAACTCATCGTCCACGACACCACCCGCGACCACTGGTGGTACCCGGAAGGGGAGTTGACGCCGACGCTCGAACCGCTCGGCGGCGGCCGTCACCGGGTCGTGGTCGCCGGCGAGACGGTCATCGACCCGCTGACCCTCACCGGCGACGGGCCCATGGACCCCGGCGCCTACCAGGTCTGGGCCAGCGCCCAGGTGCTCGGCGTCGGCCGCCGCCCCCGGCTGGCCCCCGCCCGGGGCGGCACCCGGATCTCCCTCGGCACCGTCGCCGTCGGCACACCCCCGCGCCTCGTCTCACCCACCTGGGCCGGCCCCGGCGGCCAGCTCCGACTCACGGTCGGCACCCCCGGCAGGATCGCCCCCACCCGCCGCCTCCTGCTCCGCACCACCGCCGACCACCGCCTCCGCCACGGCGCCCGCGAACTGCTGCGCCGCCTTCCGCAGGACACGAGCCGGAACATTCGCACCACTGTGCGGCGGGTGGAGAGCTGGATGCTGCGGTAGTGAACCGGGTTAACGGAAGGGGATGTTCAGCCAGGGGCTCCCCGCGTCCGTCATCAGGATGTGGTGGGCGGCGACCATGTCCTGGTACCAGTCGCCGAACTCCTCCTCGTCGAAGTGGAGGCAGCGGCCGAGGATGTAGCCGGCGGAGAAGTCCGGCCAGGAGCGGTAGGCGAGGGCGGCGGCGCGGCCCGCCCGGACGAGGGCGGACAGGGTCTCCGCCAGGGTGGCGAAGCGGGCGCCGAGGCCCCAGCGGGCCATCTTCGAGGCGCGGCCCAGGTCCCAGGCCTCGACGGAGGTGACATGGCGGTTCTCGTCGAGGATGCCGTCGGCCCGCATCCGGGCCTCGTAGCGGGTGATACGGCCGATGAGCCGCTGCACGCCTTCTATCCGCGCCTCGGTCTCGGCGGCGGGGCGCGGGTCGGTCCGGGTGACGCCGTCCTCGGTGATGACCGTGGCGCCCTCGGAGTTGGCGCGGATGACGGTGGCCACGGCCTGCCGCCAGTAGCCGGTGTCGACATGGCCGCCGAAGTCGCGGGAGATGGTGCGGCGCAGGCTCAGCGCGAACTCCCATACGGAGCTGGACGCTTCGCAGGCGAGCAGGTTGCCCAGATGGTGCTGCCACTCGGCGCGGGTGGTGATGCCCCACCACTCGCGCAGCCGCCGGCGCTCACCGTCGTAGCCGTGTCCGTGCCAGGCCGGTGCGTTCCACAGGGAGCCGTTGCTGACGCAGAGGAGGGCTCCGCAGGCCAGGCCGTGGGCGACGGGGCCGTGCAGCGCGCCGCCGACATGGAGTGCGCGCAGCCGCATGGAGGTGTCGGGGACACCGGCCCGCTCCGCCACGCGCGACCAGTCGGTGGTGCCCGGCGGGCCGTAGGGCAGGGTGAGTTCGCAGGGGGAACCGGGGTTGACGACGATCGCGGGCGGGCACCGCGGGTCCCAGGCGTCCGCGATCCAGCGCAGCGAGGCCCGCGAGTACACCGGGTCGGGTGTCGGTGCGGGCAGCATGCCGTCGGTGAAGAGTTCCCAGTGCCTGGTGCCGGTGCGCAGGTCGCGGACGAACATGCGGTGGACGCGGTCCGGGTGGGCGTCGTAGGCCTCGCGTGACATCTCGTAGTAGAGGCGGACGCCGGCGAGTACGTCGTAGCAGGTGGCCCAGTCACCGCGCGTCTTCGCCTCCAGCAGCGCCCGCTCGGTCGCGGTCGGCGGCGTCCAGACAGGGGGTGGGGGAGGCCCGAAACCGGCGGGGGACGGTCCGAACGACATAGGGCTCGCTGTCCTTCCAGGGGGCCGAGCGCTGTTGATCCCGGCACACTGCCATACGGGACTGAGCGGCCCCTGTGGGACCCCGGACGTTCCGTCGGCTCCCCGTCCCCGCACAGGCCGAAGCCCCCGGCCGGGGCCAGGGGCTTCGACGAAGTCGGCGAACGTCAGACGTTCACACCGAAGTCCTGGGCGATGCCGACCAGGCCCGAGGCGTAACCCTGGCCGACGGCACGGAACTTCCACTCCGCGCCATTGCGGTACAGCTCGCCGAAGACCATGGCCGTCTCCGTGGCCGCGTCCTCGGAGAGGTCGTAGCGGGCGATCTCCGCGCCGCCCGCCTGGTTCACGATGCGGATGTACGCGTTGCGGACCTGGCCGAAGTTCTGTGAGCGGGTCTCCGCGTCGTAGATCGAGACCGGGAAGACGATCTTGTCGATGTCGGCCGGGAGACCGGCCAGGTTGACGTTGATCGCCTCGTCGTCGCCCGCGCCCTCGCCCGTGCGGTTGTCACCGGTGTGGACGATGGTCTGGTCCGGGGTCGACTTGTTGTTGAAGAAGATGAAGTGTCCGTCCGAGTACACCTTGCCCTCGGGGTTGACCGCGATCGCCGAGGCGTCGAGGTCGAAGTCCGTGCCGGTGGTGGTGCGGACGTCCCAGCCGAGGCCTACGGTGACGGCGGTCAGGCCCGGGGCCTCCTTGGTGAGCGAGACGTTGCCACCCTTGGACAGGCTTACAGCCATGGTTGGGAGTCCTTCCCTCGTTGCGGTGCGGGCTTCGTACTGAGGACGAAGCTACCGGTACCCCTATGAACGCCAAGAGGGGTGCCGAAGGTTCCACGTGGCTTTACTTTCTTTACCCGGCACCTCCCGGGTAATTGGCGTGACGTGGACGGGACAGGCGCGCGACCATGGGGGCATGTCCGGTCCTTATCTCATCCGTGGCTCCGTCTCCCTGCCCGAGGCCGAGCTGGTGTGGCGTTTCTCGCGGTCGTCGGGGCCGGGCGGGCAGCACGTCAACACCAGCGACACCCAGGTGGAACTGCGCTTCGACCTCGCGAAGACCGAGGCGCTGCCCGAGGTGTGGAAGGCGCGGGCACTGGAGCGGCTCGCCCCGCGGCTGGTCGACGGCGTCGTCACCGTACGGTCCTCCGAGCACCGCTCCCAGTGGCGCAACCGCGAGACCGCCGCCGTACGCCTGGCGGCCCTCCTCGCCGAGGCCACCGCACCCCCACCGAAACCGCGCCGGGCCACCCGTATTCCGCGCGGCATCAATGAACGCCGGTTGCGAGAGAAGAAGGCACGCTCCGACACGAAGCGGGGGCGGACGGGGCGGGACTGGGGGTAATCCCGGCAACTGCGCTTGGCTGTGGGCGACTTCGAATTCCCCTTCAAGTGAAGAGAACGGGAACGGGGATGGGGACGAGAACGGCGGTGAATTCTCGCCGTACGTTTCGCATCGGATCGCACCCGCGACGGGTGGTCGCCGACGCGTTTCTCGCCGCCATGCGAGAGGACGGCGCGGACGCACTGGCGAACGGGCTCGGCCGGGACGTCGTGGCCCGCGCTGGACAGCCGGTGACCGCCGTCGTGTCCGGCGCGGTCGGCGTCGCCCACTTCGCCGGCCTCGCACCGCCCGCCCTGGTGGACGGCGCCATCGCCCCGATCGCCGACGGCACCCCGCAGCGGCGGATCTCGCTGGCCACGGACCCCGCCCCGAACCGCCCGTAACCGCGGCCCGCTTCATCGGCCGCGACGTCCAGGCGCCACAGGCCGGCCCTCGTCGACGATCACGCCCGGTCAGGCGACCGACTCGGCCGTCAGCCCAACTGCCGGTACCTGCCCCGGAAATACGTCAGCGGACCGTCCTCCGCGCTGCCCACCTCCGCCGTCAGCACCCGCCCGATGACGAGCGTGTGGTCCCCGGCCGGAATGCGTTGTTCCGTGCGGCATTCGAGGGTGGCGAGGGCGCCGCGGATCAAGGGAGCGCCGGACGCCGGACCGTGGACGTAGGGGAGGTCGTCGAAGAGGAGGCGGTCGCTGATGCGGCCCTTCATGGCGAAGCGGCCGGCGATGTGGCGCTGGCTCTCGGAGAGGACGGAGACCGCCCACAGGGGCTGTTCGTCGAGGAGGTCGTCCATGCGGGAGCCGTTACGGAGGCTGACCAGGACCAGGGGCGGGTCCAGGGAGACCGACATGAAGGCGGTCGCGGTCATGCCCACGTCCTCGCCGACCGGAGCCTGCGGGTCGTCCGGGTCGTACGGCTCCTCGTGCGCGGTCACCAGGACCACGCCCGCGGCCAGCCGTGCGAGGGCGGCGCGGAACTCGTCGTTGCTCACCCCCACAGCATGCCTGGAGGGATCGGCGTTGGCGGTTGTCACGGTCTTCAGCACGGGCGAAACGCTAATCTCCGTCCTCCGCGCACCGCATCGGACCTGCGGCCCAATCAGGTCCTAGGACCAAGGGACCACGCGATGGAACATCGTCGTGCATCATGTCCACACACCTACAAAGTTTGCGTTCAGTAAACGCACAGGGAAAATGCAGAAACTCCTCTCAATTGTTCATCTTCTGCTGTGACTTGAGTCACAAGAGGTATGAATTGTTGACCCTGTGTACCGAGTGGGCAGCGCGCTGTGATTCAGTGGCGGGGAAGATGACCCTTGATTCGCTGCGAGGTCTCGGGGGGAGGGCGAGTATGGAGACCGAGTCGGAACCCTACGTCCGTCTTGCGACCCTGCGACAACTGCACACGGTCATGGCGGACATGAACACCGCCCGCAGCCTGGCGGACACCCTGCAGACCGTCGCCGACGGCGTGGTCAACGGGCTCGGGTACGAGCTGGCGTGCGTCAACCTCGTCCGCCCCGACGGCGACCTCGTGGTCGCCGCCTTCGCGGGCAACTCCGCCGCCGAGGCGCTCATCACCGGCCGCGTCGGCTCGCGCAGCTCCTGGGAGCGCCGGCTGAACATGGGCGAGGCCTGGGGCGACCTGAGGTTCATACCGCACACCGAGGGCTGGGTCCTCGACGAGGACGACGTACCGCAGTGGTACACCGACGGCCCCGCACCCCGCTTCGACGACGAGTGGCACCCCTCCGACCGGCTCTTCGCGCCCATGTACACGCCCGGCGTCTCCGGCGGTTCCTGCGGCGAGCTGATCGGCGTCCTGTCCGTGGACCGGCCGCGCAACGGCCGCCGGCCCGGCGCATGGGGGCGCGAAGCGCTCCAGATGTACGCCTTCCAGGCCGCCATCGCGATCAGCAACGCGCGTCTACGTGCGAATATGCAGCGCGCACTTGTCAGGCTCGAGCGTGAGCAACAGGCCCTGCGCGCCAGCGAGGAGAGCTTCCGGCAGGCCTTCGAGTACGCCCCCTCCGGCATGGCCATCGCCGAGATGGGCGGCGACCAGCACGGCCGAATACTCCGCAGCAACGACGCTCTGTGCCGGCTCCTTGGCCGCCCCGCCTCCGCGATGCGCCGGTACTCGTTCTCCGACCTCGTGCACCCCGAGGACATAGGGACGCTGCTGAGAACGTCTGCGGAGGGCGGCCGCGCGGAGCTCCGCCTGGGCCGCCGGGACGGCACCTACGTCTGGGTCTCGCTCCGCAACTCCGTCGTCGCCGACGCCACCGACGGACCGCGCTTCCTCCTCACCCACGTCGAGGACATCGAGGACCGCAAGCGCCGCGAGCTCCAGCTCGCCCACCGCGCCGCGCACGACGCGCTCACCGGCCTGCCGAACTCGGCGGAGCTGCGCACCCGCCTCTCCGCCCGCCTCTGCCAGCGCCCGCAGTCCGCGTTCCCCGGCGAGATCGAGTCCATCGACGCCGCGTACGGACACCCGGCCTACGACGCGAACGGCCACGGCTTCGACTTCCGCCCCGGCGCCGACCTCCTCGACGCCTACGACCACCACGTCCACACCGTCGCCCCCGAGGGTGAACGTGACGACGGCACCAAGGGGCTCGCGGTCCTCTTCTGCGACCTCGACGGCTTCAAGTCGATCAACGACCGGTTCGGGCACAACGCGGGTGACGCGGTTCTCATCGAGGTCGCGCGCCGGCTCGGCCGGGCCGTGCGGGACGGCGACACGGTGGCCCGGCTCGGCGGCGACGAGTTCGTGGTGCTGGCCGACGGACTCGGCAAGGCGGACGCCGCCGACCTGGCCGTACGCCTGCGGAACGAGATCATCCAGCCCATCCGGGTCGACGGACGGGCCATGCGGGTCGGGGCCAGTTTCGGCATCGGATGGGCCCACTGCGGCATGACGGCGGACGAGGTCCTGAAGTCCGCTGACGAACGGATGTACATCGAGAAACGATCTCGTCCCAAACAGCACAGACGCGCGGGATGATCTCCAGGTCAGTGGTCTGATGCGGTCTGAGTCACCCGTTTGGACGACGCGGAACGGGTAGGCTCGCAGTTCTCCAGACGTATCGAAGACACATCGAAGACGCATCTGAAGCTGACGTATCTGCACCCGCACCTGCTGAGGAGTACCAAGGGATGACGTCCGGCAACAACGGCGCGAGCACGCCCGAGGACGACGACCCGTTCGGCTACCTCTACGCCGACGGCCAGGCCAACGGAGCCCAGCCGCCCTCAGGCGGCGGTTACGGCTACCCGGGCTCCGTCAACCGCGTGCGCCCGGTGGGCGAGCGCCAGTACGGCGGCCAGCAGGCCGCCGCCTCCACCGCGCAGTACCAGCAGCCCTACGGCCAGACGGTCCCCCAGCAGCAGTCCTACGGCGCCCAGCCGAACGCGCACTACCAGGCCCCGGAGACCTTCCCCGGCGGCCCGCCCGCCGGCGGCCAGCCCCCGTCCTACAACGACGGCGGCGGCCGGGGCCGCGGCCCCAACACCAAGGGCCTGCTGATCGGCGCGATCGCGGTCGTCGCCGCGGTGGTCATCGGCATCAGCGTCGCGATGATGAACGGCAGCGACGACAACAAGTCCGGCGACCAGGCGGGGTCCACGCCGTCGGCTTCGCAGAGCGCCTCGTCGAGCCCGTCGGCCAGCAGCAGCGCCGCGGCCGACGCGGAACTGCCGAAGATCGACGCCAAGGCCGTGCTGCTGGGCGGCGGCGCCACCACGGCGTCCGACGTCGCCGGCGCCAAGGCCGCCGGCGGTGTCTATGTGGCGGGGTTCAACGCGGTCGGCGCGTCCTTGACGTGGAACGCGAGCGGTATCGCGGACAGCGGCAGCTACCGCCTGTACGTCAACTACGGAGTACCCGGCAAGGACGCCACCGCCACGCTCACGGTCAACGGCAAGGCCCAGTCCCGCGCGCTCAACCTGAGCAACTTCGCGAAGGCCGCCGCGGGCGACTACGAGAAGGGCTGGACGGAGACCTGGGCGTCCGTCCAGCTCAACAAGGGCACCAACACCATCAAGATCTCCTGCGAGCAGGGCAACCAGTGCGACGTCAACTTCGACCAGTTGTACCTGGTGAAGGACTGACCCGCCCCAGCAACTCCTCGTAGACCGCGCGGTCGAACTCGCCCGCCGCCGGGGCCAGTACGGTCGCCGCCGACAGGGCCACCGCGCGGGACAGCCGGTCCGGCCAGGGGAGTTGTTCGACCAGGCCCGACAGCAGTCCCGCCACCGCCGAGTCGCCCGCGCCGGTCGGGTTGCCGCGCAGATGGGTCGGCGGTGTCACGTGCCAGTGGGCCTCGGCGGTCACCGCCATCAGGCCCTTCGCGCCGAGTGAGACGACCACCGTGTGCGCGCCCCGGCGCCGCGCGTCCTGGGCGCCGCGCAACGGCTCGTGGGAGCCGGTGAGTTCGGCCAGTTCCTCGATGTTGGGCTTGATGATGTCGGGCCGGGCGGCGACCGCGCGGCGCAGGGGCTCGCCGCTGGTGTCGAGGAGGACGGGCACCCCGGCCGACCGGGCGGTGCGGACCAGTCCGGCGTACGCGCCCACCGGCACCCCCGGCGGCAGACTTCCGCACAGGGCCACCGCGGACACTCCGCTCAACAGCCCCTCGTACGCCGCCAGGAACGCGGCCCACTCCGCCGAAGTCACCGTCGGGCCGGGCTCGTTGAGTTGAGTCGTGTCACCGGTCAGCTCGTCGACGACCGCTATCGTGCGCCGGGTCGCGCCGGAGACCGGGACGAGCGCGTCCAACACGCCTGGCGTAGAGGCGAGTTGGTCCTGTACGACGCGTCCGGTCGCGCCGCCGGTGAAACCCGTGACCGTCACCTCGTGGCCGAGCGCGGCCAGCACCCGGGCCACGTTCAGGCCCTTGCCACCGGGCCGTTCGGTCACCTCGGAGACGCGGTGCGTGCCGTGCGGCCGCAACTCCCGTATCCGGTAGGTGATGTCGAGAGCGGGGTTCAGTGTGACCGTGAGAATCACCGGGCCCGACCTCCCCCTCTGAACCGGTAGTTCCGGAGGATCGATCATGCCAAAGAGACGGCGGTCGGCCCAGACCGCGACCGCCCACCGTCTCCTGTGAATCCGTCACGGATCAGCCCAGTTGAGGCTCGACCACCCAAGTACCCCGCCGCATCACGCCCTTGAGGTCGAACGCGGAGTCCAGCAGCACCAGGTCGGCGTACTTGCCCGGTTCCAGCGAGCCGATCTCGTCGTAACTCCCCAGCAGTCTGGCCGGGTTGGCCGAGATCGCGGCGACCACGTCCTCGACCGGCAGCCGGTCGACCGTCACGGCGCGCTTGAAGGCCCGGTCGAGGGTGAGGGTCGAGCCCGCGATGGAGCCGCCCTCCACCAGCCGCGCCACGCCCTCGCTCACCTCGACCTCCAACGGGCCGAGCATGTACCGGCCGTCGCCGAAGCCCGCCGCGTCCATCGCGTCCGTGATGAACGCCACGCGGTCCGCGCCCGCATGGTGGAACGCCAACTCCAGGGAGGCCGGGTGGAGATGCGTACCGTCGTTGATCAACTCGACGGTGATGCGCTCGTCCTCGAGCAGCGCCGCGATCGGACCCGGCTCGCGGTGGCCGAGCTGCGGCATCGCGTTGAACAGGTGCGTGGCGACCGTCGCACCCGCGTCGATCGCCTCCACCGTCTGCTCGTACGACGCGTCCGTGTGCCCGATCGCCGCGATCACGCCGAGTTCGGCGAGCAGCCGTACGGAGTCGAGTCCGCCCGGCAGTTCGGTCGCGAGGGTGACCATGGCGGCCCTGCCGTGCGCCGCGTCGACCAGCTTGCGTACGTCCGCCGGGTCGGGGTCGCGCAGCAGCGCCTCGGAGTGCGCGCCCTTGCGGCACGGCGAGATGAACGGGCCCTCGAAGTGGATACCGGCCAGATCGCCCTGCTCGGCCAGCTCGGACAGCAGGCCCGCCCGCTGGACGAGGAAGTCCATGTCGCCGGTGACGGTCGAGGCGACCAGGGTGGTGGTGCCGTGCAGGCGGTGGGTGTGGATGCCCTTGAGGACGTCGTCGACCGTGCCGGAGGTGAAGGAGGCTCCGCCGCCGCCGTGGTTGTGGATGTCCACGAATCCCGGGACCAGGTAGTGCCCGGTGACGTCGAGCACGTCGGCGTTGTCGGGGGCGGCACCGGTGATGCGGGTGCCGTCGACGATGACCCGGCCGTCCCTGACGGTTCCGGTCGGGAGGACGACCGTTGCGCCGGACAGGATGAGGGGCCTTGGACCGGTTGCCATCAGGGCGTTACCTCCGTGCGGTCGGTGTGGTTGAGGAGATCCCAGGCCAGGAGCCCGGCACCGAGACATCCGGCGGTGTCCCCGAGGGCCGCGGGCACGATCGACGGCAGCTTCTGGAAAGTGACCCTTCGCCGGACCGCCTCCCGCAGTGGTGTGAACAAGGTTTCCCCCGCCTCGGCCAGCCCGCCACCGATGATGATCGTGCGGGGGTCCAGCAGGGTGAGGGCGGTGACCAGGCCGTCGGCGAGGGCGTTCACGGCCTCCTGCCACACGGAGTGGGCCCGGGGGTCGCCGGAGTCGACGGCCTTGGCGCAGTCCGCCGCGTCCGCCGTCGGCTCCCCGGTGACCGCGGCCCAGGCCTCGCTGACGGCGGCGGCGGACGCGTACCGCTCCAGGCAGCCGGTCTGGCCGCAGGGGCAGGGGGTCCCGCCGGGCCGTACGACGACATGGCCGATCTCGCCGGCGAAGCCGTGCGCGCCCGCCTCGACCCGGCCGTCGATGCCGATCGCGCCCGCTATGCCGGTGCCCAGCGGTACGAACAGGAAGCGGTCCGCGCCCTTGCCCGCGCCGATGCGGCCTTCGGCGAGGCCGCCGGTGCGGACGTCGTGGCCGAGGGCGACCGGGACACCGCCGAGCCGGGCGGCGAGCAGATCGCGCAGGGGCAGATCGCGCCAGCCGAGGTTGGCGGAGTAGGAGGCGATGCCCCGCTCGGCGTCGACGATGCCGGGAACGGCCACGCCGGCGGCGGCCGCGGGCTCGCCGTGGTGCTCCTCGCCGTAGGCGCGCAGCTCGGCGGCGAAGTCGAGGATGTGCTCGACGACGGCGTCCGGGCCGCGCTCGCGGCCGGTCGCCCGGCGGGCCCGGTGGAGCAGCTCGCCGTCGGCCCCCACGAGGGCGGCCTTCATCCCGGTGCCGCCCACATCCAGGGCGATGACATGTCTCACGGGGGACAGTGTGGCCCGCCGACCCGCGAGAGGTCTAGTCCACTCACGTGGTGTAGACCTTATGGGTTCGCAGAGCGAACGTCACGACAGCAAAGGTTGGGGATTCAGCAGTGCAGCGGCGCAGGACAGGAATGATCGCGGTGACCTCCGTACTGGGGATGACGGCGGTCCTCGGCGGCTGCGGCCTCACCGGGGACTCCGGCGAGGTCACCCTCAGGCTGGTCGCCGCCGACTACGGCGATTCCGCGTCCAACAGCTCGCGGAAATACTGGGACGAACTCGTCAAGGCCTACGAGGCGAAGCACTCCGGCGTGAAGATCGACGTCAGTGTGTACTCCTGGAACGACGTCGACGCCAAGGTCAAGGCCATGGTCGCGGCCGGCAAGGCGCCCGACATGGCACAGATCGGCGCGTACGCGGACTACGCGGACGCGGGCAAGCTGTACTCCACCGCCGACGTGCTCTCCATCCCCGTGGAGGCCGACTTCCTGGAGGCGCTCGCGGACGCGGGGCAGGTGAACCACATCCAGTACGGCATGCCGTTCGCCGCGTCCACCCGCGTCCTCTTCTACAACAAGACCCTCTTCGCCGAGGCCGGCCTGACCCCGCCGAAGGACTGGAGCGAGCTGGCCGCCGACGCGGAGGCTCTGAAGGCGCGGGGCGTGAAGTACCCGTTCGCGCTGCCGCTCGGTTCCGAGGAGGCGCAGGCCGAGACGATGCAGTGGCTGCTCGGCGGGGGCGGCGGCTACACCGACGACATCGGGACCTACACCCTCGACTCCTCGGAGAACATCGCCACCTTCACCTGGCTGCGCGACAACCTCGTCGCCAAGGGCCTGACCGGTCCCGTCGCACCCGCCAAGCTGAACCGCGCGGACGCGTTCGCCGCCTTCGCCAACGGTGACGTAGGCATGCTCAACGGGCACCCGACGCTCATCCAGCAGGCGACCAGGAAGGGCGTCAAGTTCGGCACCGTCGCGATGCCGGGGCGGACCGGCAAGGCCAAGTCGACGATGGGCGTCGCCGACTGGATGACCGCCTTCAAGCAGAACGGCCACCGCGACCAGATCGGCGACTTCCTCGACTTCGTCTACGAGGAGAAGAACGTCCTCGCCTTCTCCCGCGAGTACGACCTGCTGCCGGTGACCAACTCCGCGTCCGAGGCGATGGCCGCGGCCAAGCAGGACAAGGCGCTGCGGCCGTTCCTGGAGGAACTCCCGCTGTCGACGCTCTACCCGGTCGGCAACACGTCCTGGGCCACGGTCAGCGCGGACATCAAGAAGCGCATAGGGCAGGCGGTGGCGGCGAACGGCAGCCCCGGCGCGGTGCTGGGGCAGTTGCAGTCGGCGGCGACGCTGGCGGAGAGCGGCAAGTAGCGGGGCGGGGCGGTTGTCAGTGGCGGGGTCTACCGTTCGACACATGGACAAGGACGGCGACCGGCCCTCGCTGAACCGGAGGGAACAGGACATCCTCGCGCTGGAGCGCCGCGGCTTCCCGGGCCCCGGCGCGAAAGAGCGCGCGATCCGCGAGGAGCTGGGCCTGGCCCCCGTGCGCTACTACCAACTGCTCAACGCCCTGCTGGACGACGTCCGGGCGCTGGCCCACGACCCGGTCACGGTGAACAGGCTGAGACGGGTCCGTGAAAGCCGCCGCTCGGAGCGGTGAGGGGCAGGTGTGGTCCCGGCCCGCCCGGATAGGCTCGTCGTATGGCCAGCCCTGATGACGTAGTGCCGACCCCCGTCACCGCCGCCGGACGCGAGGGCCTCGCCGCGATCCTCGCGAACCCCTCCGCCGCGGTGATCGGGCTCGACTTCGACGGCACGCTCGCCCCGATCGTCGCGGACCCCGAGCAGGCCCGGGCCCACCCGGACGCGGTACCTGCACTGGCCGCACTCGCCCCGAGAGTCGCCTCCGTCGCCGTGATCACCGGCCGCCCGGCCGAAGTGGCGGTCCGCAACGGCGGCTTCGCGGGCGTCCGCGGCCTGGAACACCTGGTCGTCCTCGGCCACTACGGCGCGGAGCGCTGGGACGCGGCGAGCGGCACCGTCACCGCCCCCGCCCCGCACCCCGGGGTCGCCGCCGTCCGCGCCGAACTCCCCGGCTTCCTCGACCGCATCGGCGCCGGGCAGGGCACCTGGATCGAGGAAAAGGGCCGCGCCCTCGCCGTCCACACCCGTCGAGCCACCGACCCCCAGGCCGCCTTCGACGCCCTCCGCGCCCCCCTGACCGACCTCGCCTCCCACCACGGCCTGATCGTCGAACCGGGCCGCATGGTCCTGGAGTTGCGCCCCCCCGGCATGGACAAGGGCGTAGCCCTCCTCGACCACGTCCGCGAAACCGCCGCCGAATCCATCCTCTACGCGGGCGACGACCTCGGCGACCTCCCCGCCTTCGCAGCAGTAGAGAAACTCCGCTCCGACGGCGTCCCGGGCCTCCTGGTGTGCAGCGGAAGCGACGAGGTCACGGAACTTCGGGAACGGGCGGATCTGATGGTGGACGGGGCGGCCGGGGTGGCGGGGCTGTTGTCGGCGTTGGCGGCTCAACTGGGTTGACCATGCGGGGGAGTTGGGTGACGGCTTGGCCAGGGCGCGCCGTGCCCGGGCCAGAGCGGCGCAGTGGCCCAGGTACCCCGGTCGGTCGACCGGGCGGGCGTGCGTGCGGGCGTGGGCCGGGTGCCTGGCCCAATGGCTCGCGTCGGCGACGGCTGCGAGCCGGGCCGCCGCCGCGATGCGTTGGACGTCGGCCGACGGTCGTGGACCTGCTGTCGGCGCCTGCGCTCAACTTGGCTGATCGGGTGGGGCGTTGGTGGGGCCGGGTGTCGCGGCAGCCCAGTCATCCCCGGGCTGCCCGGCCCCGTGCCCCGCGTCGGCGCGATGCGGCGGACGTCCGTCCGTGGAGCCGTAGGCCAACTGCCGTCCGCCCGGGGCTCAGCCCTCCCGCTCAACCCTCCTGATCGCGCAAGGCGTTCAACTGCTCCAGGAACCACTGAGCCGGCGGAAGCGCCGTGGCCGCCGCGGCGAGGCGCTTCGTCCGCTCGGCTCGCTCCTCGTTCGGCATCGTCAGAGCCTCGTAGAGAGCGCTGGCCGTGGCCGTCACGTCGTAGGGGTTGACCGGGATCGCGTCCTCGCCCAGCTCCTCGTATGCGCCCGCCTCCCGGGAGAGGACCAGGACGCAGGCCTCGTCGGAGACGAGCGGGATCTCCTTGGCGACGAGGTTCATGCCGTCGCGGATGGGGTTGACCAGGGCCACGTCGGCGAGGCGGTACGCGGCCAGGGAGCGGGCGAAGTCGTCCTTGACGTGCAGGACGATCGGGGTCCAACCGGGCGTCCCGTACTGGGAGTTGATCTCCTCCGCGAGGCGCTGCACCTCGGCGGTGTAGTCGCGGTAGACGGCGAGGTCCTGCCGGGAGGGGTAGGCGAACGCCACGTGTACCACCCGCTCCCGCAACTCCGGGTGGTCGTCGAGGAGTTGGCGGTACGCCAGCAGGCCGCGCACGATGTTCTTGGAGAGTTCGGTGCGGTCGACCCGGACGATCGTCCGGCGTCCCGTGCCGCCGATCTCCTCGCGGAGGGCGACGATGCGTTCCTCGACATCCGCCTCGTGCGAGCGGGTCCGCAGGAAGTCCGCGTCCGCGCCGAGGCCGTGGACGCCGATCCGGGTGCCTCCGAGGCCGCCCGCGAACTCCGTACAGCAGGCACTGAACGCGTCCGCCCAGCGGTGCGTCAGGAACCCCAGCCGGTCCGCGCCGAGCATGCCCCGCAGCAGCCGCTCCCGGATGTCGTCCGGCAGCATCCGGAAGTAGTCCACCGGCGCCCACGGCGTATGCGAGAAGTGGCCGATGCGCAGGTCGGGGCGGAGTTCGCGCAGCATCCCGGGGACCAGGCACAGGTGGTAGTCCTGCACGATCGCGACCGCGCCCTCCGCCGCCTCCTCCGCCAGCGCCTCGGCGAACGCCCGGTTGTAGGCCTCGTACGACGCCCACTGGCGCCGGAACTCCGCGTCGAAGACCGGCTCCAGCGGGGTCTGGTACAGCATGTGGTGGACGAACCAGAGGACGGAGTTCGCGATGCCGTTGTAGGCGTCGGTGTGCACGTCGGCCGGGATCGCCAGCATGCGTACACCGTCCTCGCCGGCCCCCTGCCGTACCGCCTCCCGGTCGCCGTCGGACAGCGCCGAGCACACCCACAGCGCCCCCGCGTCCGGCCCGATCGCCGACAGCCCGGACACCAGCCCGCCGCCACCGCGCCTCGCGTGCAGCGAACCGTCGTCGCCCACCTCGTACGAGACGGGGCCGCGGTTGGACGCGACGAGTACCTGAGCAGCACCGTACGTGGAAGTCATGTGCCACAACCTAGCCCGGCCCACAAACGCTCAAACGTACGGACGGCCCCGGACGGGCCACAGCGGACCGAATGGATCCGTATACGGCCCCACCCGTGGCATCGCCCCCGGCCGGCTACGCCACCTTGCGGGACTGGTACTCGGTGATCTCCACCATCGGCGGCCGTTCCTCCGTGTCCACGGAGTATGTGCGCGGCTCGAAACCGTCAGGGCCCCGCTCGAACTGGGTCAGCGACGGCCGGACGAGATGTCCGCGGGCCAGCCGGAGCTGGGCCGTGCGGTAGATCTGCGCGGCCATCCGCCCCAGCGCCTGCCCGTCCTGGTGGCGGTGCTTGCGCACCCCGACGTCGACCTGCGCGAGGGCGTCCAGGCCCACCAGGTGCAGCGCGTCCACCAGCATGCCCAGCTCGACGCCGTATCCGACGGGGAAGGGCAGTTGCTCCAGCAGCGAGCGGCGGCCCGCGTACTCGCCGCCGAGCGGCTGCACGAAACCGGCCAACTGCGGCCAGTGCATGTTCAGCAGCGGGCGGGCCATGAGCTCCGTGACGCGCCCGCCCTGTCCGGCGGCGCCGCCGAGCGGGCGGTCGTACATCGCCTTGACGAGGTCGACACCGGGTTCGGTGAGCAGCGGGCCCACGATCCCGGTGACGAAGTCGGAGGAGAACTCCTTCAGGTCCGCGTCGATGAAGCAGACGATGTCGCCGCTGGTCACCAGCAGCGAACGCCACAGCACCTCGCCCTTGCCGGGCACGGCGGGTATGCGGGGCAGGATGTCGTCCCGGTGCACGACCCGGGCGCCCGCCGCGGCGGCCACCTCGGAGGTGCGGTCGGTGGACCCGGAGTCCACGACGACGATCTCGTCGACGAGCGGGACCTGCTGCATGAGGTCATGACGGATGATGGCGACGATGTCGCCGACCGTCGCCTCCTCGTTGAGCGCGGGCAGCACGACACTGACCGACTGGCCCGTGCGCTGCTTCGCGGCGAGAATCCTGTGGAGCGGCCGATCGGTCAGTGACCAGGAGCGGGTGCTCAGCCAGTGCTCGACTTCCTTCAGCACGTTGCGCGGCTCCTCTGCGTTCTCTCGGCGAGAGGTGATCACCGACTGTGGGTGATCCATCCATCTCGCGGTTCGGACGGCTCACTCAACTGTCCTGGCCTTCGGTTACAGTCTTGAACAACGCTGATGACCATCGCATGTCGGGGGACGTCGGCGGGACAATCGCATACACAACTGAACACCGCTCATCCAGAGGGGCAGAGGGATACGGCCCGTTGAAGCCCCGGCAACCCTCCAGCCGGTCTTGTCACGTTGACGTGGCGAGGCTCCCGGCTCGGGAAGGTGCCAAATCCGTCTCACGGCGAGATGCGCCGTGAGGAAGATGAGGAGAAAGGGCCTCGCCTCCATGGCTGCGCAGACTGTCGCAAGCACCACGAACTCCGCGGACACCGCCGCGAACCCCGTCGATCTGGGCCCCGCCGCCGCGCTTTCCTGCCGCGAGTGCGGCCACCGCGTCCCGCTCGGCCCGGTCTTCGCCTGCGAGGAGTGTTTCGGCCCGCTGGAGATCGCCTACGACTTCTCGGCCTACGACACCGAAGAGCTCCGCAAGCGCATCGAGGCGGGCCCCGCGAACATCTGGCGTTACGCGCCCCTCCTGCCCGTCCCCGCGGACGTGGCGGACAAGCCGAACATCAACCCCGGCTGGACCAAGCTCGTCAAGGCCGACAACCTCGCCCGCGAGCTGGGCGTCGACGCCGGCAAGCTCTTCGTGAAGGACGACTCGGGCAACCCGACGCACTCCTTCAAGGACCGCGTCGTGGCCCAGGCCATCGAGGCCGCGCGCGCCTTCGACTTCACCACCCTCTCCTGCTCCTCCACCGGCAACCTCGCGGGCGCGGTCGGCGCCGCCGCCGCGCGGGCCGGCTTCCGCTCCTGCGTGTTCATCCCGCACGACCTGGAGCAGGGCAAGGTCGTCATGGCCGCGATCTACGGCGGCGAGCTGGTCGGCATCGAGGGCAACTACGACGACGTGAACCGCTTCTGCTCCGAGCTGATCGGCGACCCGGCCGGCGAGGGCTGGGGCTTCGTCAACGTCAACCTGCGGCCGTACTACGCGGAGGGCTCCAAGACCCTGGCGTACGAGATCTGCGAGCAGCTCGGCTGGAAGCTCCCGGACCAGCTGGTCGTGCCGATCGCCTCCGGCTCGCAGCTCACGAAGATCGACAAGGGGCTCCAGGAGCTGATCAAGCTCGGGCTGGTCGAGGACAAGCCGTACAAGATCTTCGGCGCCCAGGCCGAGGGCTGCTCGCCGGTGTCCGTCGCCTACAAGGCCGGACACGACGTCGTACGCCCGCAGAAGCCGAACACGATCGCCAAGTCGCTGGCCATCGGGAACCCGGCGGACGGGCCGTACGTGCTCGACATCGCGCGCCGGACGGGCGGGGCGGTGGAGGATGTCAACGACGAGCAGGTCGTCGACGCGATCAAGCTGCTGGCGCGGACCGAGGGCATCTTCGCGGAGACCGCGGGCGGGGTGACGGTGGGCGTGACGAAGAAGCTGATCGAGAACGGGCTGCTCGACCCGACTCTCACCACGGTCGTCCTCAACACGGGCGACGGCCTCAAGACCCTGGACGCGGTCGCCGGCACCGGTCTGACCGCGACCATCCGCCCGAACCTCGACTCCTTCCGAGAGGCTGGCCTCGCATGAGCGTGACCGTCCGCATCCCCACCATCCTGCGCACCTACACCGGTGGCCAGGCCGAAGTGGCCGCCGAGGGCGCCACCCTCGCCGAGGTCATCACCGACCTGGAGAAGAACCACAACGGCATCTCCGCCCGCGTCCTGGACGACCAGGGCAAGCTGCGGCGGTTCGTCAACGTGTACGTCAACGACGACGACGTGCGGTTCGAGCAGGGGCTGGAGACGGCCACTCCGGACGGGGCCGGCGTCTCGATCATTCCGGCGGTCGCCGGGGGCTGATCATTACCCTGGGTAATGACGGTTACCAAGAGTTCATTGAATTGCCCCCTCCGCGAGAGAAGCGGAGGGGGCAATTCTCTATGATTGAGCACGGTACAGTTGGGGAACGCGCTCCACTCCGCATGCCGGACGCATATGAGTACCCGCTCCGCATGCGATGAGAAGTAGCCAAAGTGTGCAGGTCTTTTGCGCCTTATGTTCTCTTTATGGGGCCCGACTTGCCCTGAAGTCGGGCGAATTCTCCGTAAATTCCCGACCGGTCCTGCCCGGAATTCTCGTCGGATTGACCTGTTGCAGACGGCAGTTGGACGGATACATTCGGCCGCGGTCGACGCGTTCCGGCGCACGCCCCCAATCCTGTGGGGGGTGAGGTCTGACCCGGATCCGCGAAGTGCGGGTCCGTGCAAGGGCCAGTAATAGGGGAGTTAGGCATGGCTCAGGGCACCGTCAAATGGTTCAACGCGGAGAAGGGGTACGGCTTCATCGCGGTCGACGGTGGTGCGGATGTTTTCGTCCACTACAGCGCGATTCAGATGGACGGCTACCGCACCCTGGAAGAGGGTCAGCGGGTCGATTTCGAGATCTCGCAGGGTCAGAAGGGGCCGCAGGCTGACATGGTCAAGCTCGCGGCCGGCTGAAGCACGCGCCGACTAACAGCAGCGACGTTCTTCGTTCCCACCGAAGGGCTCGTACCTCCGGGGTCACTCCCCGGGGTGCGGGCCCTTCGGCATGCCGGAGGCCGGTACGAGGGGGTCAGTACCCGGGAGCCGCTTGCACTCGACCATGCCGAGTGCTAATCATTGGCGTTAGCACTCTGAAGGTGAGAGTGATAACGAAGGACCGGGTGGGTGAGGCCCGCAGGCCAGGTGGTGCAAGGAACCACGGGGCAGGCAGGCCGTCCGTCGCGGGCGCCAGCGCGGTCCGGAGCAATCCACCCCAGTCCGGGAGGACCACTTCACATGGCCAAGATCATCGCGTTCGACGAGGAGGCACGGCGCGGTCTCGAGCGCGGGATGAACCAGCTCGCCGACGCCGTCAAGGTCACCCTTGGCCCCAAGGGCCGCAACGTCGTCCTCGAGAAGAAGTGGGGCGCCCCCACGATCACCAACGATGGTGTTTCCATCGCCAAGGAGATCGAGCTCGAGGACCCGTACGAGAAGATCGGCGCAGAGCTGGTCAAGGAAGTCGCCAAGAAGACGGACGACGTCGCCGGTGACGGTACGACCACCGCGACCGTCCTCGCCCAGGCCCTCGTCAAGGAGGGTCTGCGCAACGTAGCCGCGGGCGCCAACCCGATGGCCCTCAAGCGCGGTATCGAGAAGGCCGTCGAGGCCGTCTCCGGTGCCCTGCTCGAGCAGGCCAAGGACGTGGAGACCAAGGAGCAGATCGCTTCCACGGCCTCCATCTCCGCCGCCGACACCCAGATCGGCGAGCTCATCGCCGAGGCGATGGACAAGGTCGGCAAGGAAGGCGTCATCACCGTCGAGGAGTCGCAGACCTTCGGTCTCGAGCTTGAGCTCACCGAGGGCATGCGCTTCGACAAGGGCTACATCTCGGCGTACTTCGCCACCGACATGGAGCGTATGGAGGCGTCGCTCGACGACCCGTACATCCTGATCGCCAACTCGAAGATCGCCAACGTCAAGGACCTGCTCCCGCTCCTGGAGAAGGTCATGCAGTCGGGCAAGCCGCTGCTGATCATCGCCGAGGACGTCGAGGGCGAGGCCCTGTCCACGCTGGTCGTCAACAAGATCCGCGGCACCTTCAAGTCCGTCGCCGTCAAGGCTCCGGGCTTCGGTGACCGTCGCAAGGCCATGCTCGGCGACATCGCCATCCTCACGGGCGGCGAGGTCATCTCCGAGGAGGTCGGCCTCAAGCTGGAGAACGCGACCGTGGATCTCCTCGGCCGCGCCCGCAAGGTCGTCATCACCAAGGACGAGACCACGATCGTCGACGGCGCCGGCTCCGCCGACCAGGTCGCCGGCCGGGTCAACCAGATCCGCGCCGAGATCGAGAACAGCGACTCGGACTACGACCGCGAGAAGCTCCAGGAGCGCCTCGCCAAGCTCGCCGGCGGCGTCGCCGTCATCAAGGCGGGCGCGGCCACCGAGGTCGAGCTCAAGGAGCGCAAGCACCGCATCGAGGACGCCGTTCGCAACGCGAAGGCGGCCGTCGAGGAGGGCATCGTCGCCGGTGGTGGCGTCGCGCTCATCCAGGCCGGCAGCGTCTTCGAGAAGCTCGAGCTCGAAGGTGACGAGGCCACCGGTGCCGCGATCGTGAAGCTGGCCCTGGAGGCCCCGCTGAAGCAGATCGCCGTCAACGCCGGCCTCGAGGGCGGCGTCGTGGTGGAGAAGGTCCGCAACCTCACCCCGGGTCACGGCCTCAACGCCGCGACCGGCGAGTACGTGGACCTCATCGCCGAGGGCATCATCGACCCGGCGAAGGTCACGCGCTCTGCCCTGCAGAACGCCGCGTCCATCGCCGCGCTCTTCCTCACCACCGAGGCCGTCATCGCCGACAAGCCGGAGAAGTCCGCGGCCCCGGCCGGCGGCGGCATGCCGGGCGGTGACATGGACTTCTGATCCACCTCGGGGCCCTGGCCTCCGGTTGATCAACGTCCTTACGGAGGGCGGCACTTCCTGCTCCGGCAGGGGGTGCCGCCCTTCGGCGTGTCCGAAGCTAGTGCGCGGACTGGGCCGGGGTCGGGTCCACCGGCACGCCGAGCGGGAACACCGGGGGCAACGGGACGCCTTTGCGTTCGTAGCGCGTGCGTTCCTTCTTCAGCTCGTCCCGGAACCTTCTGCCGTGCACGGACTCGGCCCTGGAGTTCAGGTACTCGGCAGGCCGGAATCTGTCCGTCACTTCGAACGCGCAGGCCATGGCAGCCAGATCGGTCGTGGACCGTGCACCCACCAGGTGGTGCAGGAGATGTCGCGTCACGGACCAGGACAGTGGTTTCAACGGGTTGTCGAGGCTCTCCAGGTCGACGATCAGCCGAGTGACGTCCTGTACCGACCACTCCTCGCCCAAGGTCTCCGCCACGGCGACGAGTTGTCCGCTCAAGGACGCCGAATCCAGAGCCAGCAGCAGGCGTGCCGCGACGGACGTGGAAGCCGCCCGGGCCCGTTCGCAGAGAGAGACCCGTTCCACGTAGGGCGACCGGGCAGCGGCGAGTGCGCTCAGGAACTCTCCCAGGTGCCGGACGTTCTGATCGCTCAAGGTGTACAGGAAGACCGCCTCGGCGTGTACGGGCAGCTCTCGCCGTGCAAGGCAGGTCAGGAGTGTGGCGCTGCCCCTGGGCGGGCTGTTTCTGGCCGCGGTGCGGATGAGCGTCTGCGCACCAGGGGCCCGTTCGTCGAGCACACCGATCAGCGTGCGAACCTCTGCGGCGGCTCTGGACCGTACGGTGAGAATCAGCAGTTCCGCGGCGTACTGGTGGCGTCCGGCGCTGTAGAGGTTGGTGATCAGCGCGGCGATCTCGTGCCCGGAGCGGGTCTGTGCGGCGCGGAGGAGGAGCGACCAGGTGTCGTGATGGCGGCGTTCCTGCAGCAGCACGTAGACGAGCGCGAGCAGATGCCGCACCCCGCGCCGTTGCATGTTGTCGTAGACCTTCTCGGCGTCTCTGTCCAGCCCGACGCCTTTCAAGGAGTCGACGAAGCGCACGACGTCCGATGCCGATCGCTGGGCCACAGCCGCCAGTTGTAAGGCCTTGGCGAGCCGGGGCAGGCCGTTCTCGCGCAACGCGAGACTCAGCGCGGCCAGGTCGGGAACCTCGCGCCGGGCCGCCGCGGTGCTCAGCGCGGCCATGAGCGCGCTGTCGAGCGCTCCGCCGACCAGGGATCGCGTCAGGGACACCAGGTCGTCCACCGGCCGTACCGCGGCAACCGCCCCCAGCAGGCTCGTGGCGTGTTCGGTCAGTCCGTCGCGATGCAGTGCGAGCGCGAAGGCGGACACGTCGTCGGCTCGGTGAAATTCAACCGATGCCTGCAGCAGGGTCAGGACGTAGTCCTCGAAACCCTCATGGAACAGGCTCCGGGTCAGCGCGCTGGTGTCCGCGACCGAGCGCACCATCACCATGGCCGGTAACGCGGCCTGCGCATGCGCGTCGAATCCCGCTTGCCGAAGTGCGGCCAGCAGGCCGGCCACCTCTTCGATGGTGCGCGACTGACTCGCCGACCGCACCAGTTCACCGGCCGTGGCCTGCCGGGTGCGTAGCTCCAGGTCGCCCACGACCCGCACCAGTTCGGGTACCGAGGCAGAGCGGTCCGCTTCCTCCAACATGACCATGAGTGAAGGGGGTTCGATTCGATCCGCCCCCTCGCGATCCAGCGCGTGGGCGGCCTCCAACTCGGCCTCCAGCAGGTGGCAGCGCTCCTCGGCTTCGATCAACTCCGTCCGCGCGCGAGCCAGTTCCTGCTGAAGTCCGGCCACCTCGTCCTGCAGATCGCTGCATACGTTCCCGAGCCGCCGGTACTCGCCCCGCCATACTTCGAGTTCGGCCCGGTGGGCGGGCCGCTGTTCCTCCAGCCGTACCTCGAAGTTCTGACAGCGCGCCTGTGCTCGCGCCAGCCACCCTTCCCGGTCCTGGAGGGTCTCCTCCAGCGCGCGCTGCCGGGTCTTTATCCGCCGGGACTCGGCATCGGCCTCCTCCAGCCTGTCCTGGAGGACCTGTACCTCGCTGCGGCGCCGATTGGTCTGCTGGGCGGCCCGATGCAGTTCTCGCAGTGCCTGTTCGACCTCTGCGGTCAGCGGGGCCCGGGCCTCCTCCCGGACGTCCGCGATGACGCCCGCGACGAAATCCCACGGCGGTACCCGCTCACCGCTCAGATACCGGGTCACCGAGCTGGCATCCAGGTGTCGGCGTGCGGCATAGCGCCGGACACCGACACCCAACAGCAGGAAGACGCGGCGCAGATCCTCTGCGAAGGCCCGCTTCTCCTGGGACAACCCGTCCTTGAGACGGGCCAGTCGCACACACTGCGCTGGGTTGTCTCCCGTCGGCTCGCCGTCGGCGGGAACCTGTGCGTTGAGCATCCCGTCAGTATCGCGCCGTCCCAACTGACGTCGGGCGAAACAGCGTTGCCGTTTCGGATGGCAACACGGCCGGTTGCTGCCACCTTGAAACGGCAACGCCGAAACGGCCTTCGACGGTCCCACCTCCGACACGATGACGCCGGGGCGCACGCCCGGACCCTGATCAGGAGGACGCTCATGACCATTTCCGACGAGGCCAAGACTTCGCGGCCCGCACCTCGGGCCTTCTGGCGCCGACTCGTCCGCCAGGCCGCTTACGGTGCCGCCGGGTCGGTCGGGTCGGGACTCGCCGGCTGGTTGTTGCGGTGGCTGCTCGGTGGCTGACCTCCGTGGATGGCCGGTGATCCCGGCAGGGGCGCCGTGTCCGGGATCACAGGGTCTGGGGCCGGCCGGCAGGAATGAGGGGCTTGGCCGGAGGGTTGTCGTTGACGGATAGTCGATGCATACGCACATACCACCCGGTACCCAGTACCTGGTACCCGGCATTTCGAGGAGCCCCACACGTGTCTACGACCGCCCCCGCCTCCCGAGCGGCCGAAGTCCTTGCCCGCCCGATCACCCTCAACGGCCTGACCGTCCCGAACCGGATCGTGATGGCGCCGATGACCCGGGAGTTCTCCCCGGGCGGCATCCCCGGTGACGACGTGGTGTCGTACTACTCCCGTCGTGCCGCCGCGGGCGTGGGCCTGATCGTCACCGAGGGGACCTACGTCGGTCACGAGTCGGCCGGGCAGAGCGACCGCGTGCCGCGCTTCCACGGTACGGAGCAGCTCGCGGGCTGGGCGAGGGTCGCCGAGGCCGTACACGCGGCGGGCGGCACGATCGTGCCGCAGCTCTGGCACATCGGCATGGTCCGCAAGCAGGGCCAGCCGCCCTTCGCCGAGGCACCCGCGGTCGGCCCGTCCGGGCTGCGCATCGGCAGCGACGAGGTCACCGGTACGGCCATGACCCAGCGGGACCTGGACGACGTCATCGGCGCCTTCGCCGAGGCCGCGGCCGCCGCCGAGCGCATCGGCTTCGACGGGGTCGAGCTGCACGGCGCGCACGGCTACCTCCTCGACCAGTTCCTGTACGAGGGCACCAACCGCCGTACGGACGCCTACGGCGGTGACCCGGTCGCCCGTACCAGGTTCGCGGCGGAGATCGTGGCGGCGGTCCGCGAGACGGTCTCGCCGGAGTTCCCGGTCATCTTCCGCTTCTCGCAGTGGAAGCAGGATGTCTACGGCGCCCGTCTCGCCGAGACCCCGGAGGAGCTGGAGGCGATCCTCACTCCGCTCGCCGCGGCCGGCGTCGACGTCTTCCACGCCTCCACCCGCCGTTACTGGCTCCCCGAGTTCGCCGACACCGGCTCGGACCTCAACCTCGCCGGCTGGACCAAGAAGCTCACCGGCAAGCCGACCATCACCGTCGGCTCGGTCGGCCTCGACGGCGACTTCCTCAAGGGCTTCCGCGGCGAGGGCGCCCCGCTCAAGGGCATCGACGACCTCCTCGACAGCCTGGAGCGCGACGAGTTCGACCTGGTCGCCGTGGGCCGGGCCCTCCTCCAGGACCCGGAGTGGGCGGCGAAGGTCCTCGCGGGGCGGGTGGGGGAGCTGGCGCCGTACGACGCGGCGGCGCTGCGCTCGCTGAGCTGAGGTGTTGGTGCGGGTCGGTGGGGCGCGGCCCTGGGGGCTCCGTCCCCAGGCCCCCACCGGCCTCCGGCCTCGTCCTCAACCGCCGGACGGGCCGGAAGCGGTGCTCTCTCGTGCTCGAAGCGCCTCGCGGTGTCGGAGCATGAGCAGGAGTGCTACGGCCGCCAGGAGCGCGGCCGCGCGCAGGCAGCCGATCGAGAGGTCGTGCTGTTGAGCACTGTCCGTCAGCTTCCCCCAGACCGCGCCCACGAGCAGAAGCGCGGTCGCGAGGACCGCCAGTACGGACGCGGCCTTTCCGGCGCCCGTGGAGAACAGCCGTCTCATCGGTGATTCCCTTCGTCTCGTCCGACCGGCATACCGTGGGGCCTCGTGATGACGACTCCCGCCGGTCCCGCCCGCATCGCCACCCCCGCCGATCTCGACGCCATTGTCTCCACCTTCACCAGCGCCTTCCTCCACGACCCCGTCTGGGGCTCCGTGTTCCCGGACGAGCGGCGGCGCGCCGAGCAGGCGGCCGTGATGTGGCGGGTCTACGCGGCCTCCGCGCTGCGCTACCCCTGGACGCTGGTGACGCCTGGCGTGGAGGCCGCGGCGATCTTCATTCCGGCGGGCGGGGTCGAGCTGACCGAGGAGGAGGCGGCCGGGCTGGAGGGGCGGCTGGCCGCGGTCACGGATGCCGGGACGGCTCGGGCGATCATGGGGGTGGGGGAGCAGTTCGAGGCGGTGCACCCCGCCGAACCCTTCTTCTACCTGACCATCCTGGGCACGCACGCCGACCACCGGGGCAAGGGGCTGGGCATGGCGCTGGTGCGGGAGGGGCTTGCCCGGATCGACGCGATCGGGGCATCCGGGTGTCCCGTCTATCTGGAGTGCACCAACCCGGCCAACAACAAGCGCTACGAGAGCGTCGGTTTCGTCGCCCGGGACGAGATCGTCACCGCCGGTGGCCAGGTCGTGACGACGATGTGGCGGCCGGCCGCCGCCCGTTGAGCCTCGCCCACTGTCGGTCGTACCCAACTCGGGCTAGCGTGCCGGTGCATGAGGATCCTCCACCTGTCCGACACCCACCTGGAGCGCTTCGACGCCCCCAACCGGAACGGCGTCAACGCGACCGACTCCCTGCGGCTGATGCTCGCCGAGCTGCGGCACCAGCGCGGTGTGGACGCGATCGTCGTCACCGGGGACCTCGCCAACGACGGGGCGGTGGAGGCGTACCAGGCGCTGCGGGAGCTGATGGGCGGGTTCGCGCGGTCGATGGGTACGGGGAGTGGGGTACCGGTCTTCTACACCACCGGGAACCACGACGAACGCGAGGCGTTCGGGAAGGTGTTGGGGAGCGGGCACCTCGCGGCTGACGGTACGGACGGTGTCGTATCCGCCCTGTTTCCGGCGGAGTTCGGGTGCGCTGCCGTGAGCGTGGTCGACGGGTACCGGTTCATCACGCTCGACTCGCTCGTGCCGGGGAAGGTGCACGGGCTGCTGAGCGGGGCCCAACTGGACTGGCTGAAGGAGGAGTTGCGGACACCGTCCGAGCACGGGACCGTTCTCGCCTTCCACCACCCGCCGGTCACGCTCGACGTGCCGTCCCAGCGGGCCTTCGGGCTGCGGAACCCCGGGGAGCTGGCCGACGCGATCCGGGGCAGTGACGTACGGGTCATCCTCACCGGCCACTTCCACCTCCAGCTCTTCGGCTTCCTGGAGGCCACGCCGGTGTGGGTCACACCCGGTGTCGTCAACCGCATCGACCTGACCACCGCGTACGGCACGGAGCGGGCGGTGCGCGGGGCCTCGGCGTCGCTGGTGGAGCTGGGTGGGGAGACCGGGCCGATGTTCCACACCTTCCACGCGCGGGATCCGCGGGCGCACGAGACGGTGTACCAGTTGGACGCGGAGGAGACGCGGTCGATGATCCAACGGCACGCGCCGAAAGAGTAGTTGGCCGTACTGAACCGACTACAGGTTCCCCAGGGGCTCGATGTCGACGTGCACGGGCGTGCCCCAGACCCGTAGCACCTCGTAGTCCGTGAACTCGTGGACGAGGCGGTACGCCATCGCGGGGCGGGAGCCGCGGCGCTGGGCGTTGAGGTACAGCTCGGCCTCGTGGCGGTCGCGGCGCGGGGTGCCGCAGAGCTGCCACGCCTGGCCGTTCCAGGCCTCCGGCAGCCAGCGCTGCTGCGGCTGCGGGCGGTCCTCGCGCACGCCGTAGCGGGACGGCGTGGTCTCGGCGCCCCGGGTGTACGGGTCCGGCCCGTTGAACTCGGAGCGGCGGGCCGCGCGGCGCCGGGTCTCGCAGAGCAGGCAGAGGTCGGGGGCGTCGGTGTCGACCGGCCCGTTCGGATGCTCCAGGCAGCGGGTGGTCGGCGCGGCACCGCTGACGCTGTCGTCCAGCAGGTCGAGGGCGCGCTTGAGGTCGGCCTTGACCTCGTGGAGTTTCCCGTCGGGGGTGTCGGACGTCAGCGCGTCACCGTGCTCCCCGAGGAGACGGAGGGCGCGGCCTAGGGCGGTCTGCTGGGCGTGGTTCATGGTCCTGCGGAGCTCCTTTCCTGTCAGTTGCTGCGGCCGACTTTGACCACGAATACGGTCAAGGTGTCGCCGTCGGGTCGGTACAGCACGCGCCAACTTCCCACGTGCAGCCGGTAGTAGCCGGACCCGCCCAGAGGGCGGGCCGTCTCTGGGCCGGGGTCTTCGGCGAGCGCGCGGACCGCGGATGCAGCCGCCTTGGCACCAACGGGATCGATGGCACGGAGCCGCCTGAACTCGTTCATGGCGTGGTGCTCCCAGACCACTGTGTATGTCACGAAGCGGCAGCCCGGCGGTCTTCGGCCTCAAGCTGGGCCATGAACTCGTCGTGGGACATCGACGGACCGGACGGCGCGGCCTCACGTGCCCGTGCTTCAGCGATGTCCGCCTCGTCGCGGAGACGCTGCAACTCTTCGAGTTCGCTTATCGGGATGAGCGCGGCCGCAGGCTTGCCGTACTCGGTGATCAGGATGTGTTCCTGGCCGTGCCGAACCCTGCCGACCAGTTGGCCGAGCTGATTGCGGGCTTCCACGAGCGGATACGTCTCCATGCAAAAACTGTACACACCTGCGAGTACGTACGGTCGGCTCATGCGCGGCTCCCCTCCCGCCGGGCTGCCATCGCGGCGCGGATCTCGGCGGCACGGCTGTGGACGCCCGAGGAGGACGGGGGCGAGGCGCCCTTGTGGGGACCGGTCTCACCCCGGCACGCGCCGCAGACACCCCCAGGCAGTGCCTCCGGCCGTCCCGGTACGCCGCACTTCGCGCACTCCAGGATGCGGAGGGGTGGGCGGGCCGGAGGCGCGGGTGTCGGTTCCGGGGGGAGTTTGGTGGTGAGGCGTCTGCGGATCAGGGCCGCCGGGTGGTGGACCGGGCTGGGCAGGCCGGCGGTCAGGGTCCGTACGACGGTCTCGTCCGTGACTCCCCGCGCGAACCACTCCGCCAGCAGCGGGGAGAGTTCCGCGCATTCGGCGGCGGAGAGTGACAGCACGGGGGCGGTACGGCCGAGGGCGGCGAGCAGGATGTGGGCCCGGGAACGGGTCGGCGGCCGTGCCTCCTGTTGTACGTCCGGCACGTCGCCGCGCGTGAACGCGGCCCACCAGTCGTCGCCCCGCGCCGTCCGCGAGAACCACGTTCGGGTGATCCACCGGGATCCCTTGGCGTCGGCCAGATGTTCGCGGCCCCGGCGCAAGTGCCCTGCCTTTTGCAGGTGGTTGAGGGCGGTGCGGAGGGCGCACTGTCCGTATGGCAGCGTCTTGGCCAGCGTTTTTACGGACATGTCGGCGCCGTCCGGGAGCCGGTCGACGTACGCGGCGATGGCGGCTTCGCGGGGCGGGAGGTGGGCGAAGTCGTGGGTGGTGCGGGGGCGTTGGTCCGGCGCGGAGCGTTTGCCGTACCCCGGGTTGGCCATGGGAGGCGGGGACGACGGATGCGCGGACACGGGGACAGCACTAAGATTGGCGTCAGCCACGGGATCGACTCGCATTCGATCGTGTTGGTTAAGCCCCCGCAGGTGTTGCTAGCACCTGACGGGGGCTGTTTGTTGTCCGCACGCTAGACGATGGTGACTGTGCGTCGCAACCTGAACGCTTCAGGTCAACTCGCGGGGAGGGTGGGCGGGTTGAGACCCTCCACCCATTCCTTGAAAAGGAGGCTCGCGGCTCGGAGCTTGAGCCTCCGTCAGGATGTTCAGGGAGTCGTCACGTTCCAGCGCTGGGCCGGGTAGTCCTCGCAGGGGGCGACGGCGACGTTGCCGTTGTCGGCGTCGGGAGACTGCAGGCACAGGTGGTTCGCCTCGTTGCGGAACCGAAGGCTCCCGTCCTTGTACATCTCGACCAGCCAGCGCTGACCGGCACCGCCGGCAGGGGAGGGCGGGCGAGGGTACGGGGGGTCGCAGAGCTGGAACATGGCGTCCGTACTCGTGCCGGCGTTGACGTCCCGGACGCCCAGGCAGACGTCGCTTGTGCGCCAGGGCCGGAGCCGGACCACGTTGTCCGCCGGGTCGACCTGCTGGATGTTCCAGCCGAAGTCCCGCGCCTCGTAGCGCAGCCAGTAGATCCAGTTCCACCTGGACGGCCGGGGATAGGACCTCAGCGTGACGTTGGCGGGAGTGTTGGTGAACAGCCGCGCTCCGGCGAAGAGGGACTGGAGGCGCACGTTCTGGTTGGTGGTCAGCCAGCTTGAGGCGGCGGGCATGGGTTCGTCCCACCACCGCTGGGCGGCGTCGTCGGTGCACGGTGCCGCGGTCACCGATGTGTCGCCCGGGGTCAGGCAGAGTTCGGGGAAGGCCACGTTGCGCCAGACCTGCGCTCCGCCGCTGTCCACGTAGGGCCCCAGGAACTCCTTGGGATGGCTGACCGACCACTGCGCGCTCGGGTCGTCACAACTGCCGGCGACGACCGGAGAGGACGCGTCCCGGCGGACGGCCGAGCCGATCCCCACGCAGAGTCTCGTGCGGGGGTTGCGCAGACGGTGGTCGAGTGAGGCGGTGGTGTAGTTCTCGAAGTTCTGGGTGGAGTTGTAGGTGGGCTCCGCGGTCACGAGTGAACCGTTGGCGTTCTCCTGGAGCAGTTGGCCGGTCGTTGTGGCCAGCACCATGGTGCTGTTCCGCGCCCGGGTCGGCGGCTGGGCCGGCGGCGGTGTCCGGGCGAAGACCACGGGGATGTGGTCGGCTCCGAGGCCCCCCGGACGGGTCGCGGTGAACCCCGCGGGCAGGCCGTGCGTGACCGCGTAGTCCAGCTCGGTGTTGACGCTCCCCATGTGCGTCGGCTGATTGGTGCGGAGCAGCGTTTCGTCGGCGCGCAGATGCAGTGACCGGTCGCGTG
This sequence comes from Streptomyces sp. NPDC005492, assembly GCF_040605995.1. Lineage (NCBI taxonomy): Bacteria > Bacillati > Actinomycetota > Actinomycetes > Kitasatosporales > Streptomycetaceae > Streptomyces > Streptomyces sp. NPDC005492. Next base: position 95,679 of record NZ_JBEXDX010000001.1, read on the forward strand.
CCTCCTGGTCGGTGCTGTTGAGGATGTTCAGGTTGAAGTCGCCGACCAGGACCCAGTTCTGGCCGTCGGAGTTGTTGCGTACCTGGTCGAGCAGTGCGGGTACGTCCTCGCCGCGGCCGTGCACGTTCCAGTACCAGGTGGTGCCGAACCGCAGACCGAGCAGGGGGCGCTCCCGGTAACGGTTGTTCGGGGCGTTCGGGTTCGGGTCATAGAGCGGGTTCTCCAGCACGCGGATGTTGTTGCGCTGCACCCGGGAGTCGGTGACCATCGCCAGGTTGATCTGGCCCCCGTCCCACGAGTCGTCGCCGGTGTCGTCGGCTCGTTGCGGATCGGTCTGGAGGTAGTACACGTAGCGGGTGCCGCCGGCCCAGCTCGCCGGCATGATCGTCTCCGTGACGGACCCGGGAAGGCCGTTCGGTCGGGGCGGGTTGAGCCGGATCGGCCGCGACGTGCGGAGCCCCGCCCCGGCGGGCGGCCCGCTACCGACCTCCTGGAGTGCCAACAGCGGGTTGTTCTGAGCCAGATCGCCGATCTCCGACGTCCAGCGCAGGCCGTTGTCGGAGCCTTGCATGTTGTACGTGGCGAATCTTGAAGTGCCGTCGTCGTTCACGGCGTGTGCGGTGGCGGCGGTCAGCGCCAGGTTCGTGACCAGTCCCGCGAGTACGGCCAGGACGGCGGCCACGGAGGCGATCCGCTGCCGTAACAGGCCCCATGTCGTCCGTATCGGCGGCTTGTTGAGTGTCGTCAACGTACTGTCCTCACCGTTGGTTAACACGTGAACCGGAACGTAGGGGGAGCTGGTTCACATGTCAACCACAGGATAGGATTCCGGCCATGACGGACGCGCGATGGCTTGACGACAGAGAGCAGCGGGCCTGGCGCAGCCTGCGGTCGATGCACGACGACGTGATGGTGTTCATCGAACGGCGACTCCGCGCTCGGAGCGGGCTTTCTTACGCCGACTACCGGGTCCTGGCCCTCCTCTCGCAAGAGCCCGACTCCCGGCTGAGGTCGTTCGAACTCGGCAGACGGCTGCGCTGGGAGAAGAGCCGCCTGTCCCAGCACCTCGGCCGGATGGAGACCCGCGGCCTGGTGCGACGCGAGCGGTGTGCGGACGACCTGCGAGGTGCGGTCGTCGTCCTCACTCCCCAGGGCCTCGACGTGATCAAAGCCGCGGCTCCCTCACATGTGGCCGACGTACGCGAGGCGTTCATCGACCACCTCACCGAAGCGGAGCTGGAGACGCTCATCTCCATCGGCGACAAAGTGCGTGAACGCCTGGCGGCGTCGGAGTCAGGCTGAGTCTTCGTCGGCCGGTGTCATCTCGCCTTGGCGGCCTCGGCCGGCTGCGCCACCTCAAGTGCGGCGCGGACGAAGGCGGCCACCGCCTGGGATCGGCAGGTCTGGGGCCAGGCCGCCACGACGGTGCTGGGGCTGATGTCGGAGACAGGCACGTAGGCCAGGCCCAGATGGGCTGCGGAGTCGGCGTAGGAGGCGGGGAGGAAGGCCACGCCCTGGCCGTACACGACCGCGTCGAGCATCTGGTCCATGTTCTCCACCCGTGGGCCGGGTGGCGCGTGCACGGCGTGCGCGGTCCAGGTGTCGGTGGCCGCGTTGTAGGCGGTCTGTTCCGCCGTCGCGCCGGGCCAGTGCGGGACCGGTTCGCCGTCCAGGTCGATACGGCGCAGTCGCTCGCGCCGGGCCAGGGGGTGGTCGGCCGGTAGTACGGCCATGCGGGGTTCGGTGAGCAGGACTTCGCTGTCCAACTGGGCGTCGAGGAGCGGGTCGAGCAGGGGGCCGCGCAGCAGGGCGACGTCGGCGCGCCCGTCGAGCAGCATCGCGGTGGGCTCGCCCCAGCCGCCGATGGAGATCTCGGCGGGCGGCCAGGTGCCCTGGCTGTCGTAGCGGGCGGCGATGTCGCGCACCAGCGCCGGGGCACTGCCGGTCTTGACCGCGACCGCCAGCCGCGGACGCTCTGTGCCGGCCCGTGCGGCCCGGCGGCCGGCGGCGGCCACCGCGGCGATGGCCGGGCGCGCCTGTTCGAGCAGCACCCGGCCGGCGTCGGTGAGGGTCAGGGGGCGTGCGTCCCGGTCGAGCAGCCGTACGCCGAGTTTGGTCTCCATGCCCTGAACCGCGCGGGACAGGGGCGGCTGGGCGATGCCGAGCCGGTCGGCGGCGCGGGTGAAGTTCAGCTCCTCCGCGACCGCGACGAAATAGCGCAGTTCCCGCAGGTCCAGGTCTTCCATACCCTCAGGGTATTCCTTCGGACCGGGTGGGTCTTTCCCTTCCCGGGTGGTGCCGGGGTCCACTGGCCGTATGAGCGAGAACAAGATCAGCCTGGTGACCGGGGCGACCGGTCACGTGGGTTTCACCCTGGTGCAGCACCTGCTCGCGCAGGGCGAGACGGTCCGGGCCGGGGCCCGGGACACCGGCGCCCGCGCCGACCGGCTGCGCGCGCTGGACGTCGAACTGGTGCGGGCCGAACTGATGGACCGCGCCTCGCTGGTGGCGGCCATGCAGGGCGTCGACATCGTCTACTCGGTCGCCGCCGCTTTCCGCGTCTGGGCCAAAGACCCCGAGAACGAGATCGTGCGCGTCAACCTCGACGGAACGCGCCACCTCGTCGAGGCGGCCATCGAAGCAGGCGTCCGCAAGATCGTCTACGTCAGTTCGATGACCACGGTCGACGCCAGTGTGCGACCGTTCAGTGCCGACACCTGGAACCCGCTGAACATCAACCCCTACGAATACTCCAAGACCCAGGCCGAGAAACTGGCCCGGCAACTGGTCGCCGGCACTGACATCGAGTTCTTCTCGGTACTGCCGTCGGCGATCACCGGTCCCGGGTTCTCCACCCCCACCGGGAGCGTGGAGCTGTTCACCACGATCCTGGCCGGGAAGTTCACCGTCGACCCCGGCCTCCACCTGCTGCTGATCGACGCCCGCGACGTGGCGAAAGCCTGCTATCTGGCGGCCACCCGTGGCCGCGACAAGGGCCGCTACCTGCTCAGCAACACCACGCCCGTCTCCACCACCGAGATGGTCAAGACCGCCCAGCAGATGTACCCCGAGCTGGGCCTGAAGACCCCGCGGGTCCTCTCCCCGGCCGTCCTCAAACCGATGGCCCGGATCGCCACCTGGGTCTCCAAGCTGACCCGCCGCCCGCCCATGATGCGCCCGGAGATCATCCAGATCTACGCGGGAGCCTCACACCTGCGCGCCGACACCGCCTCCACCACCCGCGACCTCGGCCTGCGGCCCATCAGCAACGAACAGACCGTCCGCGACAGCTTCCGCTGGGCCAAGGACCACTTCTGACCCTCCGGTCCAGGCGCCTCAGTCCGCCTTCAACTGCCCGACGAACGCGGACCATGACTCGGCCCGGAACACGAGCTTCGGGCCGAGGGGGTTCTTGGAGTCGCGGACGGGGATGAGGGCGGGGTTGCCTTCGGCTACTTCGAGGCAGTTGTCGCCGCCCCCGCCGCTGTAGCTGGACTTGTGCCAGGTGGCCGTGCTCAGGTCGTAGTCAGGAAAGTTCCTCATGAGCGTAATCCTGCGCCAACGTCTCGATCAGGGCCAGGGACTTCTCTGGAGAGAGTGCGGAGGCTGCGAGGAGTTCGAAGGCCAGTCGCAGTTGGGTGACCGTGGCCGGGTCGTCCTCCAGCCGTCCGGTGTGAACCCCCTCCAAATAGACGAGGGGAGGCGCGTCGTCGAACTCCATCAGTTTCATTGAGCCCTTCATCGCAGCGTGTGCTCCCTCGCTGAAGGGCAGCACCTGCGTGATGACCCGCCCCCGGCAGCCCAGTTCCACGATGTGGTGCAGGACTTCAGCCATCGCCGCCCGACCGCCGGTCTCCCGGCGTAGCGCCGCCTCGTCAAGTACGGTCCACAACAGCGGCTTTGTTGGGTGATCGAGCAGACGGGTCCTGGCGATCCGGCCGTCCACCCACTCGTCGATCGTTTCCTCGGGCGCCGTCGGGTCGTAAGCGCGGTTCACCGCTCGTGCGTACTCCGGTGTCTGGAGCAGGCCGGGGATCAGCATCGGTGCGTACTCGCGGATCGCCGTAGCCCTCGCCTCGGCCTCTGCCGCCTCGGCGAAGTGCTCCGGATACCGGGACTTCGCCGCCGCCACACAGTTCCGCTCGAAGAAGTCCCCCGTCCCCAACTCCCTGTCCAACATCCGCGCATACTCCGGCGCCATCCGCCGAGTCCCCGCCTCCAACTGCCCGATGAACGACCCGCTCACGAACAACCTCAGCCCCAACTCGTCCTGGCTGAGGCCGGCCTTCTCGCGGGCATGACGCAACTCGGCGCCCAGCAGGGCACGCGGAGACGACGACGGGTCGAGGTCCTTCTGTCCTGCCACGGCAACTCCCTGTCCGACACCTGATGTTGTTGGGACGCCCGGTCTGGCCAGGTTAAAGGCGTAACCACCACGCTGTGTCGCGAATCACGAACTCTGTGTGGAGGTGAAGGAATGCTGCGGTCGACGGAAGAGGTCGTCGCCTCGCTCCGGGAGGCGCTCACGGGGGTGGGCATCGTCCTGCCGTCCCTGTGTGTGGACCCGGTGACAGGTGCGAGCGAGGAACGATTCGCCCTCGTCGTCCTCGGGCGGTGCAACGTCCGTACCGCCGAGAAGCTCGCGTCCGTGCTGCGCGGGGAACGGCCGCCGGTCGGGGCGCATGTCGTGGACGTACGGGACGGGCGGGTCGGGGAGGTGATGGGGCATGTGGGCGGGCTGGTGCAGTTGCGGCCCGTCGCCGGCGGCCGGGAGTGGGACTGCCCACCGGAGTCGACCGGGCCGGCCGCGCAGGAGGAGGTGCTGCGGGCGAGGGTGCGGGAGAGGAATCGCGAAGGGGAGAGTTGGGGCATACTGATTCGTAAGGATCGTATGCCTGGAGGTAGCGATGTCACGCACCATGATTGACCTTGATGATGCACTCCTTGCCGAGGCGGCCGAGATACTGGGCACGACGACGAAGCGAGCCACCATCAACGGCGCTCTGGCCGAGTTTGTGGCCGCGGCGAAGCGGCGCCGGTTCATGGAGATGTTGGACGAGGGCCTCTTCGACGACCTCGCCGATCCGGAAGTGATGGCGGGAGCATGGCGCTAGCGAAGTACCTGGTCGACAAAAGCGTCTGGGCCCGGGCCAGACACCCTGCCGTCCGGGCTGTCCTCGGGCCGCTGGTCGAAGGAGGGCTCGTGGCCACCTGTGCGGTCGTCGACCTGGAGATCCTTTACAGCGCGCGGAACGCCGAGAGCCATGCGGCGGGACGCTCGGTCCGTCGAGGGTTCGAGTGGCTTCCGCTCACGGACGAGATCGGCACGCGCGCCGTCGAGATCCAGGCCCTGTTGGCGGAGCGAGGGCATCACAGGGCTGCCTCGGTACCGGATCTGCTGATCGCTGCCACGGCCGAGCGCCACAAGGTCACGGTGCTTCACTACGACGCCGACTTCGACACCATTGCCGCCGTGACGGGCCAGCCCACGGAGTGGGTGGTTCAACGGGGGGAGGCCGACGGCTGACGGTGGCGGTCTGGTGCAGTGGCGGGCATGCCCGCGCTCACCCCCCCGACTCCTCCGCGCCCTCCAGGACTTCAACTCCGCCCACCCCTGGAGCCACAACGCCTGCTACCACCCTGGCTGCTACGGCAGTTGCCGCCCGGGTTCGGTGCCCGGTGTCCCAGCCGCCTTCGCCGTCGCCGGTGCCCCGACCGGACTCCCCACCGGCCCCTACGACGTCATCACCTGCGTCGCCGCCCTCCATCACCTGCCGTTCGCGGAGGCGCTCACCCGCTTCCGCGACCAACTCGCCCCCGGTGGAACCCTCGTGGTCGTCGGCTGCGCCCGCGAGGTGGACACCGTCGACCGTCTGCTCGGCGTCCTCTCCATCCCCCTGAACCTGGCCATCGGCTGGCTGAAGAACAGGGGCCGTAGGGCCGCCGCGCGTCCGGTGTCGATGACCGCCGTCACCCGGTCCCCGGAGATGACCTTCGCCGAGATCCGCCGCGAGGCCGACCGCCTGCTGCCGGGGGCCCGGCTGCGGAGGCGGCTGTTCTGGCGGTACACACTGGTGTGGCGGCGGGTGTGACCCACATCACTCTTCTCGATTCGGTCGCGACGACGGGTTTTCGTCCTGCGGCTGGTCTTGATGCGGACCGAACCCGACCACCCCTGGGGAGTGTCCGATGTCCGAACCCTTTCAGACCGCCGTTGTCACCGGTGCCGGCCGTGGCTTCGGGCGCGCTGTCGCGGCCGCGCTCGTGGCCGCGGGCACCGATGTCGTCGGTATCGCCCGCGACGAACCGGAGCTGCGCGCCGTAGGAGATGAACTCGGCGCCCGCTTCACGCCCCTCGCCGCCGATGCCACCGACGAGGCGCTTGCGCAGGACGTGATCCGAACTCGCCGTCCCAGCCTGCTCGTTCTCAACGCCGGGGTCGCCGCGCACATGGCGCCCGTGCACGAGCAGACCTGGGAGACCTTCAGCCGTAACTGGGAGGTCGACACCCGGCATGTCTTCACGTGGGTGCGGGCCGCGCTGCGGGAGCCCCTGGCGCCGGGCAGCGTGGTCCTCGCGATGTCCAGCGGAGCCGTCCTGGTCGGCTCTCCGCTCAGCGGCGGATACGCCAGCGCCAAGGCCGCCATCCGCTATCTGCGCGGGTACGCGGCCGAGGAGTCGGAGCGGGCCGGCCTCGGCATCCGGTTCCACGCCTTGCTTCCGACGCTGACCCCGTTCGGCGGCGTGGGCGCGGTCGGGGTCGCGGGCTACGCCGCCCGCCAGGGCGTCGACCGGGACACCTTCGTCAAGGCCCTTGAGCCGGTCCTCACCCCGGAACAGGTCGCCAAGGCCGTCATGGACATCGCCCAGGACCCCGGTGCCGGTCCGGAGTACCAGGTCGACGGCGCGGGATCGCGTCCGGTCGACTGAGCCGCCGCCTACCGTGGACCGCACCGCCTCCCGGGGAGAAGCCACGATGCCGCAGGACGCCGAATTCGCCGCCCTGGCCGAGCAGTTCCGGCCGGAGCTGATCGCGCACTGCTACCGGATGCTCGGCTCGATCCATGACGCCGAGGACCTGGTGCAGGAGACCTATCTGCGGGCATGGCGCGCGTTCGACCGGTTCGAGGGCCGCTCCTCGCTGCGGCGGTGGCTCTACAAGATCGCCACCAGGGCCTGCCTGACGGCGCTGGAAACCCGCTCCCGGCGGCCGCTTCCGTCGGGACTGGGCGCGCCTTCGGACGATCACCGGGTGGCGATGGCTCCCCGCGAGCCGTCGGTGGCGTGGCTCCAGCCGGTGCCCGACGCGCTGGTCGGCGCCGACGACCCGGCGGCGATCGCGGTCAGGAGGACGGGAGTGCGGCTCGCCTTCATCGCCGCACTCCAGTTCCTGTCCGCCCGGCAGCGGGCCGTGCTGACCTTGCGCGACGTGCTGGCGTTCCGGACCGCCGAGGTGGCCGAGATGCTGGACACGACGACCGCGGCCGTCGACAGCGCGCTGCGACGGGCCCGGGCCCGCCTGGCGGAGGCCGGACCGGTCGAGGACGACCAGGCCGAGCCGCACGAGGAGACCGTGCGCACCCTCCTCGACGACTACGTCGACGCGTTCACCCGGGCCGACCTCGAAGCGCTGGTCGGCCTGTTGCGGGCCGACGTCGAGATGGAGATGCCACCGATCCCGACCTGGTTCACCGGCCGGCCGGCGGTCGCCGGATTCCTGGCCGCCCGGGTACTCCGCCGCGACCTGTGGCGGCTGGCGCCCACCCACGCCAACGGCCAGCCCGCCTTCGTCGTCTACCAGCACACCGGCAAGGGCCGCTACGAGGCGTACGGCGTCCAGGTCCTGACCCTGATCGGCACCCGCATCGCCCGCATCACGGCGTTCAACGACCCGAACCTGGTACCGACGTTCGGCTTCACGCCCGCGCTCGCGACCTGAACCGTCCGCCCGCGCCTCCCGTGAGCCCGAAGGCGTACGTCGCCACGAACCCCACCACGTACCCCGTCAACAGCCCGCCCCCATAGATCGCCGCCGCCATCCCCAACCCCCTGTTCCCCGCCAGCAACGGAAACAGCGCCCACCCGGACGGCCCGATCGCCGTCGCCCCCACCTTGTCGCCCAGCATCGCGAAGAAGCCGACGAAGGCCCCGCCCGCCGCCCCGCCCGCGCAGGCGGTGAGGAAGGGGCGGCCGAGGGGGAGCGAGACGCCGTAGATGAGAGGTTCGCCGACGCCCAACAACCCTGCCGGGAGCGCCGACTTGATCGTCGTACGGATCGACGTGTCGTGGCGCAGGCGGACGTAGACCGCTGCCGCCGCGCCGACCTGGCCCGCGCCCGCCATCGCGAGGAGGGGGAGGAGGACGGTGTAGCCCTGTTGCTCGATGAGGGTGGTGTGGATGGGGATCAGGGCCTGGTGGAGGCCCAGCATCACCAGGGGGAGGAACAGGCCGCCGAGGATCAGGCCCGCGAAGGCGCTGGTGGTGGAGAGGAGCCAGTTTGCCGCCGTGCCGATCGCCGTGGAGATCTCGCCGGCCGCGTACATGAGGCCGTAGAGCGTCGCCAGGCCGGAGATGAGGACCGTGAGGGTGGGGGTGAGGAGGACGTCGAGGGTTGCCGGGACCCAAGTGCGGCACCATCTCTCGACGCAGGTGCCGAGCAACGCGGCGGCCAGCGCGCCCAGTACTCCGCCCTGGCCGGGGGAGAGTGCTACCCCGAACGCCGTCACCTTCGCCACTCCCGGGTAGACCACGACCGCCGCCACCGCTCCGCCGAGCACCGGCGTTCCGCCGAACTCCTTCGCCGTGTTGAAACCGACGAAGACCGCGATGAGGGCGAGGAACGCGGAGGCGATCGCGGACAGGGCGGGGGTCACTCCGGGCAGCCAACTCATGTTGATCAGCAGCCCGTTGAGGCCCGCCAGGACTCCGCAGCCGATCAGGGCGGGGATGAGGGGGACGAAGATGTTCGCCACCCGGCGCAGGAGGAGTTTGGCGGGAGTTGCGTTGCGGGTGCGCTGCTGGTGCCGCAACTCTTCTCCGCGCGCGGCCAGTTCGGCCGCGCCGCCGGTCAACTTCTCGAATTCCCGGGTTACTCGGACGACCACCCCCGGCCCCAGCACCACCTGATACGACGTGTCGTCGGCCACCACCCCGAGCACGCCCGGCACCGCCCGCAACGCCGTCTCGTCCACCAGGGAACGGTCGGTGAGGCCGAGACGGAGGCGGGTCATGCAGTGGGCGACGGAGGTGACGTTCGCGGGGCCGCCGACCAGGGGGAGGAGCGCGGCGGCGGTTTCGTACGAAGTGTTCACCCACCGATCGTGCTGGTCAGTCGGCCGCCGCCGTCAGTGCCGCGCGCAGTCGGCCGCCGGACTCCTCCAGAAGGCGGGCGGCCGTCGGGCCGTCGACCCCGGCGAGCACCACCAGGATCGCGTTCTTCACCTCGCCGTCGGTCGCCGCGAGCGCCCGCTCGATCTCCGCGTCGTCCGCGCCGGTGGCGAGCGCGACGATACGGCGGGAGCGGGCGCGCAGCTTCTCGTTCGAGGCGCGTACGTCGACCATCAGGTTCCCGTACGTCTTGCCCAGCCGGATCATCGTGATCGTGGAGAGCATGTTGAGGACGAGCTTCTGGGCCGTGCCCGCCTTCAACCTCGTTGATCCGGTGAGGAGTTCGGGGCCCACGACGACCTCGATGCCGTGCTCGGCGGCCGCCGCGAGCGCGCTGTGCTCGTTGCAGGACAGGCCGATGGTGAGGGCGCCGAGTGCGCGCGCGTGCTCGACGGCGGCGATCGCGTACGGGGTGCGTCCGGAGGCGGAGACGCCGACCACCGTGTCGTCGGCGGTCACGGCGAGGGTGTCGAGATCCGTCCGCGCCAGCTCCCGGGAGTCCTCGGCGCCCTCGACCGACGTCACCATGGCCGCGGGGCCGCCCGCGATCAGGCCGACCACCTGCGAGGGGTCCGTGTTGAAGGTCGGCGGGCACTCGGAGGCGTCCAGCACACCGAGCCGTCCGGCCGTACCGGCGCCCGTGTAGATCAGCCGGCCACCCCGTCCCATCCGCTCGGCCACCGCGTCGATCGCGGCGGAGATCTCGGGGAGCCGCCGGGCGACGGCGGCGGCGACGGTGGCGTCCTCGGCGTTCATGAGGCGGGCGATGGAGAGGGTGGGGAGTTGGTCGATCTCGGCGAGTTCGGGGCGGAAGGCCTCGGTGGTGAGTGTCTCCAACTCGGTGCGGAGATCACGGGGGTTGGACGTGGAGGTCATGGTTCGGCGGCTCTTTCACGTGTGCGGTGTGAGGTCGTGCTCGTCTTGGCCGATGACGGGATCTGGCGACAGGGACTGGTGAAAGGGGCTGGCGACAGGGCCTAGCGGCGGTGCCGGTGCGCCAGCGCCTCGTACGACGCCGACAGCGCGGGCGCCGCCTGCTCGTACGTCCGCTGCGCCACGCCTATGAACAGGCAGTCCACGACCAGCAGTTGACTCGTCCGGGACGACATCGCCGCCGGCCGCAGCTCGCTCTCCCGGGCGGTGGACGTGGTGAGGATGTGATCGGCGTACTGCGTCACCGCGCCGTCCGGCCGCCCGGTGATCGCCACGGTCGTAGCCCCGTGTTCGAAGGCGACCCGCAGCGGCTCTATGACATCGCCGGTGGACCCGGAGTGGGTGATCGCGATCGCCACGTCCCCGGCCCTGAGCTGCACGGCGTTGGTGACGGCGAGGTGCGGATCGCTGTGGGCATGGGCCATGAGACCTATCCGGAGCAGCTTCTGGACCAGGTCCTGGGCGACGAGCCCGGACGCCCCCACCCCGTACACGTCGATGCGGCGGGCCGCGGCGAGCGCGGTGACGGCCGCGCCGAGCTGCACGGTGTCGAGTCCGGCGGCCGTGTCGGCGAGGGTCTGCTGCTCGTCGTAGGCGAGTTTCGCGACGACGTCGGCGATCGGGTCGTCGACCGCGATGTCGGTGGTGAGGGCGGGCGCCCGCCCGGACTGCTGCTGCGCGGCGAGCCCGGCGAGGGCGAGGCGCAGGTCGCGGTAGCCGGGGTAGCCGAGGATGCGGGCGGTGCGCACGACCGTGGCCTCGCTGGTGCCGGTGAGCTCGGCGAGGCCGGTGACGGTGAGCGCCGCGCAGCCGGCCGGGTCGGCGGCGACGGTCTCGGCGACGCGCTGCATGGAGCGGGTCATGGAGGGGCCGAGGGTGCGCACCTTGGCGGCGAGCGCGGCGGGTGGCGTACTCGCGGAGGCGCTTCCGAAGATTTCCTTCACCTGCTGGGTCACCCTTGAAAGATATTTTCAGCTCGGTGGTCGGGTCAAGAGTGCGCACAATGGGTGCATGGAACCCACCGGCGACCCCGTCACCCCCCTGGAGCAGGCCCTGCACGCGGCACGTGCTCTCGTGCTCGCCGATCTGGTCGCGGGCGAGGTCGCGCAGGCGGATGTCGTCTCCCTGGTCGAGGAGTCCGTTGTGCACCGGCGCTGGTGGGTGCAGCAGTGGCCGGAGGGCGTGGACTACGTCGCCGGTCTGGTCGCCCAGGACGTACAGGACGCCCTGTTGGAGCGGTACGGCCGGTGGCCCCTGTGCCCCGTGTGCGACTCCGGCGACCCGCACGCCCTGGAGGTCGAGCCGGAACTGGGACCAGACCCGCACTGGGTGTGCCACAAGGCGGGCGTGAAGGTCGCCTCGCTGGGGTCCCTGTGACCGTCTACATCGACCCGCCCACCTGGCCGGGGCACGGCCGCCTGTGGTCGCACCTCGTCAGCGATGTCTCGTATGACGAACTCCACCTGTTCGCCCGGGAGTTGGGTGTACCCCGGCGCGCCTTCGAGCGCGATCACTACGACATCCCGTCGCATCGTTATGCGGACGCGGTGGCCGCCGGGGCGGTGGAGGTCAGGAGCCGGGAGGTGGTGCGGCTGCTGACGGTGTCGGGGTTGCGGCGGCCGAAGGGGCGGGCTGCTCCGTCTGCGGGGCGGGAGTGAACCAGGTTTCGGCTTCGTGATGGATGCCAAGCCCAGTGGCCTTGAGCGCCACCTCGCGAAGAGACATCCCGGTTTCCAGCGCCACGGTCGTCAAAGTGACCAGGGAGACCCTTGACGTGGCGAAGACGACGGGTGGTGGGAGGTCGGCCGGTGAGTGGAGAGCGGTGAGCAGTACCTGTTCCAGACGGCGTTCCTCGGTCCACTCCTCCGTAACCGGTTCGACGGTGAAACCCAGGTCTGTGAGAGACGCCGTGAGGTCGTCGGTGTGTGGCCACTGGCCGGTGTGGAGGGCGATGGCTTGCAGGGCCACCAGGGATACGGGGCCGAAGTCCTCAGGTCGTGGGTGGTCCCCAAACACCAGGGCCTCGGTGTCCTGCTTCCGGAACCGGGAGAGGACGCCGACGACGAAGTCGAAGTGGTGTCCAAGGGAGGTGAGCCGTGCGGCTGCCTCTGCCAGAGAGACTTTGGCGCCGTGCGCCATGTGTACGACTCGTTGCAGGGAAACAGGCTGACGCAGACCCGTCGGCTCGGGGTCTGCGGCAAGGAAAGCGATGTCCTCTCGCGAGGGCAAGTGTTCGGCGTCAGGCACGTCGGGCACCGTGTATCCGAGCTCGTGCAGTCGTGCCGCAATGGTGTGGGCAGGAAGGCTGAGGCGTCGGGAGGTGGCGATCACATAATGGAGAGGTATCTCCTGATCCACTCGGATCTGCAGGTCGCGAGTGAGGAGGGACCGGTCGTCGTCAGTGAGTTTGGGCAGCTCTGAGGTGTCCGAAGGCATGAGGAAACCGAGCTGTCCCAGGAAGTCTGCGACGTAGCGCACTGTGCGACTCGTCGCATGGGCCACAGCTGTCAACTGGGCCGTGCAGATTCGTACTGCCGCGTCAGACGAGGGCTGCGTGTCGTAAGACGCCCACAGGTTTTTGATGACGTTCAGCTCCTCCTCGCTCCAGTGTGTTCGCACCGGATACTCGGCTGGGGCCTTGAACCCCAGGTCCGTCAGCCGCTCGGCGGCCTGTGCCGTGGAGCAGCTGGCCTGCATCGCGCTGACGCAGATCTGGGCGGCCGACAGTGTTGCGCCGGGTGCCAACCACTTCGACAGGTCGCCCAACGGTCGGAGCAAGGGCAGATCGGAGCACTGGGCGGTTGCGCAGCCCGAAAGGGGATCGGTGCGGTACCCCAGGCTGTTCAGACGCTCTGCGACCTCAGCGGGCGGCCGCTGCGCCCTGGAACTCAGCTCGAACACGTCCGCCGTGCCGACGGGTTGGGCCGGATCGCGCCAGGAGAACAGCATGCCGAGACTCTTCAGACCGCTGTTGACGAGTGCTTCCGAAGCTGGAGACATACCGATGAACCCGGATGCCTGAGGGCCCTTCAGCCAACGGCTAAGTGCGTAGCTCCAGTTCGGAAACCTTGGAAAACCGGTGGTCAGCAGTGTGAGGTCGGACGGGCGGGCGCAGAGAGCGTCCGCGGCGTCGGAGTCGGGGAAGGAGACCTGGCCACCGAGCCCGGCCCGGTACAGCGTGCGCAACCGCCAACGGAGCACGGGCAGGGGCAGCATGGAGATGAACGGAGCCGACCACTTCTGCTCGATCTCCGTGTAGTTGCCGGTGACCAGGGGCAGCAGATCGGCATCAGGCGGGAAGAATCCCACCTCACTGAAGGGCGCCGAGAAGCCGTCGTGGAGCTGCCAGGGAAGGTCGGCCAGGCGTGCGTGCTCGGCCACGCAGTCACTGAAGGCTACGGACCAACGGCTGGCGCCCTCCAGCCAGTCGGCGTTGAGCAGCTTGAGCCCGGGGAGCGTGAGGCTGGCGGCGGCAGCGGTCATACGCTCCGTCACGTGGTCGGTGTCGTAGCCGCGCAGGCTCTTGCGATCCACAGTCAGTTCGGGTGCCTGCTCACCGTGCAGGTTGAAGACGACCCCGTACAGGGGACGGTCATGTGCAAGTCGACCACTCTCCGCGAACAGGCCGTCCGCCAGAGTGACTCCATTGCCGTTGATCCACCACAGGTCGGGGTCTCCTGACGGGACGCAGTCCGTGCCGAAATTCTCGGCGAACCTTCTGTACGTTCTTGACCTCTCCAGAGAGCTGGGCGACAGCTCTCCCGGCGCCCAATGGTGTTCGCGAGCCCCGTGCTTGGCCACCGTCCGGTACGGCGCCATCCACAGAACCTTCTGCAGGGCGTCCACGCACGACACCGACCTCCGCTCCTGGCTGAGCAGCAGTTCGACGGTGGTTCCCACGTCGGCCTCCCGGCCGGGTCCCAGTTCGTCCACCCGAAAGAAGTTGCCCGGACCGGCGATGGCCACCTGCAGCAACGGGCCGGGCCGTCCCTCCCGGTCGAGCCGACAGGTGCGTACGACGATCTCGTCGGCGAGCATGAAGTAGCTCAACACACCGATCCCGAAGCGGGAGTTGGGGTGCAGCTCCAATTTCGGGCCCGGTAGTTCCGCCCAGGCCGCCTGTTCCTCGATGTACTCGGGCAGGTCGACGAAGCGCGCGCCGCCCTGGGAGAAGACGGTGCTGAGCTCCGTGATGCCCATGCCGATGCCGTTGTCCCTGCACCGGAGATAGGGGCGGCCGTCGGGGTGGACTCCCTGGACGAACTCGATGAAGCCGTCCAAAGGGTCGGCTTGGCGGCCCGTACGCCGCAAGTACTCGGTACGGCAGTTGCGGTAGCGGACGGCATCCAGCGCGTTCTGGTACAGCTCACGCACGGCCAGTTCGCTGTCGCCGTACAACTCCTCGCCCATCAGCAGCTCTTGGACGCGGTCCTCGGCCAGTTGGAAGCGAATGCCGTCGGAGAGCTGGTCGGGGGTGCTGCCGTCGAGCCGTACGCGGCTACCGTCCGCGTACGGCGGGAGCATGCTGAGAGGCGCGAGTACGGAGCTGTCACCGCAGTTGATGTCGCGCAGCAGCAGGTCGACACGTGCCGCGTGCTCGCGCAGTGCGACCTGGACCGCCGGGTGGGTGCACACGGCGTTGAGGGAGCGGCCGAGGCCGGAGACGCGCCAGTCGGAGCGTTGCACGGTGGTCCGCAACGCCTCCAGATCCACGCTGTCCCGGACACCTATGTGTTCGACGACGATCTCGGGCAGATCCACTGGGTCCACGGCCATGGCGTACGACGCCTTGAGCAGGGCGGCGACCAGGGGCGGACGTACCTCCTGCTCGTAGCCGCCGCTGGCGGCGATGATCTCGCGGTCTTCCTGTTGCGACCGGGATCCGTGCAGTAGCGGATCCATGGTGGATCGCCGCATGGTGAACGGGGCAGTACGGTGCTCGCGCAGCAAACGCATGAGGCGCTCGCCGGAGAGTGCATCGCTGACCCACCGCGGATGTTCCCCGTTCGAGGTCACATCTCCGAGGAGTGCCTTGAGCCGCTCGGCCGTGTACAACTCCGGCTGCTGGATCAGCCAGCGGTGGAAGAGCCACCACTGGATGTGCCGCGTCGAATCGTCGGCGACCTTCACATGGGTTGCGGTCTTCGACCCGTCGGCCGTCCTCTTGTGCTCAAGGGCAAGCATCCGGCGCTTGATCCGGGGGAATCCCTGGGCGAATTTGTGGAAGCGGGTCCGGTCGGGCCCCGCAGCGGTCGGATCTGGGGTGAGGGTAAGGACGCCGAGGCGCTGAGCGGCCTCCTGCGCCCAGAAGGCCTGGGTGATGAGGGGGAACAGGAGTGTGAGAGCGGCCTCTGTCGGGGACAACTGCACTCCGTCCGCCCGGCCAACCAGGAACCCCAGCCGCTCGTGCGCCCGTGCAGCCAACTCGCGGTCGTGCCAAGGGTCGTCGCCCAGAGTCGACGCGGCCTTCTCGTACGCCGTGGCCAATCGGCCCGCCAGCGCACCGCAGATCTGCTGGAGGATCTCCCGCGCAGGGCCTTCGGGGGTGTGATGCCACACGGGGTGTTTGCCTACACCGCGAACCCACGCGTGGATCTCGGCCCGTCTGTCGATGCCCGGGAGCCACGGGAAGTCCCCACCGCCGGCATCCGTCTCGCAGGTGACCTTGACCTGCTGCGGGGCGTTGGCCTTGCCGTAGGCGCGGTGGAACGCGTTGACCCGCTCCTGCACCTGTTGGGCGAAATCACGCAGACCCAGGGCGTGCGGGTCGTCGGTGATCACGTCGGACACGGCGCGCGAGAAGATGCTGAACGACTCGCCTTCCTGGGTCCCGACGTCCGAGCCAGGGCGCAGTACGTCCGACTCCCGTACGAACAGGGCGACTTGGGGCTTCGCGCAGGCGTGCACGTAGGCGACCTTGCGTCGCAGTGTGCCGATGATCTCCGGGGGACGCCATGGCCGGGTCCCCGGTACGGCCTTGCTGTCCAGCACCATGCCTTCACGGCAGGCATCGATCAGGAAGACGACGTGTTCCGCAGGGGATGCCTCGATTTCCTTGTGCCAGCCGATCTCGATGCAACTGTCGATGAACGGCCTGGCGTCGGACGTGGCGTCCTCCGGGACCAGGTAGTCCTTGCCCTCGAAGTGGATTCCGTGCCCGCTGAGCAGGATGAGCAGGGTGTCACCCCGACCGGCGTCGTGCAGGAACCGTTGCACAGGCCCCCGCACCGTGTTCTGTGTGATGCCGCGTCTGCTCTCCAAGATGTCGGCCTGCTGGAAACCGCGGCTGATCAGAACCTCGCGCAGTTTCTGCAAGTCGTCCCGGACGAAGGGCAGATGTCCGATGCTCGGGTCGTCGTACTCGCTGGCGCCGATGAGCAGTGCCTTGTGCTGTGGCATGGACGGTGCCGGATCAGACGGGACGCTTGAACGTCAGTGTCAGCCCGCGAGTGCCCTGGATCTGCCCTGTGCCGATGAGTTGGACGCCTCCGCTCGCGGTGACCTGGAAGGAGAGTTGGGCCTCGGCGAGCGGCAGCGCGCCTCCCCGGTCGGAGACCTCCTGGAAGACACGCTGCAGGGCGTCGACGGTGTCGGCGAGGTTCTTGCGGAGAGGACCAAGGGGTACCGAACGCAGTACGGCCTCTCCGTCAGCGCTGAACAGGCCCATCGTGTCGCCGCCTTGCTCGGCCGCCGCGACGTCGTCCTGGGTGACGCTGACCCAGAAGGGCAGAGAAAGCCCGTCCACCGCCCCCTCGGCTCCCCCGAACCGGTCCATGGCCTGCTCGCTCATGCGTCCCCTGTCCCCCTCAGCCCCATGCCCTGATGTGCATGGCGGCGCGCCACCGAATTGGTTGGAGCGCCAACTTTAGTTCCGAAAGGGGACTTTGGGGTCGGCGATGCGCAGGTTCGGTCGGCCGATCCGGGCTCAGCCGCCCAGTTCGTAGACGAACTCCTCGCCGTCGCCGCGGCCCTCGCTCACCTTCCGGAAGCCCACGCGGGTGACGACCGCCTGGGAGGCGAGGTTGTTCCGGTCGATCGTGGCGAAGACGGTGTGGACGTCGTCCCGGGCCAGTGCCCAGTCCGAGAGGGCGCGCAGGGCCTCCGTGGCGTAGCCCCGGCCTCGGACGCCCTCGACGAGGTCGTAGCCGACCTCCACCCGGCCCTCGTCGTCCGGGGTGCCGTGGAAACCCATGCCGCCGACCGCGAGGCCGTCCTGCCGGACCAGGGCGAAGACGCCGAACTCCGGTCGGTGCACGCCCGCTTGGTATGCCTTGAGGGTCATCGTGGCCGCGTCCCGGGTGCCCTGGTAGGGGCCGCCCACCACCCAGTCGAAGCCGCCGTCGCCACCGGCGGCGAGGTCGGTGGCGGAGGCGGGGGTGATGCCTTCGAGGGTGAGCCGGTCGGTGCGGTGCACCAGGTTGTTGTGCCAGCGCCAGTCGGTGACGGGGGCGCGGCCGGGGAGGTCGCCGCGACCGGTCGCCCACAGCAGGGTGCGCCAGTGGTCGGGGCCGGGGCGGACGTGCGGGAAGATCCGGGTGAGGACGAACTCGCTGAGTTCCGGGGCCGGTTCGTACGCGAGCCCCAGGCCCTCGGCGATGTCGTGTGTGTGCAGGAGCACCTCGGCGGCGCCCATCGCGGCGAAGCCCTCGCGGTTCGCGCCGCGGAACGGGTACGGGTGGAAGGCGCGCACCTCGCGGGGTGTGGTGCGGATCGCGGCGACGAGCAGGGCGCCGGTCGTCTCGACCACGTCCAGGACACCGGAGTTGTCCGTGCCCTCGTCGAAGGTGATGCCGAAGGGGACGTAGGCGTGCTGCGGGCGACCGGCCAACTGGCCCGCGTACGACATGAGATCATCGGCGATGTGCTCGGCGGTGTGGCGGCAGCTCCACTCCAGCCGGCCCGCCGTGGCCTTCTCCCAGTCCAGGCCGGTCGCCGTCCGCAGCAGTGCCACGGCCTCCGCGACGGCTGCCTCCACCTGTTCCGCGCCGATGTCTCGCATGCGGGCAGGCTAAGCGGTCGCTACGGCTCAGGGCGACAGCATTTCCAGCTCGCCGCGCAGGTTGTACCGGGCCGTCGCCTCCCACTCCGCCGCCCCGTACGGCGTCCTGAACAGCCGTGGCAGATCGAGGAGTTGACGCAGGATCGCCGAACGCCCTTCTCTGAACGCTTCGTTGGGGACGAACGCGTACTCCTCGCGTACCGCGGCCGTGTACGCGGCATACGCCGACGGCGGCGCGGCCAGGATCGCGAGGTCGGCGTCGCACAGGACCTGGCCGTCGCGGTCGTCGTCGGCGGGGGCGTGGGTGACGGTGAGCCGGACGAGACGCGCGACCTCGGCGGTCTTCGCGTCCGGCACGCCCGCCTCGGCGAGGGCGCGCTCGGCAAGGCGGGCCGACCGCTCCTCGTTCTCCGAGCGGTCGGGGAGGTAGACCGCGTCGTGGAACCAGGCCGCGAGCCGTACGACGTCCGGGTCGGCCGCGTGCTTCTCCAGCACGTCGACGTGGTCGAGGACCGCGGTGAGGTGGGTGAGCGTGTGGTAGTGCCGCTGCGGTTCCTGCCAGCGGACCAGGAGATTCTCGGCGTACGGCGCCGGGTCGGGTCCGCCGCCGGGCGCGCGGGCCCCTTCGAGGGCGCGGGTCCAGCGGGCGCGAAGAGCGTCAAGATCGGCCATGCCCTTATTTTCCTCCAGCGTCCCCGCACCTAGCGTGGAACCCATGACTTACGCCGACACCGCACACGACGTACGCGACCCCGAGCTGCCCGGCCGCCTCCTCACCCTCGAACGCGACGCGTTCATCCCGCTCCTCCGCTCCCGCTCCGACGACGACTTCGCGCTGGCCACCGCCGGGTGTCCGGGCTGGACCGTGCGGGATGTGCTCGCGCACTGTTCGGCCGTGCTGACGCGGGTGGTGGAGCGACGGTTCGAGAAGGGGGTGTTCTCGCCGGAGTCCAACGACCGGGACATCGCCGAGCGGGCCGACTGGACGAACGCGCAGGTCGTCGACGAGCTGGAGCGCGGGATGACCGAGGCCGGCCCGGCGATCGCCCGCGCGGGCGGGGTGCTGGACGCGGTCGCGCTGGGCGAGTGGGTGCACGCCGGGGACGTACGGGACGTGCTCGGCGAGCCCGGGGCGTACGGCGGCGAAGGCCTGCCGGACGCCCTGACCCTGCTCGCCCGCATCACCCGCGAGAAGGGCCACCTCCCGCTCCACGCCGACGTCGACGACCTGGACGACCCGCTGCGGCTGGGCGACGTGTCGGGGGATCGGCCGCCCGCGCGGTACATCGGCGACGCGGCCACCCTCGTACGGCTGTACTCGGGGCGGCCGGTGCGGGAAGGGGCGGGGTACGAGCTGGCGGGGGCGGAGGTGGGGGAGCTGAACATCTTCGGCGGTCTGGTGGCGTGACGGGGCCGATCTCGCGACCCGCACCCCTCCCGCGTACCCTGAGATTGGACTAGACCTGTAGCCGCTCCAGGGAACACCACGGAAGGGGTCCTATGAGTACGCGTGCAGTCCTGGAGGTGATCGCTCTCGGTGCCGAGGACGCGGTCGCCGCCCAGGCCGGAGGGGCGGACCGCCTTGAAGTGGTCACCGACATCGCGGCGGACGGACTCACACCGTCGGTCGAGGGGTTCGCCGCGATCCGGGCCGCCGTGGACATCGATCTACGCGTGATGGTGCGGCTCGCGGACGGGTTCGCGGCGGGGGACGTGGACCGGCTGGTGCGGGTCGCGGGGGAGCTGCGGACCGCCGGCGCCGATCAGTTCGTGCTCGGGTTCCTCGACCCCGACGGCGGGGTCGACCTGGACGCCGTGGAGCGGGTCGTCGCCGAACTGGACGGCTGTGCCTGGACCTTCCACCGCGCGATCGACCGCGCCGCCGACCGCGACGCCCTCCGCAAACACCTCGCGGACCTGCCGGGCCTGGACACCTACCTCACCGCCGGCTCGGCCACCGGCGTGGACGACGGCCTGCCCACCCTCCTCCGCGAGACGGCACGGCACGGCGAACCGGGCTACGAGCAACAAGTCCTGGTCGGCGGCGGCCTCCGCCTCGACCACGTACCGACCCTCCGCGCCGCCGGAGTGGACGCCTTCCACATCGGCGGCGCGGCCCGGCCTGGCGGGTGGTCCGAGCCGGTGTCGGTGTCTGCTGTGGAGCGGTGGCGGGCGGCTGTTGACGGGTGAGGGGCGGGCGGCCGGTGTGCGGGGGGTCGTAGGGCAGTTGCGGGATGTACGTGCGCCGGAGCGCCGGGGTCAGGGTGTCGGCAAGTGGCCTTGCGGCCGGTCGTCCGGGGTGAAGGCCAGGGCGTGGACGGTGTCTGTGTGGCCGGTCAGGGGCCTGCCGTGGGGTGGGTGTGCGGGTCTCACAGACGGATGCGGCCGTCCCGGCCCGCGCTCGCCAAGCGGTCCTGCTCGTCGGCGCGGTGTCGGTCGAGCGTGCTCATGACTCGGCGACCCTCTGGTCGCGGCCGGACTGGTATACCCGTTCGTGCCGGAGGCCTCGGCCCTGAACTCCTGTGTCGCGGTGCGGGTGTTCGCCCGCTCGACCGGCCGTAGCCGCCAGTCCGCCACCATGAGCGCCTCCCCGCGCTCGACCCGCGCGCCGTGAACACCTGATCGCGGGAGTCCGTGAACGTCGGGGCCACCCCCTCCGCCGTGCACGCTCCTCACGCGCGCACCGGCTCCGGGGTCTCGGTGACGGGCCGTGGCTGTCGTACCGCCCGGGTCGTCACAGCGGCAACCCCCGTCGCCAGCAGCGCGAGACCCGCCCCCGCCAGCGGGAACCAGCGGTCGCCGAGCAGGGTGATCGCCAGGCTGCCGGTGCCGCCGGCCGCGGCCATGCCGAGGTAGAGGGCGCTGCTGTTGAGGGAGATCAGTACGGGTGCGTTGGCGGGGTCGAGGGAGGTGACGCGGGTGATCTGGGCGACCATGAGGGACCAGCCGAACACCGGGGTGAGGGCGGAGGCGACGAGCGCGGTCGGCATGGTGCGCAGCAGCCACGGAGAGGCGACCGCCAGCGCCACGTAGGCCGTGCTCGCGGAGAGGATCACCGCCCGGGGTCCCCACCTGTCGATCAGCCGCCCGCCCAGTGACGAGCCCACGACCGCCGCGCAGCCGGACGCCAGGAGCAGCAGGGTCAGCCGGTCCTGGGAGCCGTGGGTCGCGTGACGGGTGGCCACCGTGTAGTAGATGAACGTCGTCTGGAAGGCCAGGAAGACCAGGAAGGTGGTGCTCGCCGCGCCCAGCACCCGCCGGTCTGCCAGCGGGGCGAACCGCGCGCGCAGGCTCAACGAGGCCGCCGGCTGCGGCAGTTCGGGCAGCAGCAGAGCCAGCCCGGTCCACGCGGCGACCCCGAGCCCGGTCACCAGCCACATGGTGAGCCGCCAGTCCGTACGGCCGATCCAGGTGCCCAGCGGCACCCCGAGCGCGGTCGCCACGGTCAGCCCGCCCATCACCACCGCGATCGCCCGCCCGCGCCGCTCCGCCGGCACCAGGGTCGTCGCCACGGCGTTCGCGGTGGGGGTGTAGAGAGCGGCTCCTACGGCGGCCAGCACACGGGTGGCGAGCAGGGCGTCGTACGACGGGGCCAGCGCGGTGAGGGCGTTGGCGGCGCTGAACACCGCGAGCGCCGTGAGCAGGGCGCGGCGGCGCGGCCAGCGGGCGGTGACCGTGGCCAGGATGGGTGCGAGGACGCCGTAGGACAAGGCGAAGACGGTGACCATCTGTCCGGCGACCGAGATGGAGACGTCCAGATCGCGGGCGACGAGCGGCAGGATGCCGGCCGTCACCATGCCGTCGGTTCCGACGGCGAAGGTGCCGAGGGCGAGCAGGAGCAGGCGTAGGCGCACGAGTCCCCCAGGTGCGTCCGGCGCGGGGCCGCGCGGATGCGCCCGACACGGAGCCGCGGAATGGTTTGACGTTGGTCAAACAATAGGGACTGTTGGATGATTGTCAAACGGTCTGGAGGAGGTGTGCCCGTGGACGAGACAGAGGGCGAGTGGCTGGCGCAGCCCGACGTCGACGACATCGAGCTGGTCAGGGTGTTGCAGGCGCTCGGTGACCCGGTGCGGCTCTGGCTGCTGAAGATGTACGCCTCGGGGGAGCGGTTCACTTGTTCGCCCGACGCGCTGGGCATTGCCCATCTGCACAAGTCGACCGTCTCGCACCACATGAAGATCCTGCGCGAGGCCGGGCTCACCGCGACCCGGGTCGTCGGCCGCAACCGCTATGTGCAGCTACGGCGGGACGACCTGGACGCGAGGTTCCCCGGCCTGCTGGACGCGCTCCTGAAGTCGGTGCCGGATCAGGTGAGTTGAGCGGGGAGGGGTGCCGTGTGGGTGACGATCAGGCCTGACACCGCGCGGGTCAGGGACACGTACAGGCGGCGCAGCCCCGTGCGCTCGTCCGGTTCGCCGTCGACCACGGCCCGGGGTTCGTCGAGGACCACGTAGTCGTACTCCAGGCCCTTCGCGAGGGAGGCCGGGACCAGGGTCAGACGGGTGTCCGCGGTCGTCTCCTCGCCGGGGGCGAGGTAGCCGATGCCCGCTGCTGTGAGGGCCTCCGCGAGGGCCGGGATGCGGGCGTCCGCGGCGATCAGGCCCGTCGAGCCCTCGTTGCGCAGCAACTCCTCGCAGGCGGCGACCACTTCGGCGGTGCCGGTGACCGGGCGGAGGTCGAAGAAGCCGGGGTTCTCACGGACCGAGGCGACGGGGGTGAGGCCGGGGGCGATGTGGGGGAGCAGCCGGGAGGCGTACGTGATGACGTCCGTCGGTACGCGGAAACCGGCCGTCAGCTCCTCGATCACGCCCTCCGACTTGCCGAGATGGGCCAGCGCCTCGTCCCAACTCCGCGTCGCCCAGGGCGTGGTGCCCTGCGCCAGGTCGCCGAGGACGGTCGCCGAACCGGTGGTGCAGCGGCGGCCGACCGCGCGGTACTGCATGGGGGACAAGTCCTGCGCCTCGTCGAGCACCACATGGCCCAGCGAGTGCGTCCGCTGGACGAGATCCGTCGCCTCGTCGATCAACACTGCGTCCGCGGCGGACCACTTGGCGGCCTTCACGCTCCGCACCGGCTTCGACCAGAGGATCGTCTTCTGCTCGTCCTCGTCGAGGATCCCGTCCGCGTGGGCGGCGAGGAAGTCCGCGTCCGTGAGCAGCCGCAGCACGAGCTTCGCCGGTTCGACCGGCGGCCAGACCGCCTTGACGGCCGCCTTCACCGCCGCGTTGCGCGCGACGGCGTCCTGCACCCGGTCGTCCGGCGCCTCCCCGGACCGCTCCATCTGCACCAGCACGGCATGCGCGACGCGCTGCGGGAGCGCCTCGCGGGCGGCACCGTAGCGGATGTAGCGGTCGAGCAACTCCCGCACGATGGCTTCCAGTTCGTACGCCGGGACCCGCCAGCGGCGCGACCCGCGCACCACCATCACCGGCTCGGTCGGCATGCTCACGTGCGAGTAGAGGGCCCGCCGAAGGACCTTGGCCATCCGTGCGTCGCCCTTGATGACGGCGGCCGGTGCCTCGTCCGCGCCCCGCACCTCGACATGCGCGACCAGGTCGTCCACCGTGCCCTGGCGGACCGTCAACTCGCCGAGCGCGGGCAGGACTTGCTCGATGTAGTGGAGGAAGGACCTGTTCGGACCGATGACGAGGGTGCCGGTGCGCGCGAGCCGCTCGCGGTGCGCGTAGAGCAGATACGCCACCCGGTGCAGGCCGACGGCCGTCTTCCCGGTCCCCGGCCCGCCCTGCACGCACACCGTCCCGCCCAGCCCGCTGCGGACGATCTCGTCCTGCTCGGGCTGGATGGTGGCGACGATGTCGCGCATCGGGCCGACGCGGGGCCGCTCGATCTCCTGTTGCAGCAGCTTGCTGGTGGCGGCCGCCTCGGCCGGGTCCATCAGGTGCTCGTCCTCGTACGCCGTGAGGTCGCCGCCCGTGTACCCGAAGCGGCGGCGCAGCGAGATGTCCAACGGGTCCTTCTTGGACGCCCGGTAGAACGGCTGCGAGACCGGCGCACGCCAGTCGATGACCATCGGGTCGCCGTCGCCGTCGTGCACATGCCGGCGCCCGATGTAGAACTGCTCCCCCTCCGCGCCCTCCGCCTGCTCGGCGCCCGGTGCGTGCAGGTAGTCGAGGCGGCCGAAGAAGAGCGGGGTGTCGCTGAGGTCGGCCAACGCCTTGATGCGGTCGTCGATCTGGCGGGCGAGGACCTCTGCGTTGACCCAGTTCGCGGTGACGTCCTTGATGTCGAGGGACTCGACGTCCTCACGCATGGCGCGGAGCGCGGAACGGGAGGAGGCGAGATGGGAGCGCTCGCGGGCGAGGGGGTCGGTGGCGGGCGTGGACAAGGGGGTGCCTCCGGGGGGCCTGCTGGTGCGGCTGCTGGGTGGGTGCCGTCCGGTTTCCGTCCGGGCGGCGGCACTCCCTGCGGGGAGGCGGGCAAGAGCGGAGATTCTAGGTCAGGGGGAGGAGAGGGGGCGAATGGTTTTACGGCCTGGCTCAGGGCTTGGTTCTACGGCCTGGCTCACGGCCTCCTCCCGCGACACGCGGCCGAATGCCGCCTTGCCCGCGCAGTCCACGCTGGTCATTGTCGGTGGCATACCCACACGGTGACTACCTCGTCCGGAGGCCGCTATGTTGCGGGTGCACTTCACTGCTGAGGACATCGCGCGATTACGTGTCGCGGCCACCCCCGATCCTCTGTGGGAGATCGCCAACAGTTTCCAGATCCTGATCAGCGGCGACAGACCCCTGGTGTTCGGCCCGTGGCGCAGCCGGGTCCGGCCGCGCCTGATCCGGGACAGCGCTGCGCTGCTCACCGCGCTTCTGCCGCCCCGCGGCTACTCCCCCGACTTCCTCACGCCGGACCTGGGCGGCTACCCGGACCTGGAAAGCGCCGTCGACACCGTGCTCCGCACCCCGAAGACCACCCTGCGAGGCGACTTGACCAGGCTCGTCGCGTCGCCCGCCAGGCCGAAGCCGCCGCCGTCGGCGGCCGGTCTGCGGGCCCTGGCGGGCGGGGAGCCCGAAGCGCTGCACGACCTGGACACCGCCCTGCACGGTTACTACCAGCGGGCGCTCGATGAGTTCTGGCCGCACATCTGCGCACAGGTGACCGCCGACGGCGCGCTGCGTGCCAGGGCGGTGCTCACCGGTGGCGCCGAGGGACTGCTGGCGAGTTTTGAGCCGGTCATGCGATGGCGACCGCCCGTGCTGGAGGTCGACTACCCGGTCGATCGCGAACTGCGGCTCGACGAGCGGGGGCTGTTGCTGCAGCCGTCCTTCTACTGCGTGCGAAGACCGGTCATGCTCGCCGCGCCCTCGACCGGCCGGACACCGGTCCTCGTCTACCCGATCCAGCACGTCCTCGGCTGGGCCCAGGGGCCCGACGCCGCCTGCGCCGGTGCGAGCCTGGGCGACCTGATGGGCCGTACCCGCGCCGCCATCCTGGAGGACGTCGTGACCGGCCGCACCACCGGTGAACTCGCGGAACGGTTCGGCATCTCGGGATCTGCCGTGAGCCAGCACACCGCCGTCCTGCGCCGGGTCGGACTGCTGCTGAGCATGCGCCGCGGCAAGTACATGCTGCACACGACCACCCCTGCGGGGCTCGCTCTCCTGAACGGCGCGTTCCGCGCACCGGTCCACAACCACTGGACGGATTCCGTTTAAGGCAGGGCTTCACCGTGTGGCGTCGGCGCGGTCGGCTGTCCCAACCTGGAGCGGCGAAGGGCTGGGACGGTCACGGGGGGCATCACCCGCCCCGCGACCCCCAAGCCCGGACCAGGTCCGTGACCACCGACCGCACATGAATCGGGGAGACTCATGCTGATCCGCAAGATGGCAGCCGCAGCCGCGGCCTGTACCGCCGTCGCCGCACTCGCCCTGTCCGGTGCCGGCACCGCGTCCGCCGCGCCGTCCTCCGTGGAGGGCGGCCGGGCCGTCGCCCCCACCGGTACTCCTCCCACGACCAGTGGGCCCACCACCGCCTCCGCCGACGCCCTCGCGGCCGGCTGCTGGTACAGCGCCTCCCACTGGTGGTGCAACAACGTGTCCGGCGCCCCCGTCTACGCCAGCGGCTCCACCACCGTCGTCGGGTACATGTACTCCAACCCGTCCTGGTTCGTCTGCCGCTCGGACACCGGCGGTTACGTCGGCGGCCCGCACCCTTACCGGTGGGAGTGGACCGAGGCCGACAACGGGAACTGGGGCTGGATGAAGGACACCGCCATCTACAGCGAGACGGATCCGCTGCCCGTCTGCTGACAACGCACGACCATCGGCGCCCTGCCCGCGAACGCCCCGCCCCGCGCGGGGCGTTCGTCTACGAGGGCGGCCACCGCCACGTCGTCCTCAGCCGAGAAGAAGGCAACCCCTAGGGGAAGCTCCCTCTACCTCTGGGTGGACCGGGTCAGCCCGGAGGCGTACGCGGACGGGCCGCAGGTTGGGCCTCTGGACCGATGCCGCCCTTATGTCCCAAGACGCACCATGGAGTCATGAGCGCAGCAAC
This sequence comes from Streptomyces sp. NPDC005492, assembly GCF_040605995.1. Taxonomy (NCBI): domain Bacteria; kingdom Bacillati; phylum Actinomycetota; class Actinomycetes; order Kitasatosporales; family Streptomycetaceae; genus Streptomyces; species Streptomyces sp. NPDC005492. The sequence continues at coordinate 122,509 of NZ_JBEXDX010000001.1, forward strand.
CATCCACCCCGCCCCCGTCCGCCCCGCCGGCGCCACACCGGCCACCGGCGGCAGCCACCCCCACCGCCTCGGCAACGCCCTGCGCGCCATAAAAGTGTTCGCGGGCGCCGCGTTCAGCGTGGTCGTCCTCGGTGAGTACGGAGAGGAAGCGGGCGTCCTCCGTAAGTGACCCTCCGCGTCCTGCTCAGCTCTCCGCGAGGAGTTCGTCCGCGTCCATGATCCGGTACGCGTACCCCTGTTCGGCGAGGAACCGCTGGCGGTGGGCCGCGAAGTCCTGGTCGATGGTGTCCCGGGCGACCACCGAGTAGAAGTGGGCCTGGTGGCCGTCGGCCTTCGGGCGGAGCACCCGCCCAAGACGCTGGGCCTCCTCCTGACGCGAACCGAACGTACCCGACACCTGAATGGCGACCGTGGCCTCCGGCAGGTCGATGGAGAAGTTGGCGACCTTGGACACCACGAGGACGCTGATCTCGCCCTCGCGGAAGGCGCCGAAGAGTTTCTCCCGCTGAGCGTTGGACGTCTCGCCCTTGATCACGGGCGCGTTCAAGTGCTCGCCCAGTTCGTCGAGTTGGTCGATGTACTGCCCGATGACGAGGATCTGCTGACCGGCGAAGCGCCGGACGATCGCCTCGGTGACCTTGCGCTTCGTGGCGGTGGTCGCACAGAAGCGGTACTTCTCCTCGGTCTCGGCGGTGGCGTACGCGAGCCGCTCGGAGTCCGTGAGATTGACGCGCACCTCGACGCAGTCGGCGGGCGCGATGTAGCCCTGCGCCTCGATCTCCTTCCAGGGCGCGTCGAACCGCTTCGGCCCGATGAGCGAGAACACGTCCGACTCCCGCCCGTCCTCGCGCACGAGGGTGGCCGTGAGCCCCAGCCGCCGCCGTGCCTGGAGGTCGGCGGTGAACTTGAAGACGGGCGCGGGCAGCAGGTGCACCTCGTCATAGAGGATGAGCCCCCAGTCGCGGGAGTCGAAGAGTTCCAGGTGCGGGTAGACGCCCTTCCGCCTCGTGGTCAGCACCTGGTACGTGGCGATGGTGACGGGCCGGATCTCCTTCCGGGTCCCGCTGTACTCGCCGATCTCCTCCTCGGTCAGGGAGGTCCGCTTGATCAGCTCGTGCTTCCACTGGCGGGCGGAGACGGTGTTGGTGACGAGGATGAGCGTGGTCGACTTGGCCTGCGCCATGGCCCCGGCGCCGACCAGGGTCTTGCCCGCCCCACAGGGCAGTACGACGACACCGCTCCCGCCGTGCCAGAAGTTCTCCACGGCCTGCTTCTGGTACGGCCGCAGCGCCCAGCCGTTCTCGTCCAGCTCGATCGGGTGCGCCTCGCCGTCGACGTACCCGGCGAGGTCCTCGGCCGGCCAGCCCAGCTTCAGCAGCACCTGCTTGATCTGCCCGCGCTCGGAGGGGTGCACGGCCACGGTGTCGGGGTCGAGCCGGCTGCCGACGAGCGGGGCGATCCGCTTCGACCGCAGGATCTCCTCCAGGACGGGCCGGTCGGTGGTGGTGAGGACGAGTCCGTGTGCGGGGTGCTTGCTGAGCGTCAGCCGGCCGTACCGGTCCATGGTCTCGGCGATGTCCACCAGCAGCGCGTGCGGCACGGGATACCGGCTGTACTCCACCAGCGCGTCCACGACCTGCTCGGCGTCATGCCCGGCGGCTCGCGCGTTCCACAGCCCCAGCGGTGTCACCCGGTACGTGTGGATGTGCTCGGGCGCCCGCTCCAACTCGGCGAACGGCGCGATGGCGCGACGGCAGTCGTCGGCGCGCTCGTGATCGACCTCAAGGAGCAGGGTCTTGTCGGACTGGACGATCAGCGGACCGTTCACGTACGTACGTCCCTTCGGCACGGGCCAAACGTCCAGTGTGCCTTACCGCCCCCTGTTCACGGTGGGGCGCGGCTCACACCCGACGCGCTCCCTGTGCAACCCCGGGCCCTCGACGACTGTCTTCACCGGCGGGAGCCGCGCGCACGCGTGGTTCGGGGAGGAGCGTGGGGTTGATGTCGGTACGCAGGTGGGCGACCGGCCTGGGAGCCACGGGGGTGCTGGTGGCGACGGGGTCGTGGGTGGCGTGGCCGGCGACGGACGTGGACGCGCGGCTGTGGGGCGAGGTGCGGCCGGTGATCGAGGCCCGGTTGGTGGCGGACTCGGCGGGCACGGGGTACCCGTACCGGGGCGCGCGCTGGTTCTGCCGGGCCGAGGCCCTTGACCTCGACGAGCACGACGGCCTCGTCCGCGCGGGCGTGAACACCCTGTGCGTGCAGTACGGCACCCGCGCGGGCGCCCTGGTGGAGTGCTCCGGCGCCGCGATCCCGCAGGTCGTCCGCCTGAAACGGGACACCGACGGCACGTACCACGTCACCTCCCGCGAGGAACCCCCGGACGGCGAGGGCTACGGGGGCTGGCTGAACGCCCACTTCAGCCGCGCCGCGGAACCGTCCACCGCCGACTCCCTGGACGCCGCCCCCTTGCGGTCCGCGGCCCGCGCCCACTTCGACCTCCCGGCGAACGCCCCGGTGCGGGACTGCTGAGAGCCGACGCGAACCGGGGAACGCCGCTCAGCCCTCCCCGCCCTCCGCCAACTCCGCCACCCCCGTAACCCGATGCAGCGGATACGTCCGCACCTCGTCCGCCGTGTGGTCGTACGCCGTCACGAAGCCGCCCTCCACGCGGATGGGGGCGATGACGCGCTGGCTGGCGGAGCCCTCCGCGTTGACGTAGCCGATCCAGAGGGTTTCGCCGGTGAGGACGGCGGCCTGCATGGTGGCGAGGGTCTCCGCGGGGGTGGTGCGGGGGAGTTCACCGGGCGGGGTGGACGAGGACTTCAGGGGGGTGGTGGAGGCGCGGTCGCCCGCCCGGATCGCGCGGATCGCCGCCGAGAGGAGGGTTGTGTCGGGGGTTGGCGGCCCGTCCGGTACCGGTTCGGGGGCCGTGCGGGGCTGGGTGCGGTGGGAGTGGGCCCGGGTGATGACGACATCGCCGTCCGCGGACTCGGCGGCCGGGGCGAAGCCCATCGCGCGCAGGCCGTCGAGGAGCGCCGCCGGGTCGGCCTGGGCCGCCAGCACGGTCGGTGCGAGGCGGCGCAGCCGCAGGCCCGCCGACCGCTTGTCCGCGAGGATCTCGCTGAGCACCGCGTCGTCGTCGCAGCGCACGTAGGCCGAGGCCGCGCCGATCCGCAGATGGCCGTGCCGACGGGCCACGTCGTCGATCAGGTAGGCGAGGGGCTGCGGGACCGGTGTACGGGAGTGCGCGGTGAGGAAGTCGTGCAGGTCGGAGGCCGAGCGGCCCGCGTCCAACGCGCGGCGTACCGAGCCCGGTGTGAAGCGGTAGACCGTCGCACCGCCCTTCGACTCCACGTCCGCCAGTACGTCCAGCATCTCCGCCAACGGCCGGTTCAGCGGGCCGGGCGCCACCGCAGTCAGGTCCGCCTGGAGCAGGACGTGGTCCAGTGGCTCGGGCAGCAGAGGCGCCAGCAACCGGGCGGCGGCGGCGCTCGCCACGGCTTGTTCGGCGGGGGAGAGGGGCTCCGGGGGAGCGGTCGGGCGGTGGTGGTGGACGGGGAGTTTGTCGCCGGGGCCGGAGGAGGGAGTCGCGGGATCGGCGGCGGGGGCGGTGGGCGCACCCCGGGTGCCGAGCAACGCCCGACCCTGCCCCGACAGGGCCCCGCGGCCCGTCACGCCCAGCATCTCCGCCTCGTTCAGCGTCCACCGGGCCAGGCGACTGCGCAGGTCGTCGTCCCCCTGCGTGCCCTCCGGTGTGCTTCGCTGCGCGCCTCCCGGTCCGCGCAACGGCCGCTCCCACCGCAGCCGCGCCAGCACCGACTCGGCCGACGGCGAGGTGCCCTCGGGCAGCGCGGCGAGCAGGCCCAGCACCCGGTGCCGTACCTCGGGCGCGGCCGAGCGGTCCAGGCCGGGGCCCAGCGCCGACAACGTTCTCTCCTTCGCGTCCCGCCCGCCCACCAGCCCCGACGTCCGGGTCGCCGTGAGCCAGGTCTCCGCGAGCCGCGCCCAGCGCTGCGCGGGGGGCTGCTCCAGCCACTCGTCGTAGGCCGGGGTCGCCGCGTACCGCTCGTCGGCCTCGCCGTCGGAGGCCAACAGGCCCGCCGCGTAAGCGAGTTCGACCCAGAACGCGGCGACCGGCTCCGCCACGTCCAACGCGACGGCGGTGCGCTTCAGGTCGCGGACGCTGAGCCCGCCGGCGCGCAGCACCGCGGGCCCGCCCTCGTCCCAGTCCTTCAGCAGCTCCTCGACCGTCGCGAGCGCCGTATACGCCTGCCCGGCCGCCGCCTCGTCCACAACCTGTGGACGGTGCGTCGCCCTCGCCTCGACCGGCGGCGCCACCGGCTCCGTCTCGCGGTGCGCCCGCCCGGCCCGCAGATGCAGGGCCACCTCACGCGGGAGTACGACCGTGCCGGGCGCCGTCGGCAGCAGCAGCCCCCGGTCGATGAGCCAGCGCAGATGGGCCGCGGGGTCGGCGGTCACCTGGCCGTACGGCGGCCCCCAGACCAGCCGGGTCAGCACGTCCAGGGACTCCGCCGGGGCGCCGGCGAGCAGCGCCTTCATCCGCCGCCGGGTCGTGAACAGCTTGGTCAGCGAGGCCACCGCGGAGACCGGGTCGTGGGTGGAGGACAGGCCCGCGGTCGTCACGATCTCCTGGATCCGGCCCGGCGACATGCCCGCCGTGGCCTCCGCGACCGTAGGACCGAGGCCGGTCGGCGACGGATGCTGCGGCGACGGCGCCAGCAGCTCACGCGCCGTGCGCACCAGGCGCAGCCGGTCGTCCGCACCCCACACCAGCGCCTGCTCGCGCAGCGCCGCGACGGCGCGCGGCAGCGCGTTCACCACGGCCGGGTCGCGCGCGTCACCGGCCATCAGCCCGAGCAGCTCGTCGTACGGCGCCGGGTCCGCCGCCACCGCCAGGGCCTCCGCCGTCTGCAGCGTGAAACGGTCCAGCCGCTCCAGCGCCCGGACGACCGACGCGCGGGTACCGGCCCGGGTCGCGAGCTGGGTGAGGTCGGTGGGCACGGGCGTGATCAGGTCGGGGCGGCCGCGCAGCAGCGCGGCCAGGGACGCGTCGTCCCTGGTTCGGAGTGCCTCCGCGAGCGAACGGGGCGGCGTGGCCGGGGTGCTCATCCGACCCACGGTAGCGGGTGGGTGTGACGGCGGGGGGAGCGCGCACGTCGGGAGGTTCCCGGCACCCAGCCCACTGGCGGTAACGTCTCTCACCGAGGGGTATCCAACGCACCCGCCCCTGAGGGGACTTCGTGGGTATCGAGAGCGACCAGGTCGTCTACGAGTATCTGAGCCGCGTCGGTGACGTCGCGCAGCAGCGGCAGTTGCCTTCGGTCACGCGGATGCGGCTCGTGTCCGAGCTGCGCAACGAGATCGACAGACGGCGTGCCGGAGCCACCGCCGACACTCCCGCCGCCGTCCAGCGCATCCTCAAGGGCCTCGGCAGCCCGGACGAGGTCGTCGCCGCGGCCGGCACCGGCGCCGGCGTCCCCCGGACACCGACGGCCTCCGTCCCCGTACAACGGGACCACGAGGACGATCTACGGCCGAAGGGCCTGCGCCGGGTCGTCCCGCGCCCGCGCCCGACCCAGCCGGAACCCGCACCCGACGCCTCGCCCTCCCCGCCGCACCTCGCGAGCGCGTCCGAGCTCGGCGCCAGTGTCATGCAGCCCGACTGGCGGCGGGGGGAGGGCAACGGCTTCGCGCTGGGCGACAGCGTGCCCGGCTTCACCGGCGGGATCGAGATCCCGGAACTGCTCAAGCCCCCGCCGCCGAAGGAGCCCCCGAAGGCACCGGAGCCGGTGGTCGAGCAGGCGCCGGTGGTCGTACCCGAAGCACCGGAGGCCCCCGCCCGCCGGCGCCGGGTCGTCCCCCGGCTCCCGGCGGGGCGCTGGTCCAACCCGCTCCTGCTGATCGCCGCCGCGCTGCTCGTCGTCGGGGCCGTCCTCGGGAACTGGTTCGCGCTGCTGCTCGGCTGGCTCATCGCGTACGCCTCGCGGCGGCTGACCGACGCGGAGACGAAGGCGGCGGTGATCGGCCTCCCGGCGGCGGCCGTCGCGGCCGGGATCGTCTGGCTGTGGGGCCGCAACACCGGCCGCTGGGGCACCCCCATCGCCCAGGGCCACATGAACGACGCGATCTCCGAGACCTGGCCGTGGGTGGTGCGGGGTGCGGCGGTGGCGTCGGCGCTGTACCTGGTGTGGCGGTCGCAGCGGCGGCGGTAGGGAGTGGGGGCGCCCGGTGGGATTGTCGTAGGCACTGTTGCGCCACTGGGCACAATGGCCCATATGACCTCGCACCCCGCCCCCGCGCCCGGCCCGACCGTCGGCTTCGACCTCGACATGACCCTCGTCGACTCCCGCCCCGGGATCCACGCCTCCATGCGGGCGCTGGCCGAGCGGACCGGGACGTACATCGACGCCGATCTGGTCGTCACCCGGCTCGGGCCGCCGCTGGCCGAGGAGTTGATCCACTGGTTCCCGGCGGAGGAGGTGCCCGCGGTGGCCGACCTGTACCGCGAGATGTACCCGTCGATCGCCGTCGCCGCGAGCCTCGCGATGCCCGGCGCCGCCGAGGCGGTCGCGGCGGTGCGGGCGGCCGGTGGGCGGGCGGTCGTGGTCACCGCCAAGTACGAGCCCAACGCCAAGCTGCATCTCGCGCATCTCGGCATCGACGCCGACGCGGTGATCGGCGACCTGTGGGCCGAACAGAAGGCGGAGGCGCTGCGCGAGGAGGGCGCGGGCGTCTACGTCGGCGACCACATCGGGGATGTGCGGGGCGCCCGGGCCGCCGGTGCCCTGTCGGTCGCGGTGGCGACCGGGCCGTGCGACGCGGAGGAGTTGCGGACGGCCGGTGCGGATGTCGTGCTCGGCGGTCTCACCGAGTTTCCGCGATGGCTTTCGGACTACCTTCGCGACTACCTTCCGGCGCGCGCCTGACGGCGGCCGGCGGCGACCGACTGGAGCACACCGGCGGCGGCGAGCAGGAATCCGACGCCCATGAGCATGCTCAAGAGGTACATGTACGTCGGAAAAGGCGTCGTGTGGAGCAGCAGCGGTACCACGGTGACGAGTGTGGCCACCGCGCCGACGAAGAAGACGATGGCACCGGCACGGATCAGTCGGTCACCGGCCGCGGCGGAATTCGTTTGGGTTTTGTCACGCACCGGACCAGGGTAGTTCCCTGCGCGAAGGAACAGCCCGGCGACGTCTTGTCACCGGCCTGAAGACCATTAGCCTTGGTACCGGCAGTTCCCCAGCGTTTTCCGAGCATTTTTCCGACGAGTACGAGGACGAGGACAGACGTGCCTACCGGCAAGGTCAAGTGGTTCAACAGCGAGAAGGGCTTCGGCTTTCTCTCCCGCGACGACGGCGGCGACGTCTTCGTCCATTCCTCGGTACTGCCGGCCGGAGTTGACGTCCTGAAGCCCGGACAGCGCGTGGAGTTCGGCGTCGTCGCGGGTCAGCGCGGCGACCAGGCCCTTTCGGTGACCCTGCTCGACCCGACCCCGTCGGTCGCGGCGGCCCAGCGCAAGAAGCCGGACGAACTGGCCTCGATCGTCCAGGATTTGACGACTCTCCTGGAAAACATCACCCCGATGCTGGAGAAGGGCCGCTACCCGGACAAGGCCTCCGGCGGGAAGATCGCGGGGCTGTTGCGGGCGGTGGCGGACCAGTTGGACGTGTAGATATCCAACGGATCCTGGCGATCTGGGAGATCCAGGGATCTGGGGTATCCGGGGGAATTCGTGCTAGTCCGGCCGAGGGGCGACACCAGCCTCTCGGCCGTTCTTGTGCCGATGTGTGGGCTGCCGGGTCTGTTCAGGGGGCGGACAGGGGCCTCGGGCCGAGGGCGGGTACCAGGCCTTCGGTTGCTGCGCGGGCCGGTAAGTCCCGGATCGTGGCGGCGCCTTTTTCTGCCGCGCGGGACGCGGTTGGTCGCTGCTGTCCTCGTGCCGCTGCGCGCGCTGTGTGTGGGGGCTGTGCCGGATTCTGCCTGGCGGGCGGTGATTTGGTGGGTCGGCGGCTTCAGGGGAAGGACAGCGCCTCCGGGCCCAGGGCGGGTACCAGGCCCTCGGCCGCTGCTCGGGTCAGTAGGCCTCGGATTGCCGCGTAGCCGGCTTCGCCGAGGTCCGCGGTGAACTCGTTGACGTACAGGCCGATGTGTTGGTCGGCGACGGACGGGTCCATTTCCTGGGCGTGTTCCATGACGTACGGGCGGGAGGTCTCGGGGTTCTCCCAGGCGGCGCGGACCGAGGCGCGGACGGAGTCGGCGAGCAGGGTCAGCGTGGCCGGGCCCAGTGAACGCTTGGCGATGATGGCGCCCAGGGGGATCGGCAGGCCGGTGGTGGCCTCCCAGTGCTCGCCCATGTCCGCGAGCTTGTGCAGGCCGTAGTTCTGGTACGTGAAGCGCGCCTCGTGGATGACGAGCCCCGCGTCGACCTTCCCGTCCCGCACGGCCGGCATGATCTCGTGGAACGGCATGACCACGATCTCGCCGACCCCTCCCGGGACCGTGTCCGCCGCCCAGAGCCGGAAGAGGAGATACGCGGTCGACCGCTCGCTCGGCACCGCGACCGTACGGCCGGTCAGGTCGTTGCCCGCGTCCCGGGTGAGGACGAGCGGGCCGCAGCCCCGGCCCAGCGCGCCCCCGCAGGGCAGCAGCGCGTACTCGTCGAGGACGTACGGCAGCACGGCGTACGACACCTTCAGTACGTCCAACTCACCGCGCTCGGCCATGCCGTTGGTGATGTCGATGTCCGCGAAGGTCACGTCGAGCGCGGGCGCGCCGGGGACGCGGCCGTGGGCGAGGGCGTCGAAGACGAAGGTGTCGTTCGGGCAGGGGGAGAACGCGATCCGCAGGGCCTGAGGCGATGTCGATGTGGTCATGCCTGTTTCCAACTCTCCAGTACGGGCGCGCACTTCCCGAATCCCTCGGTCAGGGCCGCGAGCGCGTCGCCGATGCGCCAGGCGGCGCGGTCGCGCGGGCCGACGGGGTTGGAGACCGCGCGCAGTTCCAGGACGGGGATGCCGTGTGCGACGGCCGCCTCGGCGACTCCGAAGCCTTCCATCGCCTCGGCGAGGGCCCGGGGGTGACGGGCGCGGAGTTCCGCGGCGCGGGCGGCCGTTCCGGTCACCGTGGAGACGGTGAGTACGGTTCCGGCGCGGGCGCCGGTCGCGGTCGCGAGGTCTCGTACGAGTGTCGTCGGCGGACGGTGGGTGACGGTTCCGAAGCCGAGGTCGGTGACCGGCAGGAAGCCGTCCGGTGTCTCGGCGCCCAGGTCGGCCGCGGTGATCTCGTCGGCGATCACGAGGGAGCCGACGGGTGCCCCGGGCTGGAAGCCGCCGCCGATACCGGCGGAGACGACGAGGTCGTACGGGGTGGTGGCGAGGGCCGTCGCGGTGGCGGCGGCGGCAGCGGCCGGGCCGACCCCGGCGGCGATCACATCGACGGTGAGGTGGGTCGACGCCCGTGCCACCGCGTCCCGTTCGGCCGGGACGGCGGTGGCGACGAGAATCCGTATCGAGGACGTGGTCAGGAGTCCTTCTTGAACTTGAAGGACCACAGGCCCTTGACCGTCTTGTCGCCCTCCTTGATGGAGACGACGGTCGAGTTGCCGGTCGCGCCGTACTGGGTGTTGAAGAACACGCTGCCGGGGATCGTGCGGTAGGTCTTCTTGCTGGCGTCGGTCAGCGGCTGACCGTTCATCAGGATCGTCCAGCCGTTGTCGGCGATCTTCGGGTCGACACCGAAGCGCACGGTGTCGTCCGGGTCGACCGAGATCGACGTGGAGGCCTTGAGGCACTTCGCCAGGTCGGCGGTCTTCACCGCGTCACCGTCGTTGTAGCAGGTGGCCTCCGTGTGGACCGAGTTCCTCCCGACGGTGATCGTCGCGATCGGCGTCGGCTTGTCGCACGCCGACAGGACGAGCAGTCCGGCGGAAACGGCGCCGGCGGCGGCGACGGCGCGGCGGCGTCGCACAGCGGATTGCATGGTCATGGGGCGAAGGCTATCGGGCCCGTCCAGTACTCCCCCCACGTGGGGTACGGCGTGCCGGGGTGGGGGCGGCGGGTTAGGCCAGTCGCGGGGTTCGCGGGGTTCGCGGGGTCCGGGGTGGGGTGGGCCGCCGGTCGGGCCACGAGCGGGGGTCGGTGGGTTCTGTGGTGGGGCGGCGTCTGCTGGTTCTGGGGCGGTTGGCCAGCGGGGCGACGGGCTTCGGCTGGGGAGAGCGGGGTCGCCGTAGCCGGGTGTGCGGGACCGCCGGTCAGGCAACCCGCGGGCGCCCCGCCGCCCCGTGCCGTGCCGAGGCCAGCAGGCCGCGCAGGGTGGTCAGCCAGCCCAGGGCGATGACCAGGGCGGCGAGGGTGAAGCCGAGGGCGCCGTTCAGGGGCATCACGATGCCGATCGCGCCGCCCAGGACCCAGGCCATCTGGAGCATCGTCTCGGAGCGGGCGAACGCCGAGGTGCGGACCAGTTCGGGCACGTCCCGCTGGATCAGCGCGTCCAGGGACAGCTTGGCCAGCGCCTGGCAGAAGCCCGCCGTCGCCGCGAGACACGTCACCAGGGCGGCGCCGAAGAAGATCGCGGCGGTGATCGCCGCGCCCAGCACCAGCGCCATCACGGTCACGATGATGACCTCCGGCGCCCGCTGCCGCAGCCAGGAACCGACCGCCGTACCGAGCGCGTTGCCCACCCCGGCCGAGACGGCGACTATGCCCAGCGACACGGCCGCGCTCTGTCCGGTCATCGGATGCTCGCGCAGCAGGAACGCGAGGAAGAAGGTCAGAAAGCCGGACAGCCAGCGCAGCGCCGCGTTGGCGCCGAGCGCGTGGGTGACGGCGATGCCGACCGTGCGCAGCCCGGGCCGCTTGATCTCCTTGGGGTGCGGGCCGTGCAGATGGTTCTCGTCCGCCGCGAGCAGCGCGACGTCCTCGCCCTTGGCCGAGTCGACCTTGGGGTCCAGGGAGAACGACAGGAACGTACCCCCGACGAAGATCACGAAGGCGCCGTAGAGCGGCCAGGGATCGCCGACGGCGTGCAGGCCGCCCGCGATCGGGGCGGCCACGCCGGTGGCGAGGAGCCCGGCGAGGGTGACTCTGGAGTTCGCCTTCACCAGGGAGATGCGGGGCGGCAGCAGCCGGGGCACCACGGCGCTTCTGACGACGCCGTACGCCTTCGAGGCGACCAGGGCGCCCAGCGCGGCCGGATACAGCTCCAGGCTGCCGCTGGCGACCGCGCCGGAGATGATCAGCGCGAGCAGGGCGCGGGCGAGGAACGCGGCGGCCATCGCGGCGCGGCGGCCGTGCGGGAGTTTGTCGAGGAGGGGGCCGATCACCGGCGCCAGGACCGTGAAGGGCGCCATCGTGATCGCGAGATACAGGGCCACCCGGCCGCGCGCCTCGTCGGTCGGCACGGAGAAGAAGACCGTGGAGGCGAGGGCGACGGTGATCATGACATCGCCGGCGCCGTTCACCGCGTGCAGCTCGATCAGCCGGCCGAGGCCCGACTCGCCCGCGCCGTGCGCGTGGGTCGCCTTGCGGATGCCGCGGGCGGTACCGGTGACGGGGAAGTGCAGGGCACGACCCATCGCGCGGACGGAACCGCTCATCCGGCCCGAACCGCCACCTCGGATGCTCCCCTTCGTTCCACCGACCCCGGTGGCACCTTGGGGCGACCTCGCGGCTGCCACTCCGTCATAGTGCCCCGAGAACGGCGAGAGTAGTGCCGTTACCGCACGTATGGAGGCCGACAGGGCCCGATTGCGTGCCCTGCGGCACGCCTTTGTCGGCCGCCGCGCGGTGTCCAAGAGACCGTCGGTGTGGGCGCATGCGCCGGGAGAAGGTAGCGTGCGTAGCGCGCCGTGGCGATTGTTCTCGGCCGCGCGCCTCTCGGCCATCCCGCAGAATGGATGGCGTAGGTGCGCCCGAGCGCGATCGGGCGCGGACGTCGACGCGGCCTTCCACCAGTGCCCCCAAGGGCCTGGTACATGTCTTTCAGCCGCTCCGTCCGCTCCCTTCGCCACAACAGGCGCACCCGTGAGACGGCGTAGGAGAGAAGCGATACCTGTGAGCGCAGCGACCACGCGAAGCCGCACCCCCGACCGCCTGTGCGCCGAGGCCGTCGACCTCGCCCGTGCCGCAGCCGAGGAGGCTGCCGCGCCCGGCGTGGTCGGCGAGCACGCGGGCTTCGAATCCGAGGGCGACCGGGTGGTCACGCACTTCTTCGAGTGCAAGGAGTTCGGCTACCGGGGCTGGCGCTGGGCGGTGACGGTCGCCCGCGCGTCCCGCGCCAAGCTCGTCACCCTGGACGAGGTCGTCCTCCTCCCCGGCCCCGACTCCCTCCTCGCCCCCGAGTGGGTCCCGTGGAGCGAACGCCTGCGCCCCGGCGACATGGGCCCCGGCGACCTCCTCCCCACGGACGCCGAGGACCTCCGTCTGGAGCCCGGCTACACCGGCGAGGACGAGCCGCCGCCGAACTCCGCCGTCTCCGAGGAGATGGCGGAACTGGTCGAGGCGGAGGACGCCGACCTCACGGCCGGTACCCCGGCGACCCTCCCGATGGCCCCCACCCGGGGTTCGATCGCGGCCGTGGCCGAAGAACTCGGCATCCGCCGCGCCCGCGTCCTCTCCCGCTACGGCCTCCATGTCGCCGCCGACCGCTGGGAGGAGGGCTTCGGCCCCAAGACCCCGATGGCCCAGGCGGCCCCGGCGCCCTGCGTCAGTTGCGGCTTCCTGGTCGCGATCGGCGGCTCCCTCGGCCAGGCCTTCGGGGTCTGCGCCAACGAGTTCTCCCCGGCCGACGGCCACGTCGTCTCCCTCTCCTACGGCTGCGGCGGCCACTCGGAAGCAGCCGTCATGCCCAAACCGCCCCAGCCCCCGGCCCCGGTGATCGACGAGACGAAGGTCGACCCGTTCCCGCTGCGGCCTGCGGCGGATTCGGGGTCTGTGCAGGTGGGGTTGGACGGGGAGTCGGCGGAGTTGGGGCACTCGTAGGACATAAGGGGAGGAACTGCCCGTGAGTGTCGACGAGATCATGGGCACCGGGTTCCCCGTCGACGAGAACTCCGCCCCCGACCTCGACGAACTTCCGTGTCAGGGATAAAGCCCGGCCCGGAAAGCGAACGAGACCAGTTGGGCCCGGTCGCGGGCTCCGACCTTTGTCATCGCTCGGACCGCGTGGGTCTTCACGGTGAAGGGTGATACGGACATCCGGGCCGCGATCTCGTCGTTGCTGAGGCCGCTCGCGACGAGGACGGTCACGTCGCGCTCCCTGGGGGTCAGGGCGGTGAAGCGGTGGAGCAGGTCCCGGTCGATCGCCGGGGGTGGGTTGTCCGTCATGTGGCCGATGAGCGCGGCCGTCGCGGCGGTGGACAACGCGCCGCCGCCGCCCATGACTTCGGCGATTCCGGCGACGAGTTCGGCGGGGCTCACGGTCTTGCTCAGGAAACCGTTGGCGCCCGCGCGGAGGGCGGCGAGGACGATGTCGTCCTGGTCGAACGTGGTCAGGACGATCACCCGTGTCTGCTCCGGCGGGTGCTCCTTCCGGATGCGGCGGGTGGCCTCGACGCCGTCGATACCGGGCATCCGGATGTCCATCAGGACCAGGTCGACGGGGTGCTCCCGGAGGAAGGGGATCACCTGGAGGCCGTCGGAGAGGTCGCCCGCGACGACGAGACCCGGGTCGAGCCGGAGCATCGCCCGGATACCGGCCCGGATGTCGTGCTGATCGTCGACGATCAGGATCCGGGTCATCGGACCGCCGCTCCCCACGGGCTGAACTCCGCGCGGACCCGGAATCGGCCGCCGTCACGGTCGATGGTCAGCCGTCCGCTGGACGACTCGACGCGTTCGCGCATTCCGACGAGTCCGAGGCCGAGTCCGCCGCCCGAGGCGGCGTCGGGGGCTACGCGGTTCTCGACCGTCACGCAGATCATGCCGTCCCGCTCGCGCACCTCCACCGTCGCCGGCCCCTCGCCATGCCGGTAGGCGTTCGTGAGCGCCTCCTGGACGACCCGGTAGACCGTCACCCCGACACTCGGCTCCACGAAACCGGTGGGGAGGTCGATCGAGGGCCGGACATCGAGGCCGAGGCCCTCGAAGGAGGCGATCAGTCCATCCAGGCCGCTGAGCGCCGGGGTCGGCCGGAGCGCCTCCTCCTCGGAGCCGTCGTCCCCGAGGCGTAGCAGCGCGAGGATCCGCTGCGTCTCGACGACGACCGTACGGGCGCTGGACCTGGCGGAGCCGAGGGCCTCCCGGGACGATTCCGCGCCCTCGGGCAGCCCGATCTCCGCGGCGCCGAGATGCATGCTCAGCAGCGCGACCTGGTGGCCGATGACGTCGTGGAGATCCCGGGCGATACGGAGCCGTTCCTCGGTCACGCGCCGGGTGGCCTCGATCTCGCGGGTGGCGATGGCTCGTTCGGCCCGCTCCGCCAGGATCCACCAGTGATCGCGGTGGATGCGGAGCGCGCCGCCCGTCGCCCCGCCCGCGATCGCCGAGAAGAGCGCGGCGACGCCCACGATCGCGCCGCCACGGAACCCCCCCACCGTCATGAACGCCCCCAGGAAGAACCCCGCCACGACGGCCGTCCCGACCAGCGGCCGCATCCCCCTGAAGGTGACCGAGAACAGGACCAGCACCGCCATCATCCACACCGACAGGGGATCGTGGCCCACGGCGGTCACGGCGAAGGAGGCCGCGCTCGTCACGACCAGCCCCGCCCACGGCTTCCACCACGAGAGGGCGACACCACCACCGGCGAGCAGCACGGACAGGGCCGTAGCCCCGTCCGATCCCCGCACCGCCACCGCCACGAGCTGCCCGGCGAACACCAGCGCGGCCACGGCATAGGCGACGAGGTGCAGCACCTCGGGGCGGCGGACCCACAGGGGTGCGGCGGGCCCGTCCTGACTGGTCCGCGCCTGACTTTTCTGCGCCTCGGCCATGACCTGATTCTCGTTCACGGGCAATGCGGCCGTGTACTTCGTTCGTAGTACGTGCCCCTGACCGAGGACGCCGAGACTCGTCGTCGGGCAACCGCCCCCACCATCAACCAGGGGACACCCATGACTACGACCACGACAGCCCCGACCACCCCGGCCCCGACGACCACACTCTCCGGGCTCCGCTCGCTCTACCTCATCCGGATCGCCTTCTCCCTGATCTGGGTGGCGCTCCTCCTCGCGACCTCCGGCTCGCTCGGGTCGAAGGACAGCCCGTCGGCGATCGTGGCGCTGCTGCTCGTCGTCTACCCCCTGTGGGACGTCATCGCCACGCTCCTCGAACGCCGCCTGACGGGCCCAGGCTCCACGAACCTGGTCAGCACCCTCAACATGGCTCTCGGCCTGGCAGCCACCCTCGGGATGACCGTCGCCGTCTTCTCCACCGTGGGCAGGGCCCTCCTGGTCTTCGGCATCTGGGCCCTTCTCTCCGGAGCGCTCCAACTCGTCACCGCGCTACGACGTCGGCGCACCCTCGGCGCCCAGTGGCCGATGATCATCAGCGGCGGCCAGTCCGTCCTCGCCGGCGCCTCTCTCGCGGCCATGTCCGCCTCGGCGAAGAGCGGCCTGTCCACCGTCGCCGGCTACTCGGCCTTCGGCGCCGTCTGGTTCCTCGTCTCGGTCCTCGCCATCGGCCGCCGTAGCGGCCGTAGCGCGTGACCTTGCCCCGGACCGTCTTGCGCGGACGCGGCCCCACCGCCCCTCCCCGACAACCCCACCCCCCTCCGCGCGGTACCTTCATCGCGACGTCGATGAGGAGAGTGAACGTACGTGAGTAAGTTCGTGCGGCCGGCGGCCGAGGGTGCGGACCCGTTCGGGACCGCTCGCCTCAGGCGAGGCGTGCTCGACGCCTGGGCGACCAGCCCCGCGCGGTTCCGGGAGGATGCCAACGCCGAGGAGGATCTGGTCCTCGGGGGGTACCGGGACCGGCTCGTCGTCGAGCTCGCTCAGAACGCCGCCGATGCCGCCGCGCGCGGCAACGTGGCCGGACGGTTGCGGCTCACCCTTCGCGACGGCGTCCTGTGTGCCGCCAACACCGGCGCCCCGCTCGACGCGGCCGGTGTCGAGTCCCTCTCCACCCTCCGCGCGTCCGCGAAACGGGACGCCGGTGACAGCGCGGTCGGCCGCTTCGGTGTCGGCTTCGCCGCTGTCGTCGCCGTGACCGACGAGCCCGCGGTCGTGGGACGGCACGGCGGCGTCCGCTGGTCCCTCGCCGAGGCCCGCGCCCTGGCCGACGAGACCGCCCGGCACAGCCCCGGACTGGGCACGGAGATCCGTCGCCGCGACGGTCATGTCCCGCTGCTACGGCTCCCGTTCGCCGCCGAGGGCAGCGCCCCCGACTCCTACGACACGGTCGTCATCCTCCCGCTGCGCGACACCGCCGCCGAGGACCTCGCCGAGCGACTGCTGGGCGCCGTCGACGACGCGCTGCTGCTCGCCCTGCCGGGGCTGGCCGAGGTCGTCATCGAGATCGGCGACAGCGCGCCCCGCACTCTCACCCGGCGCGGCGACCGCGCCGACACCGTCGTGGACGACACCCGGGACGGCACCACCCGCTGGCGCACCGCCTCCGCGCACGGGACGCTCGCCCCGGAGCTGCTCACCGACCGGCCCGTCGAGGAACGGCTGCGCCCGTACTGGTCCGTCACCTGGGCCGTGCCCGTCGACACCGACGGCACCCCGGCCCGGCCCCGCACCAGCCCCGTCGTGCACGCGCCCACGCCCAGCGACGAACCCCTCGGCGTACCCGCCCTGTTGATCGCCTCCCTCCCGCTCGACACCACCCGCCGGCATGCCGCGCCCGGCCCGCTGACCGACTTCGTGGTGGAGCGGGCGGCGGACGCCTACGTCGAACTCCTCGCCGCCTGGCGGCCGGTGACCCCCGGCATCATCGACCTCGTGCCCGGCCCGCTGGGCAAGGGGGAGTTGGACGGAACGCTGCGGGCGGCGATCCTGGAGCGGCTGCCCCGCACCTCCTTCCTGCCGCCCGCCGTCGAGCCCACGGGCGGCGACGAGGACTCCGAACTCCCCGAGTCGCTACGGCCCCGCGACGCCGAGGTCGTCGAGGGAGCCGGCGCCGACACCGTGCGCGTGCTCGCCGAGGTGCTCCCCACCCTGCTGCCCGCCGGGCTCGAACGACGCGTGGAACTACGGACGTTGGGCGTCGCCCGGGTCCCGCTCACCGACGCCGTCGACCGGCTGGCCGGTCTTGAGAAGGACCCCGGCTGGTGGCGGCGGCTCTACGACAGCCTCGCGGGCGTCGACCCGGACCGGCTGTCCGGGCTGCCCGTCCCGCTCGCCGACGGGCGGACCACCATCGGTCCCCGGCAGGTGCTCCTGCCCACCCCCGACGCCGTCCAGGTGGAGCCCGAGGTCCTCGCCCGGCTCGGGCTGAAGGTCGCCCACCCGGACGCCACCCACCCCCTCCTGGAGAAGCTCGGCGCGCTGCCCGCCGCGCCGCGCGCGGTCCTCACCACACCCCAGGTACGGGCCGCCGTGGCCGCCTCCCTCGACGACGAGGGCGGCGCCGTATGGGATGAAGACACGCCCGGTGCCGAGGAGTTGGCGGACACCGTCCTCGCTCTCGTCCGGGACGCGGGACTCGAACCCGGTGACGAGCCCTGGCTCGGCGCCCTCGCCCTGCCCGACGAGGACGGCGAACTCGCGCCCGCCGGTGAACTGGTCCTGCCCGGCAGCCCGTTCGCCCAGGTGATGCGCGAGGACGAACTCGCCTTCGTCGACTCCGAGTTGGCCGAGCGCTGGGGCGAACAACCCCTCGCCGCCTGCGGAGTTCTCGCCAACTTCGCCCTCGTCCGCGCCACCGACGTCGTCCTCGACCCGGACGAACTGGAGCCCCGCGACAGCGACTTCGCGGAGCCGGACGACCCCGGTCTGCTGGACTCCGTGGACGTCTGGTCGGAGGACGTCCTCGACCGCTTCCCCGACACCCCGGTGCCCCCCGTCGCCACCGAACTCGTCGCCGTACGCGATCTCGACCTCGTCGACGACGACCGCTGGCCCCAGGCTCTCGCCCTCCTCGCCCAGCCCCCGCTGCGCGACGCGATCACCCAACAGGTCCGCGTCCTGCTGCCCGACGGCACGCACGAGGTCGTACGGCCGTACACGGCTTGGTGGTTGCGCGGGCACCCGGTGCTCGACGGCCGCCGCCCGGCCGGTCTGCTGGCAGCCGGCGGGGACCCCTTGTTGCGCGGGCTCTACGACGAGGCCGACGCGACCGGGTTCGACGACGAGCAGGTGCTGCGGGCGCTGGGCGTCCGCACATCGGTGGCCGCGCTGCTCGACGAGCCGGGCGGCGCCGCGGAGTTGCTGGACCGCCTCGCCGACCCGGACCGCGAGGTCACCGGCGCCCAACTGCACGCCCTGTACAGCGCGTTGGCCGGCCTGGACCCGGAACAGGTGACCCTGCCGGACGACCTGCGGGCGGTGGTCGACGGCGAGGTGACGGTCGTGGACGCGGCGGACGCCATGGTCGTCGACTCCCCGGACCTGCTGCCCTTCACCGCCGGCGTCCCGCTCCTGCCCGTACGGCCGTCCAGGGCCGCCGAGTTGGCCGAACTGTTCCAGGTGCGGCGGCTGAGCGAGTCGATCACCGGCTCTGTCGACTCCGAGGGCACCGAGCACGACGTACCGGAGTCCGTACGGGTGCTGCTCGGTCCGCTCACCCCCGCCACCTACGTCGAACACGAGGAACTCGTCGTGGACGGCGTGGAGATCGACTGGCGCCGGACCCGGGACGGAGTACTCCACGCGTCGACCCTGGAAGGGGTCGCCGCCGGTCTCGCCTGGTCGGCCGGGCAGTGGCCCCGACGCTTCGAGGTGGCGGCCCTGCTGGAGGATCCGTCGCGGACGGAGGAACTGGCGCGGGACCGGTGGTTCGACTGAGGGGTGCCGATGCGCGGGCCGGGGATCTTCACGGGTGTTCCGGAAAACTTCCACGATTCGTACAACCATTCCCTTCCGTCGTGGATCTGATCACCTGAGCCACCCGGCTCCACGATCACTTCTCTATCTGGGGAATCCATGCGCATGCGTGCCACCCTCGGCGTCGTCACCGGCGCCCTGGCCCTCTCCGCCCTCGCCGTGCCTGCCGCGCAGGCCGACGACGGCCGGGGAGACACCACGATCTCGGGCGTCGTGGTGAACGGCGGCAAGCCGGTCGTCGTCGGCGCGACCGCGAAGAAGACCATCACGGTCAGCTTCACCGTGAAGGACGCCTCGGGCGTCGGCTGGGCACAGGCGATCCTGTACCACGGCGCGAACATCGACTCGTCCGACAGCGGTGCCGTCGCCAACAGCAGCGACGGCCGCGCCACCTGCACCAAGGTCGACACCACGACGTCGACCTGCAAGTCGACGTTCGACATGAAGCCGGGCTACAACCTGATCAACTCCGTGGCCGGCGGCTGGAAGGTCTGGGCCATCGCCACGGGCAAGGACAACGACTACGTCAAGAAGGACAACGCGAAGACCTTCCAGGTCCAGCGCCTGTCCAAGCTGACGGTCAACGCCACCCCGGAGCCCGTCAAGAAGGGCAAGACCATCACGGTCACCGGCAAGCTGACCCGCGCGAACTGGGACGCCGGTACGTACTCCGGTTACTCCACCCAGCCGGTCAAGCTCCAGTTCCGCAAGAAGAGCGCCACCACCTACACCACGGTCAAGACCATCAAGACCACCTCGACGGGCAGCCTGAAGACCACCGTCAAGGCGACCGTCGACGGCTACTTCCGATACAGCTTCGCGGGCACCACGACCACCCCGGCGGTCAACGCCACGGGTGACTTCGTCGACGTGAGGTAGCCCGGGGATCGGCGAACTGTCAGCACTTCACCATCAGTTCGCAATCCCCGTACAAAACCTGCTCCCGGCGTACAACCCTCCCCACCCGGCGAAGATCAGATCACGTGAGCCAACAGGCTCCGCCATCACTTGGGCCCCGGCGCCGACGACGAGCCGTTCGGAACGACCACCGCGCCGGGGCCCCCTTCCCACCTGGGGAACGCATGCGCATAAGCGCCACAGTGGCCGCCGTCTCCGGCGCCCTGGTCCTCTCCGCCTTCGCCGTACCGGCCGCGCAGGCCGCCGACGCTCCGTCCGGCAAGGCCGCGTTCAGCGCCGCCACCGCGGACGGCACCGCGACCGCCGCGGCCACGCTGAACGTCACCTTCTCGAACGTCAAGGTCAACAGCGGCAAGGCCGTCGTGGTCGGTGCCGCCGCGAAGGTCGCCGTGCCGGTCACGTACACCCTGACGCACGACGCGAGCCTCGACGTCAGCGCCGACAACTTCGCCAGCGGCCCGCTCATCTACCGCGGCAGCTCGATCACCACGCCGAGCAACGAGATCATCAGCGACGACCCGGGCACCTGCACCGCCGCCTCGACGACCGTCCTGAACTGCAAGGCCACCATCTACATCCGCCCGGCCGACGGCGACCTCGCGAACACCGACGCCGGCACCTGGAAGGCGGGCGGCCTCGCCATCGCCTCCAGCGGTGCCACGAAGACCCAGGGCGGCCTGGGCAACGTCCCCGTGACCCGCCTGTCCAAGTTGACGGTCAACGCCACTCCGGAGCCCGTCAAGAAGGGCAAGACCATCACGGTCACCGGCAAGCTGACCCGCGCGAACTGGGACGCCAACAACTACACCGGCTACTCGACCCAGCCGGTGAAGCTCCAGTTCCGCAAGAAGGGCGCCACCACCTACACCACGGTCAAGACCATCAAGACCAGCTCGACCGGCGCCCTGAAGACCACCGTCACGGCGACCGTCGACGGCTACTTCCGCTACAGCTTCGCGGGCACCACGACCACCGCCCCGATCAACGCCACGGGCGACTTCGTCGACGTGAAGTAGTAGTTCAGACGCGGCCCGCGACCCTTTTCAGGGGCGCGGGCCGCCGCCGATTCGCGGCTCCGCCGCGTGGGCGCGACCAGCCCCCACGCACCCGCGGACGAACTACGACGCTTCCCCGCCGAAGCCGAGCGCAGCGGTACCGCGGTCGACCAGTCTCCACGCGAGCTCCAGGGCGACCGCCGCCACCGCCGAGATCCCCACCGCGATCCACGGCATCGTCACCCCGACGAGTTTCAGCGCGAAGAAGTGCTGTAGCCACGGGACGATCAGGACGACCACGAAGGCCGCGCCCATCGAGACGACGAGGGTGACGCGCCACCAGGTGTAGGGGCGGGCGATGATCGCCAGGACCCACATCGAGATCAGGAACAGGGTCAGGGTCGCCGCGCTGGTCTCGGCGTCCAACGAGCCCTTCCCCGTGTACTGGTGACGGGCGATCAGATACGTCACGAAGGTCGCCACCGCGGCTATCACGCCACCCGGGATCGAGTACCGCATCACCCGCCGTACGAAGTGCGGTTGCGCGCGTTCCTTGTTGGGCGCGAGGGCGAGGAAGAACGCCGGGACGCCGATCGTCAGGGTGGAGAGCAGGGTCAAGTGGCGGGGCAGGAAGGGGTATTCGACCCGCCAGCACACCACCAGCACCGCCAGCAGCACCGAGTAGACCGTCTTCACCAGGAACAGCGTCGCCACCCGTGTGATGTTCCCGATGACCCGTCGCCCCTCCGCGACCACCGAAGGCAGCGTCGCGAAACTGTTGTTGAGCAGCACGATCTGCGCGACCGCCCGGGTGGCCTCGGACCCCGAGCCCATGGAGACTCCGATGTCGGCGTCCTTGAGGGCGAGTACGTCGTTGACGCCGTCCCCGGTCATCGCGACCGTGTGCCCGCGCGACTGCAACGCGCCCACCATGTCCCGCTTCTGCTGCGGGGTGACCCGCCCGAACACCGTGCCCGCGTCGAGGGACTTCGCCATCTCCTCCTGGCCCTCGGGGAGTTGGCGGGCGTCGACGACCTGACCGGTGAGCCCGAGCTTCCCGGCCACCGCGCCGACCGACACCGCGTTGTCGCCGGAGATGACCTTGGCGTGCACGTCCTGCTCGGCGAAGTAGCTCAGGGTGTCGGCCGCGTCGGGGCGCAGCCGCTGTTCGAGGACGACCAGCGCGGTCGGCCTGGCTCCCCGCGCGACCCCGGGGTCGTCCAGCTCGCCCGCGACCCGGGCCAGCAGCAGCACCCGTAGCCCCTGCTCGTTGAGCCGTCCGGTCTCGGCGAGCGCGGGATCACCGGCGTCCAGCAGGACGTCGGGCGCCCCGAGCAGCCACGTGCTCGACTCGCCGTTGCCCTCGCTGAAGGACGCCCCGCTGTACTTGCGCGCCGACGAGAACGGCAGCGACTCGACGCAGCGCCACTCCTCGCTGTCCGGGTAGGCGGCGATGATCGCCTGGAGGGAGGCGTTCGGGCGCGGGTCGGACTCGCCGAGCGCGCCCAGGACTTTGCGTACGTACGTCTCGTCGGCCCCGCCGAGCATCCGCAGCTCGGTGACGTCCATGCCGCCCTCGGTGAGCGTGCCCGTCTTGTCGAGGCACACGGTGTCGACACGGGCGAGCCCCTCGATGGCCGGCAACTCCTGGACCAGGCACTGTTTCCGGCCAAGGCGGATGACCCCGATCGCGAAGGCGACCGAGGTGAGGAGGACCAGTCCCTCGGGGACCATCGGGACGATCCCGCCGACCGTGCGCGCGACGGAGTCCTTGAACCCGTGCTGCTTGACGACGAGTTGGCTGATGACCAGGCCGATCGCGGTCGGGATCATCATCCACGTCACGTATTTGAGGATCGTGGAGATACCGGTGCGCAGTTCGGAGTGGACCAGCGTGAACCGCGAGGCTTCCTCGGCGAGTTGGGCCGCGTACGCCTCGCGCCCCACCTTCGTCGCCTCGAACGCGCCACCGCCGGCGACCACGAAACTCCCGGACATGACCGCGTCCCCCGGCCGCTTCACCACCGGATCGGCCTCACCGGTGAGCAGCGACTCGTCGATCTCCAGACCGTCGGCCTCGACGCACTCCCCGTCGACCACGACCTTGTCACCGGGCCCGATCTCGATGAGGTCGCCGAGCACGATCTCGGAGGTGCTCACTTCTACGGCGGCCCCGTCCCGGCGCACGGTCGGCTTCGCCTCGCCGATCACCGCGAGGGAGTCGAGGGTCTTCTTCGCCCGCCACTCCTGGAAGACGCCGATCCCGGTGTTGGCGAGGATCACGTAGCCGAACAGGCTGTCCTGCATCGGCGCCACGAACAGCATGATCAGCCAGAGCACGCCGATGATCGCGTTGAACCGGGTGAAGACGTTGGCGCGGACGATCTCGCCGAGGGAACGGCTGCTGCGCACCGGGACGTCGTTGACCTCCCCGCGCGCCACCCGTTCGGCGACGTCGGCGGCGGTGAGCCCGCGCGCCCGCGTGGCCGGAAAGGGCACGGGGTGCACAGGGTCGAGTTCGGCGCCCGCGTCGGTGTGCGTCATGCATTCGACGGTACGTGCCGATTTACGGCTTCACCCGCCGAGTGCCCGGAAGATCCGACCTGGGGATGAGCGACGTAGTGCGCAGGCAGTACGGCCTACTCGGCCGGCTCCTTCTCCGGTGCCGTCGCCCGCTTGATCGCCGCGTCCCGACCGCGGACGTACCAGATGCCGATCAGCCCGAGCCCGGCCCCGGCCAGGCAGGTCCACAGCCACCACAGATGGCCGTGGTCGTCGAACCAGCCGTAGAACGGGAGCTGGACCAGGAAGAGGACGAACCAGAGGATCGTGCCGCCGATGATGGTCGGGACGATCGGGCCCTCCAGGGGCTCCGGTGCCTCGTGTGTCGGTGTCCACTTCGCCATGGGCACAGCTTACGAGGCACCGCAAGAGCCGTTGATCCTTGCACGGTCTACGCGCGGAGATAGCGCTGACGTCTTCATATGTTCATACTGAAACGGTTTCCGTCTGTCCACTTCTGCTCGTAGGAACATCCAATGCAGACCGCCCTCGACCGCTACTTCAAGATCTCCGAACGGGGCAGCACGCTCGCGCGCGAGGTCCGGGGCGGCTTCGCCACCTTCTTTGCGATGGCGTACATCATCGTGCTGAACCCGATCATCCTGGGCAGCGCGAAGGACATGTACGGGCACCACCTCGACAACGGCCAACTGGTCACCGCCACCGCCGTCACGGCCGCTTTCACCACCCTCCTCATGGGTGTCATCGGCAACGTCCCGATCGCGCTGGCCGCCGGACTGGGTGTGAACTCCGTCGTCGCCCTCCAGCTCGCGCCCCGCATGTCATGGCCGGACGCGATGGGCATGGTCGTCCTGGCCGGCCTGGTCGTGATGCTGCTGGTCGCCACCGGGCTGCGCGAGCGCGTCATGAACGCGGTGCCCTACGGCCTGCGCAAGGCCATCTCGATCGGTATCGGCCTGTTCATCATGCTGATCGGGCTCGTGGACTCCGGGTTCATCAGCCGCATCCCGGACGCCGCCCAGACCACCGTCCCGCTCCAGCTCGGCGCCGACGGTCACCTCAACGGCTGGCCGGTCCTGATCTTCATCCTCGGTGTGCTGCTCACGCTCGGCCTGATCGTCCGCAAGGTGTCCGGCGCGATCCTCATCTCGATCGTCACGATGACCGTCCTCGCGGTGATCGTGAACGCGGTCGCGACGATCCCCTCCTGGGGTCTGACCACCCCGAAGTGGCCCGGAAACCCGGTCGCCACCCCCGACTTCGGGCTGATCGGCAAGTTCAGCCTCTTCGGCGGCTTCTCCAAGGTCGGCGTGCTGACCGGCGTCCTGTTCGTCTTCACGGTCCTGCTGTCGTGCTTCTTCGACGCGATGGGCACGATCATGGGCATCAGCGACGAGGCGAAGCTGACCGACGGCGAGGGCAACATGCCCGGCATCAACAAGGTCCTCTTCGTCGACGGCATCGCGGTCGCCGCGGGCGGCGCCAGCTCCTCCTCCGCCACCACCTGCTTCGTGGAGTCCACGGCCGGTGTCGGTGAGGGAGCCCGCACCGGCTTCGCGAACGTCGTCACCGGCGCCCTCTTCGCCGTGGCGCTGTTCCTGACGCCCATCGCCACGATGGTCCCCTCCCAGGCGGCCACCCCCGCGCTGCTCGCGGTGGGCTTCCTGATCCTGGCGGGCTCCGTCAAGGAGATCGACTGGGCCGACTACACGATCGCGATCCCGGCCTTCATCACGATGGTGATGATGCCGTTCACCTACTCGATCACCAACGGCATCGGCATGGGCTTCATCACCTTCGTGGTGCTGCGCCTGGTGGCGGGCCGGGGCCGGGAGGTCCCGGTGCCGATGTACGTCGTGGCGGCGGTGTTCGGCTTCTACTACCTGATGCCGGCCCTGGGTCTGACCTGACCGGTGCGGGTCACGTGACCCCGTAGAACTTCTCTGTCTCCTCGACGGCGCTCTGGAACCGCTCGTCGAAGTCGTCCCGAATGAGCGTCCGGACCACATAGTCCTGGACGCTCATTCCCCTTTTCGCCGCATGGGGCCGGAGCCGTTCGAGCAGCTCCCCGTCTATCCGCAGGCTGAGCACGCTGGTCCCCATGAAGACGAGGGTCGGGGGCGGTCCCGGGCGCCGTGTCACGTTCCGCTCGCGGATCACTCATATGGGTGATGGAAGGGTTCAGTGGTCAGGGTCACGGGCACTCTGGCGTGTTCGAGTGGTCTTTAGCGAGAGTAATGAGTTAAGCTAAAGAACATGCCGGACCTAACCCATGGCGACGACGCTGCCGCTGTGAACTCCCTGCGATCAGCCGTGATGCGGTTGTCCCGTCGACTCAAGCACCAGCGGGTCGACGAGTCACTGAGCCCCACCGAGATGTCGGTGCTGGGCACCTTGTCCAACTGCGGCAGTGCGACCCCTGGCGAGCTCGCTCGCAAGGAGCATGTGCAGCCGCCCTCGATGACCCGCATCGTCGCGCTGCTCGAAGCCAAGGGCCTGGTCCAGCTCGAACCGCACCCCGAGGACCGGCGCCAGAAGGTGGTCACCAAGACCCCCCAGGCCGAGGCGATGCTCGAAGAGAGCCGCCGCAAGCGCAACGCGTTCCTGGCCGGTCTGGTCGACGGCCTCGACGAGGACGAGTGGGCGAAGATCGTCGCCGCCGCCCCCGTGCTGGAGAAACTCGCACATCTGTAACCACGCTCTATGTAGGAGGCGACCTTTTGAGTTCGGGACCCGGAGCAGACTCCGCCCCCGCGCCAGCCACTCCCGATTCCCTGCCCGCCCCTGACACCACTGGTAAGTCCTCGATGTTCAGCTCGCTGAAGATCCGGAACTACCGCCTGTTCTTCATCGGCCAGGTCGTCTCCAACACCGGCACCTGGATGCAGCGCATAGCTCAGGACTGGTTGGTCCTGAGCCTCACCGGCTCCTCGGCCGCCGTCGGTATCACGACAGCCCTCCAGTTCCTGCCGATGCTGCTCTTCGGGCTCTACGGCGGTGTCCTCGTCGACCGGCTGCCCAAGCGCCCCACGCTGCTCGTCACCCAGTCCGCGATGGCCCTCACCGGCCTGGCGCTCGCCTTCCTCACCCTCTCCGGCCACGTCCAGGTCTGGCACGTCTACGTCGCCGCCTTCGCCGTCGGCCTCGCCACGGTCGTCGACAACCCGGCCCGCCAGTCCTTCGTCTCCGAGATGGTCGGCCCCGGCCAACTGCAGAACGCGGTCAGCCTCAACTCGGCCAACTTCCAGTCCGCCCGCCTGATCGGCCCCGCCGTCGCGGGCGTCATGATCACCGGCGTCGGCACCGGCTGGGCGTTCGTCGCCAACGGCCTGTCCTTCGTCGCGCCGATCGCCGGCCTGCTGATGATGCGGGCGCGCGAACTGCGCACGGTCGAGCGCGCCCCACGCGGCAAGGGCCAACTGCGGGAAGGGCTCCAGTACGTCGCCGGGCGCCCCGACCTCGTCTGGACGATCGTCCTGGCCGGGTTCATCAGCACCTTCGGCTTCAACTTCCCGGTCTTTCTCTCGGCCTTCGCGAACGACGTCTTCCACGCGGGCGCAGGCTCCTACAGCCTCTTCAACACCCTCATGGCGGTCGGCTCCCTGGCCGGCGCCCTCCTCGCGGCCCGGCGCGGCACGGCCCGGATGCGGGTGATGATCGGCGCGGCGGTGGCCTTCGGCACGCTGGAGCTGGTCGCGGCGACGGCCCCCTCCCTCTGGCTGTTCGCCCTGCTCATGGTCCCCGTCGGCATGTTCGGCATGACGGTCAACGTCACCGCCAACACCACCGTCCAGATGGGCACCGACCCCGCCATGCGGGGCCGCGTGATGGCCCTCTACATGATGGTGTTCATGGGCGGCTCACCCATCGGCGCCCCCATCGCCGGCTGGGTCACCGACACATACGGAGTCCGAGCGGGCCTCGCGTCCGGCGGCGCGATCGCCGCGGGCGCGGCGATCGTCATCGGCCTGGTCCTGGCCCGCGTCGGCGACCTACGCCTGACGGTGGGCTGGCAGGGCGGGCATCCGCAGGTGCGGTTCGTCCCTAGGCGGGACCGGGAGGAATTGGCGACGGCTGTGTGACGTCGGTCCTGGCAGGTTCGGCCGAACGACCGGCAGTCCGGTCGTCCGGCCTGTCTGCCCCGTCCGTTCGGCTGGGCCCGACCTGGGCGGCCTGACCTGCCCGGCCGTCCCGTCCGGTCGGCCCGACCTGTCCCGCCATCCGTCTCGGTCCGGTCCGGCTCGTTCATAGGCGCCCTATCGCCGGCTGGATCACCGACGTGTACGGCGTTCGGGCGGGCCTCGTGGTCGGCGGCGCCATCGCCGCAGGTTCGGCCGTCACCATCGGCCTCGTCCTTACCCGCGTCGGTGACCTGCGCCTCACGGGCGGCCGGCATGACGGCCACCCGCAGGTGCGGTTCGTCCCGGGACAACGCCGGGAGGAACTGGCTACGGCCGTGTGACTTCCGGCCCGTCCGACTGGCCTGACCTGTCCAACCCGCTTGGCCCCAGGCCGACTGTCTGGCCGTCCGGCCAGTCTGTTTGCCCCGTCCGGCTGGCCGGATCAGGTCGGCCCGATCTGTCCGACCGTCCGCCCGGCTTGTCCCGCCCGGCCGTCTGGCCCGACTTGTCCTGCCCGTCCGTCCTGGCCGTCCGTCCTTTCGGCTCGCCCCGTCTGACCAGACGACCGTCCGCCCGACCGTCTGTCCGTCCGACAACCGGCTCGTCCGGCCAACCCGGTTTGGTCCGGAGGGCGGAGCTACACCCTCCGCGCCAGCACCTGCCCCGGCCAGGCATCCTCGCCGACCGTGAAGGCCTCCGTCGCGGTGAACCCGTTGTTCTCGTAGTAGGCGACGAGCTTGCGGTCGTCGCCCGCGTAGCAGTCCACTCGGAGCAGGGAGATTCCGGCTCGCCGAGTGGTCTCCGCCGCGTGTGTCAGTAGCGCGCTGCCGACGCCGTGGCCCTTGAAGCGGCGGTCGGAGGCGAGGAGGTGGATGTAGCGCTCGGGTTCGTCGGCGGCTTTGAGATACGGGCCCGGTGAGTCGGTGAGGGTGAGCGTGCCGGCCGGGGTGCCGTCGATCTCGGCGATGTAGGGGGAGCCCTGAGTGATGTAGCGCTCCACCATCGCCACGGCCTTCGGGTCCGCCGACCACGGCGTGCTGCCCCACTGCCCCGTGCGGCCCTGTGTGACCAGCCAGGCCACGGCGCTGTCGAGCATGCCGAGTATCGCGGGGATGTCGTCGGGGCCGCCGTCTCTGATGCTGATAGCCATGTCCTCATGGTGGCAGGCTGAGCCGCATGAGACTCTTCGCCGCGGTACTTCCCCCGGAGGACGTCACCGCCGAACTCGCTTCCACAGTGGCCGAGTTGAAGACCCTCCCGGGCGCGGACGGCCTGCGCTGGACCGGCCGCCCCGGCTGGCACTTCACCCTCGCCTTCTACGGCGAGGTCGACGACGGCGTCGTAGTGGAACTGTCGGCCCGCCTGGAGCGCGCCGCGCGGCGGACCGAGCCGTTCGGGCTGGCGGTGCGCGGGGGCGGGCAGTTCGGGCACGGGCGGGCGTTGTGGGCGGGGGCGGAGGGGGATCTCGCGAACCTGCGGCTGCTGGCGGCCCGGTGTGAGGCGGCGGGGCGGAAGGCCGGGGTGGAGATGGGGGACCACCGGCGTTACCGCGCCCACCTCACCCTGGCCCGGAGCCGGGAAGCGGTGGACGTACGGCCGTATCTCGACCGGCTCGGTGATTTCGCGGGCCGGGCGTGGACGGTGGACGAGCTGGTCCTCGTGCGGAGTGACCTGCCTAGGTCCGGGGTCCAGGGGGAGCAACCGCGGTACGAGGCGGTCGCCCGCTGGGGGTTCGGGGTGGGCGGTTAGGCTCGGGTACGTGGACCCGAAAACCCGGAACCGGATCATGGCCGGTGCGCTTGTGCTGTTGTTCGTCGTGGTTGCGGTGGCGGCTGCGGTCGGTCGGTGAGGACGGGGGGGACTGACGCGACGAGAGACGCGGGAGGCGCGGGGGGCGCAGAAGGCGCGGGGACTGCGCCACTCGATGTCACAGCCCCGCGCCTCTGAACCCGCGCCTCTGAACCCGCCTCCCTGAACCCGCGTCCCTGAACCCGCGTCCCCGAAGGGACGCCTGCCCTCACGGCATTACCAGGCGAAGGCCTCGGGAGACGGGCCCGGTCCCGGGAAGATCTCGTCCAGCGAGGCGAGGAGTTCCTCGCTCAGGTCCAGTTCCACGGCGCGCAGCGCGGAGTCGAGTTGCTCGGCGGTGCGGGGGCCGACGATCGGGCCGGTGACACCGGGACGGGTCAGCAGCCAGGCCAGCGCTGCCTCGCCGGGCTCGATGCCGTGCTTGTCGAGGAGATCCTCGTAGGCCTGGATCTGGGCACGTGAGGCCGGGTTGGCGAGGGTGTCGGCGGCCCGGCCGGAGGCACGGCGTCCGCCCTGGATCTCCTTCCTGATGACCCCGCCCAGCAGACCGCCCTGGAGCGGCGACCAGGGGATGACCCCGAGGCCGTACTCCTGCGCGGCCGGGATGACCTCCATCTCGGCGCGGCGCTCGGCGAGGTTGTAGAGGCACTGCTCACTGACGAGGCCGATGGTGCCGCCGCGGCGGGCGGCGATCTCGTTGGCCTGGGCGATCTTGTAGCCGGGGAAGTTGGAGGACCCGACGTAGAGGATCTTGCCCTGCTGGATGAGGGTGTCGATCGCCTGCCAGATCTCCTCGAAAGGCGTGGCCCGGTCGACGTGGTGGAACTGGTAGATGTCGATGTAGTCGGTCCCGAGCCGCTTGAGGCTGGCGTCGACGGCCCGCCGGATGTTCACGGCGGAGAGCTTGTCGTGGTTGGGCCAGGCGTCGCCCTCGGCGGCCATATTGCCGTAGACCTTGGTGGCGAGGACCACCTTGTCGCGGTGGACGGGGCTCTTGGCGAACCAGCTCCCGATGATCTCCTCGGTCCGCCCCTTGTTCTCACCCCAGCCATACACGTTCGCGGTGTCGAAGTAGTT
This sequence comes from Streptomyces sp. NPDC005492, assembly GCF_040605995.1. NCBI lineage: Bacteria > Bacillati > Actinomycetota > Actinomycetes > Kitasatosporales > Streptomycetaceae > Streptomyces > Streptomyces sp. NPDC005492. The sequence continues at coordinate 152,904 of NZ_JBEXDX010000001.1, forward strand.
GATACCGGCGTCCAGTGCCGCGTCCATGATCGCGTGACTGTCCGCCTCGTCGGTCTGCGGACCGAAGTTCATCGTCCCGAGGACGAGCCGGCTGACCTTGAGGCCTGTGCGTCCGAGCTGCGTGTACTTCATGAGTGACTAGCCAACGACTTCGAGTGCGCTCTACGCAAGGGGGGTCAGTCGCGGGGGAAGTCGTCGGTCTTGAGAGTGAAGCCCAGGGGGGTGGTGGTCAGGTCGACGTCGGTTCCGTATTCGACCCGCAACTCGCACTGGTAGTCGCCGTTCTTGGGCTCGGTGTAGAGGGTGCACCTGCCCTGGTAAGGATCGGCGACGAGGTAAACGGGGATCCCGGCGACCGCGTAGGCCGTTTTCTTGGGCCCGTAGTCATTGGGCGCCGTCCCCTTCGAGATGACCTCTCCGACGAACTCGATGTCCGCGTACTGCCAGCGGCCCGCCTTGTCCTTCGCCGCGCCGTCGCGAAACTTGGCCACGTCGGGGCAGAAGCCGTTCTGGTGACCGGGGAAGTCGACCCGGACATCGGAGAAAATCCGTGCGTGCCGCCTGCCGAAACGGTCCTCGAGAGCCCAGAGGATCTCGCGAATGGTTTCCCAGTGGATGTCCCGCTGCGGAGTCATGTAGACGTAGCCCCCGACGACCTCGACCTTGTATCCCTCGGGGACCGGCAGTCGCTCAAGCCGCTCGAACCATTCGTCCAAGCGCTCGGTGTTCTCGTCGGCCATGTCGATCTCGACCCTGTCTTCCAGGACGGTCATCTGGCGCTCCTCCCCGGCTGCCCCCATGAACGAGTGCAGCCGCGCGGTACAACGATACGCACGGTGACCCCGTAACGCAGCGATCACGCCATCGACCGTCGATATCCGGTTTGCCGCCCCCGCCTCCATCCCCGACCCTGTCCCCCGTGACCCACCCGACGGACAAACAGACCTACCTCATCTGCGCCACCCCCCGAACCGGCAGCTCCCTCCTCCTCGGTCTGCTCGACTCCACCGGCGTCGCCGGACACCCGCAGGCCTACTTCCGGGTGCCGGACGAGGTGGCGTGGGCCGAGCGGTGGGGGATCGGGCACACGTCCCAAGGGGCCCTGGACTACGGCGACTTCGTGAGGGCCGCACTGGCGGCGGGCCGGACCGGCAACGGGGTCTTCGGGGCCAAGCTCATGTGGGGGACGCAGGCCGAGCTGACCCACAGACTCGAGGACCTGCACCCCGACCTCGCCGGGGACGAACTGCGGCTGCTGGAGCGGGAGTTCGGGCCGGTCAGGTTCGTTCATCTGCGCCGGGACGACATCCTCGCCCAAGCGGTGTCCTGGCTGCGGGCCGAGCAGACCGGTGTCTGGTTCATCGGAGGGAAGGGCGAGATCGGAGGGGGAGGGGACCCCACGAGGGGGCGGCCGCGCTTCGACCGCGACGCCCTCACCCGCACCATGCGGACCATCGAGGAGCACAACGCCGGGTGGGAACGGTGGTTCGAGACCTACGGCATTGAGCCGTACCGGCTCCGGTACGAGGACCTCGCCGCCGATCCGTCCGCCGCCACCCACGGCGTCCTCGACTTCCTCGGACTCGGAACCTGTCTCCCGCCCGGAGGGCAGCAGCTCACCCCCAGTCACCACCGCCAGGCCGACCGCCTCAACGAGGAGTGGATCGCCCGGTACCGGCTACTGCCCCTCGTCCGGGGGGTGTTCGGGGACGATCTGCTCGGGGTCTGTCTGCACGGGTCGGCCGTAGTCGGTGGTGGTGGCCTGCGGCCGGACAGTGATCTCGATGTGCTCGTCGTCGTGCGGCGGCGGATGAGTCAGGATCAACGCCGGTCGTTGGTGGGTGAGTTGATGGCGGTCTCCGGTGGGGGCAGCCGACCCGTCGAGCTGATCGTCGTCGTACAGGACGAGGTACGGCCCTGGCGGTATCCACCCAACTGCGAGTTCCTGTACGGGGAATGGCTGCGGGCCGGGTTCGAGTGCGGGGTCGTACCGGAGCGTGAAGTGAGCCCCGATCTCGCGCCGTTGCTCACCATGGCGCTGCTCGGGGACGCCCCGCTGCACGGTCCGCCGCCCGCCGAACTTCTCGACCCCGTCCCGCACGCCGACCTGCTGCGCGGGATCCTCGCCGGGGTGCCGGGGCTCATGGACGACCTGGACACCGACACCCGCAACGTCCTGCTGACCCTCGCCCGGGTCTGGACCACCCTCGCCACCGGCACCATCCGGTCCAAGGACGGTGCTGCCGACTGGGCGCTCGAACGGCTCCCGGTGGCGCACCGGCCCGTGCTGGAGCTGGCGCGGGACGGCTACCTCGGGCGCCGCGAGGACCGGTGGGAGGACCTTCTGCCGGAGGCGCGAGAGTGCGCCGGGTTGCTCGTGTCGGGGATCGAGTCCGAGCCGTCGTACTCCCCGTACTCCCCGCCCAGCCCCCACGCCTGATGCATCGCCCCCGCGAACGCCCCGGCGATGCGGTGTTCGCCGGAGGCGTTGGGGTGGGTGCCGTCGTAGGTGTCGTGGGTGACGTCGTACGCGTCGGGGAGGGAGGCCAGGAGGAGGGGGGAGCGTGGGTCGTCCAGGTCGGCGACCGCCTTTGCCTGGAGTTCGTTGAAGAGGGCGACCTCGGTGGCGAAGGGGGTGTCCGTCCGGGCGCGGACGTTCGGGATCACCGGCAGGAACACCATCCGTATGGACGGCTTGGCGGCGCGGGCCTCCGCCACGAAGGAGCGCAGGTTGTCGGCCGTCTGGGGCGCGTTCGTGTAGAAGCCCAGGTCGATCAGGCCGAGCGAGACCAGCAGGACGTTCGCCCGCTGTGTGCGCACCGCCTCGCCGATCAGCGGGGCCATGTGCAGCCAGCCCTCGCCCCAGCCGGCGAGGTGGAAATGCGGGAAGTCGGGGTCGGCGTACTCGTACGACGTGGGCGTGTCCGTCGCCTTGTCGTACAGCGTCTCGCGCGGGCCGACCACGGCGAACGGGCCGCCGTAGGTCGCGCGCAGGTGCTGCCAGATCCGGTAGCGCCATGTGTGTTCGCCCGCGCTCCCGATCGTCATGGAGTCGCCTACGGGCATGAACCTGAGCATCCGCTCATGATGGACGATCGATCGCCGATCGACAGAACGGGTGCGGTGTGAGGCCCACCACGCCACCGGCCCACCACGTCACCTGGCCGCACCGCCTGGCAGGCTTGGGGCATGCGTCGCTTCCTCGCGTTCCTCGGCGCCGGCCTCCTCGTCGGCGCGCTCGCCCTCCCCGCAGCAGCAGCCCCCGCCGACGACGGTGGCGGCAAGGGCGACAAGGGGTTCACGATCGAGGACTCCCGGATCACCGAGTCCAGCGGGCTCGCCGCCTCGCACCTGCACCCCGGCATCTACTGGACGCACAACGACAGCAACGACGGCCCGTACATCTACGCCGTCGACAGCAGTACCGGAAAGACGGTCGCCACGGTCACGTTCAGCGGGGTCGGCAAGCCGCGTGACGTCGAGGCCATCTCCATCGGCCCGGACAACGAGATCTACGTCGGCGACATCGGCGACAACCTCGACGGGACCTGGCCCTACGTCTGGATCTACAAGCTGCCCGAGCCGAAGGTGCTCAAGGACCAGACGATCCGGGCCACGCAGTACGTCGTGAAGTACTCGGACGGGGCGCGCAACGCCGAGTCGCTGATCGTGCACCCCAAGACCGGGCGGGTCTACATCATCGACAAGAAGGAGGACGGCGGCCACCTCTTCGAGGGCCCGGCCACGCTCTCCTCCTCGGGCACCAACTACTTCAAGCCCATCGCCGCCGTCGACCTCTGGGCCACCGACGCCGCCTTCTCACCCGACGGCCAACAGCTCGCCGTACGCGGCTACTTCGGCGGTGTCTACTACGACTGGAACGGCGGGAAGATCAAGCGCGAGGGCCGTCTCGACGTGCCGTTGCAGGGGCAGGGGGAGTCCGTCAGCTACTCCGCCGACGGGACCAAGCTGATGTACGGGAGTGAGGGCACTGATAGTCCCGTGCAGGCCGAGGATGTCCCGGGCGGTAGCTCGGGTTCCTCCAAGTCGCCTTCCGAGGGCGGGAGTTCGGCGAGTGGCGATGGTAGTGGCGGTGGCACGGGGAATAACGTGAAGGTGGGTGCCGTGGCCGTCGTGGTCATCTGCGGGGTGGTGTTCGGGCTGCGGCGCCGGAGCCGTCGTAGCTGAACTACCCTGCCTCGCCGCGCTGTTGGACCAGGACCTCCAGCCCGTCCAGGATGCGCCCCAGCCCGAACTCGAAGTGGTCGAAGCCCGCCGTGAAGGCGAAGGTGTCGGGGGAGAGGGACGCGAGGGTGGGGTAGGCGCCGGTCGCCATGGCCTTCTCCAGCGCCGGGACCTGGGCGCCGTAGAACTCCGCGTCGCTCAGGCCGGTGCTGCGGGCCGCCTCCTCCTGGTGGACCTGGGTGCGGGCGGCGCCGACGACATACCCGTCGATCATGACGACCGTCGAGACGAGTTCCGGGTCGGTCAGGCCCATCGGGCGGATACGGCCGAGCAGGTGTTCCAGGGTGGCGAGGGCGCGGGGGCCCAGCAGCGGACGTGACTGGTTGACGCGCAGCAGCCAGGGGTGGCGGCGGTGGACGGCGAGCGCGTCGCGGGCCGCGCTCTCCAGGGCGGCACGCCAACTGCCCGTGTCCGTATCGCCGTTGGGGCGCTCGGGGAAGCGGACGCGGTCCAGCATCAGGTCGAGGAGTTCGGCCTTCCCGGGGACGTACCGGTACAGGGACATCGCGCCGGTGCCCAACTCGGTGGCGACGCGGCGCATGGAGACCGCGTCGAGTCCCTCGGCATCCGCGATGTGGATGGCCGTGTCCACGATCCGGTCGACGCTCAGGCCGGGTTTCGGGCCTCGGCTGGGGCGGGGGCCGGTGTCCCACAGCAGTTCGAGGGTGCGGTCGATGTCACCACTGCCGCTGGAATCCGTCCCGTTCGCGGTCCCGTTCGCCGGCCTGCTCGTCATGGGGGGAGTGTAGATCCCGGGCATCGAAACCGAGTACACCGTACGCGTTATCGGATACGGTGCACTCAGTTCGGAGTCAGCGGGGAACAGGGAGTGGGGAGGAGGGACCGATGAGCGGCGAATACGTCGTGTGGGCCGAAGGGCTGGAGAAGCGCTACGGCGACAAACGCGCCCTCGACGGCTTCGACCTGGCCGTCCGCGAGGGCACCGTGCACGGTCTGCTCGGCCCGAACGGCGCCGGCAAGACCACCGCCGTGCGCATCCTCTCCACGCTCGTCCGGCTCGACGGCGGCCGGGCGTCCGTCGCCGGTCTCGATGTGGCCCGGCAGCCGCGCCAGGTGCGGTCCCGGATCGGGCTGACCGGGCAGTACGCGGCGATCGACGAGATCCTCACCGGCCGGCAGAACCTGGAGATGTTCGGCCGGCTCTTCCATCTGGGGCGCAGGCGGGCCAAGTTGAGGGCGGCCCAACTCCTGCGCCAGTTTGACCTGGAGGCCGCAGCCGACAAGGGCGCCGGTGGCTACAGCGGTGGTATGCGGCGGCGCCTGGACCTCGCCGCGTCGATGATCCTCGCCCCGGCCGTCCTCTTCCTGGACGAACCGACCACCGGCCTCGACCCGCGCAGCCGGGGTGAAGTCTGGGAAGCGGTACGGCAGTTGGTGGCCGACGGTACGACGGTCCTCCTCACCACCCAGTACCTGGAGGAGGCCGACCGGCTCGCCTCCCGCATCACCGTCATCGACCAGGGCCGCGCCATCGCCGACGACACCCTCGACGGTCTCAAGAACCGCGTCGGCGGTGACCGCGTCGAGGTCGTGGTGCGCGAACCCGCCCACATCCCCTACGCGTTGCAGGCGGTCGCCCGGGTCGCCCACGGCGGCCAGCCGGAGGCCGACATGGGGGAGTTGCGGGTCCACGCACCCGTGGCCGACCGGGTTGGCTCCCTGACCGAAGTGGCCCGGTTCCTCCAGCAGTTCGGCGTCCCGGTGGAGGACATCGGTCTGCGCCGACCGAGCCTGGACGATGTGTTCCTACGGCTGACGGGCCGTCGTACGGAGGAAGAGCCGGAGCCGGTCGAGGAGATCGAGGGGGCGGTGGTGGCATGAGCGGCGGTGTGTCGACGGCGGACGGGGTGACCGGGCGCACGTACCGCAGACGTCCCCAGCACGGCCGGCTGTTCTGGACGGTCGCCGACTGCTGGAACGTGGTCCGCCGCGGGCTGACCCACTACCGGCGTCAACCGGTCAGCATCCTCTGGCAGTTGGGCTTCCCGATCCTGTCCGTGCTGCTGTACGGGTACGTGTTCGGCAAGGCCATCCAGGTACCGGGCGGCGGGGACTACAAGGCGTTCCTGATGCCGGGGATGTTCGTGATGACGGTCGCCATGGGGTTCGTCTCCACGGCGACGATCTTCGTGAACGACTCCAAGAAGGGGGTCATCGACCGGTTCCGCTCCATGCCGATGGCGCCGTCCGCGGTGGTGGCCGGGCGCGGTGCGACCGATCTCGTCGTCTCCTGCGCGGAGTTGGGCATCATGATGGCCACGGCGTACGGCATGGGCTGGCGCCCGGAACCGGGGTCGGGGCTCGGCTTCGCGAAGGCCGTCGTCCTGCTGCTTTCCCTGCGCTTCGCTCTCATCTGGGTCGGCGTCTGGCTGGGGTTTCTGCTGCCCGGCCCCGAGCAGGTGGGCGGCCTCTTCGCGATCGTCTTCCCGCTGACGATGATCTCCAGCATCTACGTCTCCCCGCAGCAGATGCCCCACTGGCTCGGCCAGGCCGCCCTCTGGAACCCCCTCTCCTCGACGGCCGGCGCCACCCGAGCCCTCTTCGGCGCGCCGACCGGCCAGGGCACGTCCTGGCCGGAACAGCACGCGCTACTGCTCGCGGGGGCATGGCCGGCCGCGCTGACCCTGCTGTTCCTGCCGCTGGCGGTACGGAGGTTCCGGCGGCTCAGCCGGTAGCCGAGAAGCGGGAGTTCCTACGTTGTGGCCCTAGAACGGGGCGCAGAGATTCGCGTTGCTGCTGCAGGCGCGGAGGTTCGGGTCCCATGAGGTGTTGGAGCTGGAGAAGTACACCTCCGGGACCCAGCCCCAGTTGCCGTTGTCCGCCTCGGTGAAGGCCCAGGCGTCGTTGCAGTAGCTGCCTGAGCAGAACTGGGAGCTCAGGGTGTCGCCGCGGAACCAGTTGCTGTTGGCGCTGTTGACGGTGCCCACGAGGGTGCTGGACCCCGGTGCCGAGCGCACTCCGATGCTGCCGCCCCACAGACGGCAGTAGTTCACCACACCGGCGCCGTGGTGGGTTCCGGCCTCGATGTAGGAGTAGGTGACGTTGCAGGCCGTGTCGTACTGCGCCCCGGACGGGGCGGCGGAGGCCGGGGCGGCGGTGACGCCCAGGGCCGTGGCGACGGACGCGGCCAAGACGGCGAACGTGGCGGTCAACGACTTCGCTGTTTTCCTCACGGGTTTCTCCTCATGGTCGTAGAAACACGGTCGTGGTGATGGTCGTGGTGACGGTCGTGGTCGGGGATGTCTCAGCCGCGCAGGGCGTACGTTCCCGAGCCCTGGCCGAGCGTCAGGTTGCGGCGTCCGATGCGGTCGGCGAGGCGCGTGAGGCGGGCGTCGGACGGCGGGACGTCGATCTGGAAGTGGGCCTCGTAGGGGGTGTTGAAGGTGCCGCCCCACCGCACCACGCCCGCGCAGTCGGCCACGATGTCGGCGATGGCGGCGCGTTGCGCGGGGAAGAGGGTGCCGGTCGCGCCCGGCGGATGGGCGCCCGGGAGGATGGCGATCGCGGTGCCGGAGGCGTAGTTGGTCCGGAAGCCGGTCAGGCCCCGGGGTGCCTGGAAGCCCTGGACGTCGTCCGGCCCGAGCGCCGCGATCTCGTAGTGGTAGCGGCTGATCACATGGACGAGCACGGCGGAGACGGCGCCGACCCGCATCGCGACGCGGGCGCCGGTGCCGGGTATGGCTCTGGTCCATACGGCGCCGCCGATGTCGGCGCCCTTCTCCATGGGCCAGCCGTTCGCGCTGGTGGCGCCGGTGCGTGGATGGGCCAGGGGGGAGGGCCCGTCCGCTGCCGTCGCGGAGGTGGCGAGTCCGGGCAACGCCACGACGGCGCAGGCGAGTCCGGTGGCCGTGCGCAGCAGCACGCGCCGGGTCGGGGCAGGGCTGGGTAGGGACATGGCGAGGCTCCGGGGTCGACGGAAAAGAGAGGCGAGGCGAGGGGCGCGTCAGTCGCGGAAGAGGCTGTTGTACTTCTCGAAGACGGCGTAGAGGCCGATCATCGCGTTCCCGTAGCGGATGGCGCCCTCGCCGGTCCCGTTGTACCGGCCCATGATCTGCCGGCTGTCGTCGTCGCTGCTGGTGACGGAGGGACGCGCGACGCCGACGAGGGCCGCGCCCTGGACGAGTACGGCCGGGATCGTGCTGACGTTGTACACGTCGTCGTCGTGGAGGCTGTGCCACATGGTGCTGAGGTCGTCGGGGTTGTCGGCGTTCATGATGCGGCCGGTGATGATGCCCGCGTCCACGCAGTAGTTGCGGGCGCCGATGCCGGTGTGCGCGCGGATCTGGCCGAGGCCGGTGCTGCTCTCGTCGGAGAGACCGGCTTCCACGGCGTCGTCCGCGGCCTTGTCCGCGATGTTGTACGCCCTGATCTCCCACAACAGCGGGCACTGGATCAGGGCCTTGCGCATGCCGTAGGTGCGCGAGAGGGAGGTGATCAGCCAGTCGAGGTCCAGCACCACCTGGAGGGACTGGGTGGTGCTGCGGGTGCTGTAGGCCATGCTGCCCTCGCCGCCCTGCTCGGGCACTCCCATGGAGTTGACGAAGTAGTTCTGTACGTCGGTGAGCAGCACGTCCCGGAAGAACGTGTCGAACCGGCCGTCGAGATGGCTGTCGTCGTCCTCCTCCAGGAAACTGCTCTGCCCCTCGTCCCGGCCGGAGACGATGTCGTTGTCGATGGAGATCGCGCCGTCGCCACTGCCCACGGAGATCGTGGCGATCTGGTCGAACGACCAGTCCGCGGGGTGCGGGTAACCGAGGTTCCCCGAGAAGCCCGTCGACATGTCGCACAGGAAGCTGGCCGACGTCAGCCCCTCCGCGCCGACCCTGCTGCACACGTTGCGCGGGGCGTAGATGCCGATGCGGTACTCGGGGCCGTACTCGTCCATGGTGGCCTTGATGCCGCGGAAGTGCGGCAGGACGCTGTCGGTCACCTCGTAGTCGAGGGCGTCGAAGTCGACGGCGAAGTAGATGCGGGTGCCGGACTTGAAGCCGTAGTGGCGGGCGCGCTCGATCGCGGCGTGGGCGTCGGCGATGCCTTGCTCCCGGCGGAAGTACGCCGCCTCGCCGCCGTAGGTCTGGTAGATCGGGAAGACGCTCAGCCCGTGCGCGGCGATGACCTTCAACTCGCCCGGCTGGAGCTGCTTGTTGAGGGTGGAGCCCGGGACGTTGGAGAGGTAGCGGCCGACGTAGCGGTAGCCGGCCGTGTACAGGGCCGCGGCGCGGGCGGCGGTGAGTTCGGTGATGGTGTCGCAGGCGGTGCCCGGGCGGGTGTTGTCGCCGGTGGACACCAACAGGGAGGCCCACGTGGGGAAGTCTCCCTGGCCGTTGACGGTGAGCCGTACGAAACTCTGGAAGTCCCGCACCCTGGAGGCGAGTTGGGCGTCGAAGGCGGTGGCGAAGGAGACACCGGGCCGCCGGTTGAAGAGCATCGCCGCGCTGAACAGGGCGACCCAGGTGCCGGTGGAGCCCTCGGCCACGGTGTGCTGGCGCAACCCCTGTTTGGTGGCCGGGCCGAGCGCGCCCGTGGCGACGTCGTCGCTCATCCCGATCTCGTACTGGATGGCGTAGATGAGCGCCTTCTGTACGTCCCGCGAGAAGTTGCCGTCGCAGGGGATCACGAAGAAGTCCCGGCGTCCGATGTAGCGGCTGTTGAGCCACTGCTGAACGCTGCGTATCGGGTCCGTGCCGCCCTCGACGATCACATACGCGTCCATGGTCAGCAGGGCCTTGAAGACCTTCGGGGTCAGGCTGTCGCCCGGGTAGGCGGCGTCGACGCCCATGTTCCGCTTGAGGCTGGCGACCGACGCCGAGACGCGCTCCGTGTAGTCGCCGTTGATCTGGTCGCCGTCGTATCCCTTGCAGTACAGGCCCGACTGCACGATCCGGTAGATGTTGCCGTTGCGGGTGTTGGCGTCGATGACCGGAAAGCGGGACTGAAGCGCCGCCAGCGTGGCCGGTCCGAAACTGTCGGCCAGGGTGGTCATGCCCAACTCGTGCTGGAGGGCCCGGGTGAGCGCGAACATCACCGTCCAGCTCGTCTTCCCGTCGACCTCCACCTTCGGTATGCCGTCGACGTCATAACTGTTGATGAATCTCTGCGCCTGCTCCACCATCGCGTCGGCCACGACCGGCTCTCCCCCCTGCACCGGGCTGGGACGCCTGATCGGTGCGGGGACAGCTTTGGCGACGGGGGACGGCCTCGCAATCAATTCGAACAGGCTCTAATTCCAAGGCACTTGGTTGGCGAACCGGTCAATGCAACCGCTCACACTGTTGCGCCGAAGGTGCCGAAGCGGCCCTCGTACCACCACCTTGCCAACTACTCTACGAACACGAAGAGTTACTCAAAGCGGCCGACTGAGGTGGAATCCCGTGTCTTCGTCCTGCGACCCCCAGTACGCTCCCGTCGGCGACGTGGGAGCGGCGCTCATGATGATCGACTCCCGGCTCAAGACCGTCCATGACGGCAAGTCCGCGACCGACCCCGAACAGCAGGCGCTGATGGACCAGTTCATCGCCTCGATGGGGCCCGGCGGGCTCGACGACCTGATCAACGGCGCGTGCACGCTCATCTATATGTTCATGACGTGGCTGCGGAAGGCCCACGAGAGCGAGGGCAAGGACGTCATCGAGTACGTGGTGCCGACCCTCGTGGCCACGATGCGGATGATGCCCAAGAGCTGCCCGCCCGAGGCCATCCCCATGATGGCCGGCCTGACCATCGCCGCGGGAAACGGCCTCAGCCCCAACCTGTGGCGCAAGCAGTACGGGGACTGGACCAAGGAGGAGATGACTCCGCTGGAGGCCACGACGTTCCTGCTCGCGGAGCACATCAACCGCATCGCGGACGATCCCGAGTTCGCTACGCGCATGATCACGGACGCGTTGAGTCGGTTGGAGGGGATCGATGAAGGGGATGAGGACGAGGGCGACGAGGGCGACGAGGGCGACGAGGGCTGAGAGCCGCTGCCGGCGGGGCGACGATGGTCAGCGCTCGAGTTTGGTCGAGCCGGCCCAGCTCGCCAGAAGATCGAGTGCCTGGCGTCCGGGTGAGTCGGGCTCGGGCGCGTAGATGGTGATACGGAGCCCGGGGTCAGCGGGCAGATCGAGGGCTTCGTAGGGCAGGGCCAGGTCCCCGACGAGCGGGTGGTGGAGTCGCTTCATGCCGGAGTGGTGGAACTTCACGTCGTGCCTGGCCCAACGCCGGGCGAACTCGTCGCTCTTCGTGGAGAGTTCGCCGATCAGGTCCGTCAGCGCCTTGTCCTGCGGCGAGCGGCCCGTCTCGGTGCGCAGTAGGGCGACCGAGTCGTTGGCGGCCTTCTCCCACGCGGGCCAGAAATCGGCCGAACCAGGATCGAGGAACAGGAACCGCGCGGTGTTGACCGGACCACGCTGCGCGAACAACGGGGAATCGTAGACCGGGGCATACAGAGCCTGACCGAGAGAGTTGGCGGCGACGATGTCGAACCGCCCGTTGCGGATGTAGGCCGGCAGGTCGGTCATCGCGTCGAGCATCCGCAGAACCACCGGTCGGACCCGCCCCGTCGCGGCGGGTGGCCGACGCTCGGACGCGGTGGCCGCGCGGGCCAGGTCGTAGAGGTGGGCCCGCTCGGCCTCGTCGAGCTGAAGCGCGTGGGACAGGGAGTCCAGCACCGAGTCCGAGGCGCCGCTCAAGTTCCCGCGCTCGAGGCGGATGTAGTAGTCGATGCTCATTCCGGCCAGCAGCGCCACCTCCTCCCGGCGCAACCCGGTCACACGTCGATTGCGACCGAAGACGGGCAGCCCTGCCTGCTGGGGCGTAATGCGGGCGCGGCGGGTGCTGAGGAACTCCCGCACCTCGTCGGCCTGCTCATGCCTCTTGCTGTCGGTCACATCACCACCGTAGGTCGTGCGGCGGTGTGCTGGGAGGTACTGCCGTTACCTGGAAAAGCAGTAACTCCCACCCGCCTGTGAAGACGAGTTCCATGCAGGGACACGGCAAGGCAGTGCACGACCAACTGGAAAGACGTCAAGTGACAGACAACCAATTCGCGACGCACGCGGAACTTTTCGATCTGAGGGGAAAGCGCGCGCTCGTCACCGGTGGCACCAGAGGTATCGGGATGATGATCGCGCGTGGCCTTCTCCAGGCGGGTGTCCGCGTGGTCATCAGCTCACGCAACGCGGAAGCGTGCGCTCAGGCGCAGGAACATCTGTCCACATTCGGTGAGGTGCGGGCCATCCCCGCCGACCTGTCCCGCCACGACGAGTGCCGGCGACTGTCCGACCTCGTCGCCGCCGACTCGGAGCGTCTCGACATCCTCGTCAACAACGCGGGCGCCATGTGGGACGAGCCGCTGGCGACGTTCCCCGACGCGGCCTGGGACACGGTCGTCGACCTCAACCTGAAGTCGCCGTTCTGGCTGGTCCAGGCGCTGCTGCCGGCACTTCGCAGGGCGGGCACCGCCGACGATCCCGCGCGGATCATCAACATCGGCAGCATCGCCGCCATCCACATCCCCCAGCGGCCCAACTACTCGTACTCCAGCAGCAAGGCCGCACTGCATCAACTCACCAGAGTGCTCGCCAAGGAACTGGGACCGCAGCACGTCACGGTGAACGCCGTGGCGCCGGGACCGTTCCCGTCGGCGATGATGGCCGCAACCCTCGACGAACTCGGCGAGGCGATCGCGGCATCGGCCCCCCTGCGCCGGATCGGCCGCGACGACGACATGGCGGGTGTCGCCGTGTTCCTCGCCAGCCGGGCAGGCGCATACCTGACGGGTGCCGTGATCCCCGTCGACGGCGGGATCGCCACAACCGCGTAGGCCGGTGGAGCCACGGGTTGATGGCCGTGATGTGGACGGTGGCCGGGTAGCGGACCCCGCGCTCCACCGTGTGGCGGCCCCGGTGGTCGGCAGCGTCGAAGGCGGGAGACCGGCCCCCTCGACCACCGCGGCGGAGCCTGTGTCCGGCCTGGCCGACCGGAACAGCGCCGCGCCGTGCGCCGAAGCTCCGGGGCCCGGCTGTGGGCCGCCGAAATGGGCCGCGCGCGGGGTGGGCTCGCGTGTCCCGGTCGGCTGTCCCCGGACCCGGCCGGACGCAGTCGCCGGAGACAAGACGTACTCGTTCCGCGCCAACTCCGGCGGAGGCCCGGTCAGCCACGACGCCACGCTCTACCTCAACTCAGAACAGGCCCTAGGGGGCTAGCGGGCAGCGCAGTTCGCGGTTCTGGTGATTCGGGGAACAGGTCACCAGCGCGAGCGAGAGGTACGAGGGACGTTCGAGGTAGAAGCCGAGCGATACGTCATCGCCCGACAGCAGCCGCTCGGCGGCGGAGTGGACGAGGGCGGCGAGCCGGCCGCCCTCGCGTTGGGCCTCGGATGCGAACCGGCGTGCGTACGCGGTCAGTTGGTCACTCAGCCAGGCTGCCGCGGGCTCCGGGTCCGGCCACGTGCCGCGCACGAGGGAGTGTGGCTTGAGGAGCCAGTACGCCGTTTCCAGCGGGGGCAGGTCGGAGGTCGGGAACTCGGCGGCGACTTCGCGGTAGCGCTGGGTCAGTTCGGGTCTGCTACCAGCGGGTGGCGGGTCGGGGTGAGGCGGGCGTCGTAGCGCCTCCTGGTCGAAGTGGGCTTTCGGGCCGGTCCACAAGTAGGCGTGGTGGTGCACCGGGTGGCTCAGAGAGACAGACCGAACCGCGCCGGGTCGATGCCGGCCACGCTCAGTTCCTCGGTGGTGAAGCGAAGGGGCTGAGCGTCGGGTCGCTTGCTGTCTCCGAGGGCCCAGGCGTCGTCGCCGATGCGGGCGAGGGTGACGCAGCCTTCGGTGCAGGGGCCACCGCAGGCTTGCGTGAACGAGGCCGCGGTGATGTCGAGGGTGTAGAGGTCGTTGCCGTTCAACATGGGTCCTCTTTCGGGTCTGTCGCTCTTGGTGGGGCGTCACTTGCCTTGCGGGCCTGCGTGCACACCGGAGGCGTGATCCCGGATCTCCGTGGCGTGGCGCGTGGCCCGGGTGATGTCGCCGGACTGCTTGCAGGCGGTGAGCTGGTGCCAATTCGCCGTGCATACGTCGCAGTTGCGGACCGGGGCGCAATCCAGGAGCCAGGCGTCGAAGTTGCTGGGCAACTGGGCCGGGAGGTGGGGTGCGGCCTGGGTCATGGCGGTGCTCCTCGGCGGGGTTTGTCGTACGTGCCCACGTTAGGAGTGAGTAGGGCAGCGGATCCAGTGATGTGCATCAATGTGCGCACAGCGATTTGAGCGGCTGATGACTGCTTTTCGCTCTTCGACGAGATGCTCTTGGTTAACCGAAGTTGGTGCACATCAGTGCACTGCTGCGACATCGGAGGTCGTCATGCGCTTACGGTTCATCGGGATCGATCCGGACACGAAGAAGAACGGATCCCCAACCGCATGGGTTGACGCGGACAACGCTGACATCGTGCTCCAGAGCTACACAGCCGACGACGAGACGCGAGCGCAGTGCGTGCAGAACACGGCGCCCGGGCATGCAGAGGGCATCCCTGCCCACGAGACTGTGATCCGCGTCCCCGCCCGCCTGGTGCCGATGCTGAGGGAGGCCTGCGATGCCGCAGAACGTGCCCGACTTTGACGAACTCATGGGGGCCGCGCAGCGCTCCGCCGTGCACCTCGAAATGCGCGATCAGTACGCCGTCGGCGACGAGGCGGACGACTTCAACGAGTGGCTGAGCACAGGGCGGCGGGACACCGATCCCACCTCGGAGTACTGGGCTCCCTGGGTCGACTTGATCTCCGGCGCGGTCGCTCGCGGCGTCGTTGTACGGCGGGCCCGTATCGTCTCGGAACCCGTCACCGACTACATCCGCTACGAGCATGGGAGTACGGATGTCAACGTGGCGGCCGGCGAGCAGGTGCGGTGGCTGCCGCGCCCGCGGGCGGTGGATCTGATGCTGCCGGGTGCGGATCTGTGGATCTTCGACGGGGCGCAGGTCCTCTTCAACCACTTCACCGGCGCCGGCGAGTGGGCCGACCCGGCGATGGAACTGCGCACCGAGCCGAGTATCGTCAAGCAGTGCTCGGATGCCTTTGAGGCAGTCTGGGAACGCGCAATCTCGCACGACATGTACGAGATCCACTGACAGAAGTAGCGTTGGCCAGCTCATGTCCATATCTCCGTCTTCCTCTGCGCAAGCTGCGCGCGAGAACGTGGCGCGGCGCCTGCGCGACTTGAGGAAGAACGCGGGTCTGACGGTCACCGAGCTGGCCGACCAATGTGGTTGGCACCACGCCAAGACCTCACGCATCGAGAACGCCCGCACCCCTCCGTCACCCACGGACATTCGTTTGTGGTGCCGCGCGACCGGTGACACCGATGAGGCCCCGGACCTGATCGCTGCCTCGCAACACGCGGACTCCCTGTACCGCGAGTGGCGGCAGCAAGTGCGCGCGGGCCTGGCGAAACTGCAGGACAGCGCCGTCGAGTTGTACCGGTCGACCGAGCTGCTGCGTGTGTACTCGCCGGTGTTGATCCCTGGATTGCTGCAGACCGAGGGATACGCACGGGCGTTGCTCGGCATGAGCGCACGCTTCCACGGGGCTCCCGACGACGCGGCGGAGGCTGCCACGGCACGTGTGCGGCGGTCGCAGGTGATCCATGAGCCGGGCCATCGCTTCGTGTTCCTCATCGAGGAGGCGGTGCTCTACTACCAACTCGGCGATGCCGAGGCGATGGCCGCACAACTGGGCTACCTCCTCACCGCCGGGGCACTCCCGCAGGTGTCGTTCGGCATCATCCCCACGGCTACTCGCGAGCGTGTGCTGTGGCCGCAGGAAACGTTCGACGTGTACGACAACACACTCGCGTCCGTTGAGCTGGTGTCCGCCGAGGTGAATATCACCCAGCCATCCGAAATCGCGCTCTACGTCAAGGCGTTCGAGCAACTCCGGAGCATGGCCGTCTACGGAGCGGACGCCCGGACCCTGATCGTGAAGGCCATCGACGCACTGAGCTGAACCGGGTTCCATTCCGCTCATCGAAGGCGACGAGAGGCAGAAAAGTCCCGATGAACGAGTAAGCGCCGCGCGAATACAACGGCAGGAGTGGTTGCATTCCGTGGTGTGGGAAGGGGCGCTGCACGCCCGGCCCGGTTCACCGGTGAGGGACAAACATGCCACTTGCGCCCTGTACGTAGGGGCGGGCGGGGTCGGTTTCGCTCTGCCAGGGCGGGAGTTGGGGGAGCGGCGGAGTCTGCCAGCACGCTTCTTCGGGCAGGAACGGCAGGCAGTAGGCGGCCGCCCGGGAGCGTTTCGACCAGCGGCGCCAGCGGGCGTCGTAGGGGGTCGGAAGCCGCCACACGTATGGGTCCGGTGCGCGGGGTGCTTGTGTGAAGTCCAAGTCCCTCAAGGGAGTTCGGGGCGCGATCACCCGGGTCAGTGCCTCATAAAGTCGCCGGAACATGTGCGCCCTCCCGCGACTTGAATAAGGCCCACACGCATTTCGCGTACGGCTCCTGCCGGCACCCCCAGTCGTCGGCCAGCGCCGCGACGAGTGCGAGGCCGCGGCCGCCTTCCTCGTCCGGGGTCGAGTCGTGCGGCTGGGGGAGTCTGTCCCGGTCCGGGTCGGATACCTGTAGGACCAACTCCGGTTCGTCGAGGGTGAGGGCGACCTCGATCTCGGCGTAGGGGATCCGGCAGTGGGTCACGGCGTTGGTGACGAGTTCGTTCGCCAACAGGGTTACCGAGTCGGCGAGTTCGGCGGGGATGCCCCAGTCGGCGAGGGTCTTGCGCAGCCGTTGGCGTGCGGCGGGGACGTGGCTTCTTTTCTTGGGGATGCGGAAGGTCTCGGTTACGGGCATGGGGGTGCCGTACCTCCTGACGTGCCGTCAAGATGCGCGCCGTTGTGGCGGCTTCATGAAGCTACGGTCGCGTCCTCCGCTTATGCAAGCAGTTCAAGTGAATGCATTCAGTCGTTAACTCGATCGAGTGAAGTGCTCTCGCAGTCCCGGTCTGTGTGGCATCTTTGCCGCAGGAGAGGGGAGGTCCCATGCCCGCAGGTGGACGGCCGACGGTACGAAGCAGGCGTTTGGGTACGGCGCTCAGGCAGTACCGGCATGCCGCCAAGCTTGATCAGCCGCAGGCTGCCGAGGTCATCGCGGCAAGTCAGGCGAGGGTCAGCCGTCTTGAGAGCGGCCACGTCACCGCGCGCGTCATCGAAGTGCGGCTGCTGCTGGATGCGTATGGCGTCACAGACCCCGAAGTGCGAGCGAAACTGGAGGACTTGGCCAAGCACTCCAAGAACCGCGGCTGGTGGCTCGAACATGCTGAGCACCTCCGGCCGGACTACGTCGATCACATCGCGTTGGAGGACGACGCGACGTACATCCGCACGTGGCAGCCAACGCTGGTGCCGGGGTTGTTGCAGACCCCGGCTTACGCGGAGGCGATCATCGCCGCGGGGACCGACACTGTCGCCCCGGAAGTGCTTGAGCAGTTGGTGAAGGTGCGGGAAGCTCGCCAGGCGAAGATCGAGGAAGGCGGGGCATCGTATGCCGCCATCTTCTGGGAGGCGGCGGTCGTACACCCGTTTGTGAGCGTTGAGACCCACCGGGAGCAACTGTCCGCGATCCTTGAGATCGCGAAGAGGAAGAACGTCACCGTGCAGGTGCTGCCGCTCAGCGCAGGAGTGCTGGTGGCTGCGATTCCGGCCTTCTCCTCCTTCAGCTTTGACGCCGAACCAACCGTTGAAGCCGTGACCATGGAAAACCTGCGGGGTACCTCGGTCCTTGAGGCCCCCGAGGATCTTGCGGCTTACGGCAACGCGTTCGACCTACTACGATCGGCAGCACTGTCGCCGGAGGCAAGTGCGCGGCTTATCCGGGGCGCACTGCGGAGCATGAAGGAAGACTGATCGTGACTGAGGTTGTGGGCTCCTTTCGGAAGTCGTCGTACTCCGGACAGCAGGGTGACTGCGTCGAGGTCGCCGAAACAACCGACCACGGCCGAGCCGTCCGCGACAGCAAGCACCCCGCGAACGGCCCCCTCCTCACCGCCTCCCGTGAAACCTGGCGCGCCTTCCTCCAGCAGTTCTGAGCTGAGCCCCTGCTGAGCCCCCTGCCGGGCTACTTGCTGGACAGCGACGTGTTCGTGATCGGGAGTTTCTTCTCCACCCCCGCCACATACATGTCCCTCGGCGCCGTGCGCAGCGTGAACGTGTCGTCGTAGCTGGAGACGCGTACCGACAGGACGAAGAAGCCGTCGTCCTCGGTGGTCACCTTCACGTGGGACTCCTGCTCCCAGTAGGTCTGGAGGAAGACCTCGGTGCCCTGCTGCTCCTCGCCCTTGGGCAGGGTGACCTTGCCCTGGACGGTGAGGATGTCGCCGGCCTTCACCTTCTTCTTGTTGACCGAGTAAGTGAGCGTGCTGGCCTTGGTGCTGGCGTTCACGGTGGTGTCCGCGAAGTAGCCGTCCTGCGGGGTGTTCGGGTCGCCGTCCACGTCGTAGGTGGCCGTGATGTGTACCCCGTGCTGGACGTTGAGGAGGCTGCTGCCGGTCGTGTGGTCGATGTCGACGTCGGGGATGGTGAACTTCCCGTTGGCGTCGCTGACCGGCTTGCCCAGGTCGCGCGGCTCGTAGTAGTTGGGGTCGATCGGGTCGCCCCACGGGTTCCAGGTGGTGAACTGGACGACTTCCTGGACGGTGACGGGGATGTTCGGCGCCGGGGTGCCGTCGGCCTTGGTGACGGTGCCGGTGACGTCGACGTGGCGGTTGTCGTAGGCGGTGCTGGACGGGTTGGTGGTCACGGTCAGCACATAGGCGTCGCTGGGGGCGGCGTCCGAGGGGGCCGCTGAAGCGAGGGGCGCGGACAGGGCGCCGGCGGCGAGCAGCAGCGCGGCGGTGGCGGCAAGCCGCGTCGACAGGGTTTTGCTGGGCACGGTCAACTCCAACTGTGGTCGGGAGTAAAGGAGTTGCGCCGCGTGGCACCGGTTCCACCGCGACGCACCAGTTCGACCGGTGGGGTGAGGAGGGAGTTGTCCTCTGTGCGTCCGCTGTTACGCGGCTGTGGCGGGGGGTGGATTTGTCCGGGTTATGGGTTCACCTGGGCGTCGGCCGCAGTCCTCCCACCCGTTCTCTACGGCGACGAAAAGCGCCCCGCGGAGAGATCCGCGGGGCGCCCTTCGTGCCGTAGCCGAAAAGTCAGAGCTTCTCGATGACGTAGTCGATGCAGCGCGTCAGCGCCTCGACGTCCGCCGGGTCGATCGCCGGGAACATCGCCACGCGGAGCTGGTTGCGGCCGAGCTTGCGGTAGGGCTCGGTGTCGACGATGCCGTTGGCGCGGAGGACCTTGGCGATCGCCGCCGCGTCGATCTCGTCGGCGAAGTCGATCGTGCCGATGACCTGGGAGCGCTTGGCGGCGTCCGTGACGAACGGGGTCGCGTGCTTCGACTCCTCCGCCCAGGAGTAGAGGCGGGTCGACGAGTCCTTCGTGCGGGCCGTCGACCAGGACAGGCCGCCCTGGCCGTTGATCCAGTCGAGCTGCTCGGCCAGCAGGAAGAGCGTGGCCAGGGCCGGGGTGTTGTACGTCTGGTTCTTGCGGGAGTTGTCGATCGCCGTGGGGAGCGAGAAGAACTCCGGGATGTGGCGGCCCGACGCGTGGACGCGCTCCGCGCGCTCGATCGCGGCCGGGGAGAAGACGCCGATCCACAGGCCGCCGTCGGAGGCGAAGGACTTCTGCGGGGCGAAGTAGTAGACGTCCGTCTCGGTGATGTCGACCGGGAGGCCGCCCGCGCCCGACGTCGCGTCGACGAGGACCAGGGAACCCTCGTCCGCGCCAGCCACTCGCTTGATGGGGGCCGCTACGCCCGTCGACGTCTCGTTGTGGGTGAAGGCGTAGACGTCGACGCCCGCCTCCGCCGCCGGCTCCGGGTGCGTGCCGGGGTCGGAGGAGATGACCGTCGGCTCGGCCAGCCACGGGGCGAGCTTGGACGCCTTGGCGAACTTGGAGCTGAACTCGCCGAAGGTGAGGTGCTGCGACTTGTTCTCGATCAGGCCGTGGGTCGCGATGTCCCAGAAGGCCGTCGAGCCGCCGTTGCCGAGGATCACCTCGTAGCCCTCGGGGAGGGAGAACAGGTCGGAGATGCCCTCGCGGACCTTGCCGACCAGGTTCTTGACCGGTGCCTGGCGGTGGGACGTGCCGAGGAGGGAGGTTCCGGTGGCGGCCAGCGCGTCCAGCGCCTCCGTCCGCACCTTGGAGGGGCCAGCGCCGAAACGTCCGTCGGCGGGCTTGATGTCAGCGGGAATCTGGATATCAGCCACGAGCCGGAGGGTATCGCCTCGGCGAAACCGGACGGAAACGCGTCCGTTCGATGAGACGGACCCTCCGGCCCGTGGACACGGAGTGATCTACGACGCCGTGAGCTTCACCGGCAGCTCGTAGATGTCGTTCTGTGTCACCACCGGCTTGTTGCGCAGCTCGCTCGCCGGGACCGCCAGATCCAGGTGCGGGAAGCGCTCGTAGAGGGCCGGGAGGGCCACGCCCGCCTCCAGGCGGGAGAGGGCCGCGCCGGGGCAGACGTGCGGGCCGTGGCCGAAGGAGATGTGGCGGTTGTCGCTGGTGCGGGTGATGTCGAACTCGCCGGCCGTCGGGCCGTGGGCCTGCTCGTCGCGACCGATCGCGGCGTACGACACGATCAGCGCGTCGCCCGCCGGGAGGACCTTGTCGCCGACCTGGACGTCCTGTGTGGCGAAGCGGATCAGGACGTGCGAGGTGGGCGTGGAGTGGCGCAGGGTCTCCTCGATCACCGAGGACCAGTCGGCCTCGCCGGCCAGGACCAGGGCACGCTGGACGGGGTGCGTCGAGAGGTTGACGACCGCGTTGACGATCAGCGAGATCGTCGTCTCGTGGCCCGCCGCGACCATCAACTGGAGCGTGGAGACGATCTCCTCGTCGGTGAGGTGGTCGCCGTTCTCGGAGGCCGCGATCAGCGCGGAGGTCAGGTCGTCGCCGGGCTCGGCGCGTTTGGCCGCGACCGTCTCGGCCATGATGCCCGCGAGTTCCGTGAGGGTGGCGATGACCTCGGCCGGCGGGGTCTGCGTCGAGAAGAACTTCTCGAACAGCTCCTTCAGACGCGGGAGTTTGGCCTCCGCTATGCCCATCAGGTCGGCGATCACGTACATGGGCAGCGGGTAGGCGAACGCCGCCTTCAGGTCGACCTCGTCGGCCTCGTCGCCCTGGATGCCGTCGAGCAGGCCCTCCGTCAGCTTCGCGATCCGCTCCCGCATCTGCTCCACCCGGCGCGGGGTGAGCGCCTGCGCGACCAGCGTGCGCATCCTGCGGTGGTCGGCGCCGTCCACGGTCAGCATGGAACGGCCGGGGTTGGCGAGTCCGATCAGCGGCCAGTCCGCGGGGATCTCGCCGCGCTGCCAGGCGCCCCAGACGTTGATGTCCTTCACCAGCCGCGGGTCCGTGAGGAGTTGCTTCGCCTCGGCATGGTGCGTCACCGCCCATACGGGGACCCCGCCGGGCAGTTCCACGGCGGCCAGCGGACCGGCCTCCCGCAGCCTGGCGCTCTCGCCGTCCAGGTCGCCGACGAACGGGTCGAGGACTATGCGCGTGCTCATACGGGGGTGCCTCCAAGGGCAGGGGTCGGAGAGAACCGCACTGGCAACTCGGTCAGGCCTCGCAACCACGGCGACGGCCGACGGGTCAGGGACTCCGCGGGGACCGCCAGGTCGATGTCGGGGAGCCGGTCCAGTACGACCTCGATGCCCGTCCGCGCGATGACCTCGGCGACCTCCTGCGCGGGGAACGGGCACCGGTGCTCGCCGTGCCCGAAGGAGAAGTGCGCGTTGTTGCCGCCGGTGAGCGCGGAGTGGTCGGTGCGAACCTGGGGGTCGGAGTTGGCGCCCTGGAGGCCGAGGAGCAGCAGGTCGCCGGTGCGGATGCGACGGCCGCCGAGCTGGGTGTCGCGGGAGGCCCAGCGCCCGGCCACGTTCTGGGTCGGGGTGTCCTCCCACAGCACCTCGTTCATCGCCTCGGCGACACTGTTGCGGCCGCCGAACAGCGAGGCCGCGAACCGGTCGTCGGTCAGCATCAGGCGCAGCGAGTTGCCGATCCAGTCGGCGGTCGGCTGGTGGCCCGCCGCCATCATCACCATCAGGTCCTGGGCGATCTCCACGTCGGAGAAGCCGGTGGCGTGCGTGAGCATGCGCGAGACGACGTCGTCGGCGGGCGCGGCCTTCCGGTCGGCCAGCAACTGCCCCATGGAGGAGGCCAGATGGGTCTGGCCGGCTATCGCCCGTTCACGGCCGTCGATCATGTCGTTCAACGCGGTCACCAGGTCCGGACCCTGCTCGTCCGCGAAGCCGTAGAGCCGGGCCAGGACGCGTACCGGCAGCAGCATCGCGTAGTCGCCGACGATGTCCGCCTCGCCCTTGGCGCAGATCCCGTCGATCAGCTCGTCCGCGAACTTCTCGGCGTACGAACGCAGTTCGGACGGGTCTACGGCCTCCAGCGCGTCGCTGATCATGCCGACGCGGTCGCGGTGGCGCTCGCCGACCGTGTAGAGGATCGACGGCTGCTTGCGGCCGATCATCGGGAGCAGCGGCCAGTCGTCGGGGATGCGCTCCCACTGGTTCCACAGGTCCGAGTCACGGCTGAACAGGACCGGATCGCCGGTGACTTGGTGCAGCTCGCGGTAGCCGAGCACCAGCCAGGCCGGGACGTCGCCGTCGAGCACCACCGGGGTCACGGCGCCGTGCTCGCGCCGCATCTCCCGGTACAGCCGCGCCGGTTCGGTCTGGAACCTGGGGCCACTCAGCGGTACGGGCGCGGGGGTGGGCGCGGTCACAGGGCCAACTCCTGGTGAGGGGCGGGGGCTTTGGGGGCTTGGGCGTCGTAGCGACCGCTGTACTGGTTCCTGACATGCTCGACGAGCGTGATCAGGACCTGCTTCGCGGACGCGCGGGAGCGGGCGTCGCAGTCCAGGAGCGGGACGTGCGGGTCGAGGTCGAGGGCCTCGCGGATCTGCTGTGGGGCGTAGGCGGGGCCGCCGAAGTCGTTGCAGGCCACGATGAAC
Organism: Streptomyces sp. NPDC005492; assembly: GCF_040605995.1. Classification (NCBI taxonomy): domain Bacteria; kingdom Bacillati; phylum Actinomycetota; class Actinomycetes; order Kitasatosporales; family Streptomycetaceae; genus Streptomyces; species Streptomyces sp. NPDC005492. The sequence goes on from NZ_JBEXDX010000001.1 coordinate 176,199, forward strand.
GGCGTGCCATGGTGTTCGAGGCGGTCGATGGCGTACCAGGAGTCGTCGATCCGGCGGGTGTCGACGAGGACGACCGCGCCGAGCGTCCCGGAGAACAGCCGGTCCCACAGGAACCAGAACCGCTGCTGGCCGGGGGCACCGAACAGGTACAGCACATTGCGGGCGTCGAGCGTGATGCGGCCGAAGTCGAAGGCGACGGTGGTCGCGGACTTGCCGCGCACCTCGCTGATGTCGTCGACGGCCTCGCCGGCCTTCGTCATCGTCTCCTCGGTGTTGAGGGGACGTATCTCGCTGACCGAGCGGACCAGCGTGGTCTTGCCGACGCCGAAGCCGCCCACGACCACGATCTTCAGGCCGTTGTCGGCGGAGGCACCCAGCGGGGTGCGCGCGTCAGAGGTTGCGGAGTCCAACGAGCACCTGTTCCAGGACGTCGGGATCGAGAACCGTCTCGCGCGGGTGCCGGGCGCTGACCCGGCCGGCCGCGAGAAGGTCGGAGAGGAGAATCTTGGTGATGCTCACCGGGAGCTTCAGTTCGGCCGCCAACTCCACCACTGACGTGGGGTGTTCGGTGATCCGCAGGATCGCCGCATGCTCCGACTGCATACCGGTCACCGGATCGCACTCGGCGACCACGAGGGTCACCAGGTCGAACGGGCTGTCCGGTGCGGAACGGGCGCGGCCTCCGGTGAGCGTGTAGAGGCGGTCGGGTGAGTCGTCCCTGCCGGGGCGGCTCATGACGTGCGGGGTTCCGCGCGCAGGTGTTCGCCGAGCTGTTCGACCAGCTCGCTCATGTTGTGCCCGATCAGACCCGCGTCCGCGTCCTCCGTGGTGACGAGGGCCAGGTGGGCGCCCTCGCCCGCCTCGACGATGAACAGCACTCCGCCGTAGAACTCGGTCATCGCGGAGCGCACACCCCCGCTGCCGTCCCCGAACTCCACGGACGCGCCGTGCGACAGCGACTGGATTCCGGCGGCGATCGCGGCGAGCTGGTCGGCCTGGTCGACGGAGAGTTCCGGCGTCCGGCACAGCTTCAGGCCGTCCCGGGACAGCACGAGCGCGTGCCGCGCGCCCGGGGTGCGCTCCAGGAGGCCCTCGATGAGCCAGGTGAGCTTCTCGTCGGCGGTGGTCGAGCCGGTCATGAGGTGGGGTTGCCTTCCGCGTGCGGGTGGGAGGGGGAGGAGACGGCCGATTCGGGCTCTGCCGACTCGGGTTCGGGCGTGAGCTGTTCGGACATCGCGCCGCGTACGGCCTGCCGGAAGCTGTTGAAGCGGGCGGCGCGGGCGAGGGTGTCGTCGGCCGAGGGCGCGGGGCGCGGCTCGGGGGCCGTGGCCTCCACGCGCGCGCGTGACCGCTCGGCCTGCGCGAGCGCCTGACCCCGGCGCCGCCTGGGCAGCCCGTCGGGCAGCCCGTCGGGCAGGCCGGCCGCCGTGTCCGGCACCGGCTCGGGCCGGGCGCCCCGGTCCGCCGACTCGTGCGTGGGGACCGGATCCGGGTCCAGATCGTCGAGGGTGCGCCCGGCGGCGTACGACATCCACGGCTTCTCTGACTTCTCTGGCTTCCCTGGCTCCTCTACGGCGACGGGCTCGGAAACCGCCTCCTGCACCGGCACCGGCACCGACGCGGCCGGGGGCTCGGGGAGCGCGAGGGACACCTGCGGTGCCACCGGGGTGTCCTGGGGCACCAGGATGTCCTGCGGTACGAGCATCAGGACGCCCGTGCCGCCCCGCGCGGAGGGCCGGTACGACACCTTCAGGCCGTACTTGCGGGCCAGCCGGCCGACGACCGCGAGGCCCAGCCGGGTGCCGGTGAGGCCGCCCAGTTCGGCGGAGTCGCCGCTCACCGCCCGTTCGGCGCGGCGCAGTTGGATGTCGCCCATGACCAGACCGCTGTCCTCGACGGAGACGATGACCCCGGCCGGCACCTCCTCGACGTACACATGCACTTCGGCGCTCGGCGGCGAGAAGTTCGCGGCGTTGTCGAGGAGTTCGGCGAGCGCGTGCATCACGCCCTCGGCTGCGTGCCCGGCGACGGCGGCATCGCTCGCGGAGTGCACGCGCACCCGCTGGTAGCCGCTGATCCGGCCCATCGCACCGCGCAGGATCGACTCCATGGCGATCGGACGGGCCCAACGGCGGCCGGAGCGGGCGCCCGTGAGCACGGCGACGGAGTCGGCCAGCCGGCCCGCCTGTGCGGTGCGGTGGTCGAGATGGAGCAGGTCGGCGAGGACGTCCTCGTCGGAGTGCCGTTCCTCCATGCCCCGCAGGTCGGCGAGCATGCCGGTGGCCAACGCCTGCATCCGGCCCGCCGCGTTGGCGGTCGCGGAGAGCGCGGCGGCACGGTCCTGGGCGTCCCGGCGGGCCCGCTCGGACAACTGCTTGTTCTCGGCGGTGAGTCGGGCGCGTTCCTCGGCGTTCTCCTCGGTGAGGCGGGTGCGCTCCTGAGCGAAGGAGGTGGTGAGCCGCGTGCGCTCCTGGGCGAACTCGGAGATCAACCTGGCGCGTTCCTGCGAGAGTTCGGCCGTCAGCCGGGCCCGCTCGTGGGTCAGCTCCTCGGTCAGTTGCACGCGCTCCCGGTCCAACTCCGTGCTCAGCCGGGCCCGTTCTTGCAACAGTCGCCCGGCGTCCAGGGTGACGGCCTCCAGCCGGCGGCGGGTGATCCGGGCCGTCTGATAGGCGTGCGCGGCGATCGCGACGGCCGCGCACAGCAGCAGCGCGGCGGCGCCCGCACCGCAGGCGAGCGGGAGACGCTTCGCGGCCGGTGTCACATAGACCGCGCCGGCGACCGCGAGTCCGGCCAGTACGGCGGTGAACAGCGGGGCGGGGGCGACGGTGCGGAAGGTGGGTCGTTCGCCGGGAAGTATGGGGGCGGTCATGAAGGGGGTCCTCGGTCGGGTCCTCGGGCGTCTTGGGGCGTGTCCTCGGGGGGTGCTCGTCGGGTTCCTGGGCGAGAAGCGACACCGGTGCTCAACTGACGGTCACTATATGAGAGTTAGTGATCGAACTGGGTAGGTTCTGGATGCGTTTACGGAATCCGTGCGTCGGCGGTACGAAGTTTTCCGGAACGATTCCCCGAACGCCGGGCCGTCACTGTCAGTGGTCGGGTGCATGCTGGGGGCATGGCGGACCTTCAGGCGGAGCTGCGGAGGACGGTCCGGGGCGAGGTCGGTTTCGACATCACGTCCCGGGCGCTGATGACCATGGACGCGTCCAACTACCGGCGCGTCCCGCTGGGCGTCGTCGCGCCCCGTGACGCCGACGACGTGGCGGCGACGCTCGCGGCCTGCCGGGCGCACGGGGTGCCGGTCGTGGCCCGCGGCGGCGGCACCTCGATCGCCGGCCAGGCGACCGGCACGGGCGTGGTCCTCGACTTCACCCGCCATATGAACGGCCTGGTGGCCCTCGACCCCGCCTCCCGTACGGCGGTCGTCCAGCCCGGCCTGGTCCTCGACCGCCTCCAACAGGCCGCCGCCGCCCATGGGTTGCGCTTCGGCCCCGACCCCTCCACCCACAGCCGCTGCACCCTCGGCGGCATGATCGGCAACAACTCCTGCGGCTCACATTCGGTCGCCTGGGGCACGACGGCGGACAGCGTGCGCGAGCTGTCGGTACTCACGGCGCGCGGCGACCGCTTGAGGCTCGGCCGCGACTGGTCCGGCGCCCCGGAGGGCCTACAGGCCCTGGTGCAGGGCGAGTTGGCCCGCCTGCGCACCGGCTTCCCCGACCTCCCCCGCCGTATCTCGGGCTACGCACTCGACGCCCTCCTCCCCGAGAAGGGCGCGGACGTCGCCCGCTCCTTCTGCGGCAGCGAGGGCACCCTGGGCATCCTCACGGAGGCGGTCGTACGACTCGTCGAGGCACCCCGCGCGCGTGCCCTCGCCGTGCTGGCGTACGCCGACGAGAGCGCGGCGGCGGAGGCGGCGGCCGGCCTGCTGCCCTTCGCGCCGCTCACCGTCGAGGGCATGGCGGCCGACCTGGTGCGCGCCACCGCGGACCTGCCCCGGGGCGGCGCCTGGCTGTTCGTGGAGACGGGCGGCGACACGGCGGCGGAGGCACAGGCGCGTGCGGAGACGATCGTCCGCGCGGCCGACGTCCTCGACTCCTTGGTGGTGACAGACCCCGCGGGCCAGCAGGCCTTGTGGCGGATCCGCGAGGACGCGAGCGGTACGGCGACCCGGATGCCGGACGGAGCGGAGGCCTGGCCCGGCTGGGAGGACTGCGCGGTACCGCCGGCCCGACTCGGCGCGTATCTACGGGACTTCAGAAGGTTGCTGGTCGACCACGGCCTGCGCGGCACCCCGTACGGCCACTTCGGCGACGGCTGCATCCACGTCCGCATCGACTTCGACCTGATCACTCAGGAGGGAGTGGCCCGCTTCCGTCGCTTCTCGGAGGAGCTGGCCGAGCTGGTGGTGGCACACGGCGGCTCGCTCTCCGGCGAACACGGGGACGGCCAGGCACGCGCGGAGTTGCTGCCGAAGATGTACGGCGACGAGATGGTGGCCCTCTTCGAGCGCACCAAGGCCCTCTGGGACCCGGACGACCTCCTCAACCCCGGGATGCTGGTCCGCCCGGCGCCCCTCGACACGAACCTCCGCTTCTCCTCCCTGCCCCGCGAGCCGGTGGACGTGATGTTCGGCTACCTGTCCGACGGCGGGGACTTCGCGGCGGCGGTACGGCGGTGCGTGGGCGTGGCCAAGTGCCGTACCCACGAATCCTCCGGGTCCTCGGTGATGTGCCCGTCGTTCCGGGCGACCGGCGAGGAGGCGCACTCCACGCGCGGGCGGGCCCGGCTGCTGCACGAGATGCTCGCGGGCGAACTGGTCACCGACGGCTGGCGGTCGACGGAGGTCCGGGACGCGCTGGACCTGTGCTTGTCCTGCAAGGGCTGCCGCACGGACTGCCCGGTCGGCGTCGACATGGCCACGTACAAGGCGGAGTTCCTGCACCACCACTACGAGGGCCGCCGCCGACCGGCCGCCCACTACACGATGGGGTGGCTGCCGCGCTGGCTGCGACTGGTGGCCCGCACGCGCACGGCGTGGCTGGTCAACTTCCTTGCTTCTGTACGGCCGTTGGCGGCGGTCGGAAAATGGCTGGGCGGGATCGCGGGGGAGCGGGGGATCCCGCGGGTGGCGGGGGTGCCGTTCGTCCGGGCATGGCGGCGGAAGGTCATGGCGAAGTCACGGCGGAACACGCACGACGGAGTGGAGTACGAGGAGACGCCCGCCCGGGGCCGTGTCTACCTGTGGCCGGATACCTTCACGGAGCACCTCTCACCGGCTGTCGGCCACGCGGCCGTACGGGTTCTGGAGGCGGCCGGATTGGGTGTGCTCCCGGTCCAGCCGGCGATGATGGGCAAGCCCGTCTGCTGTGGACTGACCTATGTGTCGACAGGCCAACTGGAGCGCGCCCGCGAGGTGATGCGCCGCACGCTGGACGGTTTGGGCCTGTTGGTGAGCCCCATGGGGGAGGGCGCCCGGCCCGTCGTGGTCCTGGAACCGAGCTGCGCGGCAGCCCTCCGCACCGACCTCCCCGAACTCCTCCCCGACGACCCCCGAGCCGCCCGCCTCGCGGCCTCCGTCCTCACCTTCGCCGAAGCCCTGGACCGCCTCGCCGCCCCCGACTGGACCCCACCCCGCATCAACCGCCCGGTCACCGGCCAGACCCACTGCCACCAGCACGCGGTACTCGGCGACGCCCCCGACCGCCGCCTCCGCGCCGCAGCCGGCCTGACCGGCGAACTGGCCGGCGGCTGCTGCGGGTTGGCGGGCAACTTCGGTTTCGAGAAGGGGCACTACGAGGTGTCGGCGGCCTGCGCGGAGGAACAACTGCTGCCGGCGGTGCGGGAAGCGCCGGAGGGGGCGGTCGTGTTGGCGGACGGCTTCTCGTGCCGGACGCAGTTGGAGCAGATGGCGGGGGTGCGGGGGCGGCATCTTGCGGAGGTCCTCGCGGACGCGTTGGACGGGGAAGGGAAGTGACGTACGAACTGGGCCGGGTGGCCGTCCTCTCCGACATCCACGGAGTGCTCCCCGCCCTGGAAGCGGTCCTCGCCGAACCCGAAGTGACCGCCGCCGACCGCGTCGTCCTCACCGGCGACATCACGGCAGGCCCCCAACCGGTTGAAGTCGTCGACCTGTTGCGCGAACAGGGCGAGCGGGTTTTGTGGATCTCGGGGAACGCTGACCGCGAACTGGTCGAGTACCGCAGAGGCGAACGCGACACCATCCCCGACCCGATCGCCCCCTACGCGGCGACCGCCCTCCGCCCCGACCAGATCGACTTCCTGGCCCGCCTCCCCACCACCCTGACCCTCCCCGTCCACGGCCTTGGCAGAGTCCTCTTCTGCCACGCCACACCCCGGGACGACGAGGAGGTGGTCCTCGTCGACTCCCGCCCCGCCCGCTGGACGGAGGTCCTCACCGGCCTCGACGACTCGATCCGCACAGTGGTCTGCGGCCACACCCACATGCCGTACGTCCGCCTCGCCCACGGCCGCCTGATCGTCAACCCGGGAAGCGTCGGCATGCCGTACGGCCGCCCCGGCGCCCACTGGTGCCTGCTGGGCCCCGGCACGGACCTCCGCGTCACGCCGTACGACATCCCGACGGCAATCGCCCGCCTCACCCGCGAGTCCGGCTACCCGGAGATCGCCGAGTGGGCCGACTACTTCCTCAACGCCCGGGCGTCGGACACGGAGGCATTGGGGGTGTTCGGGGCGCGGGACGGGCGGGGCTGACTGCCTAGGCTGGCCGTTCGACCACGGTTTCGACCCGCCAGGGAGTCCCGCGTATGACGAACCTCAGCGTCCGCCCCATCACCCCCGCCGAGCACCTCGCGTTCATCGCGACCCGCCCCTCCGCCAGCCACATGCAGGTGCCCTCCTGGGGTGAGGTGAAGCCCGACTGGCGGGCGGAGAGTCTGGGGTGGTTCGAGGGGGAGGGCGGGCCGCTGGTCGGGGTGGGGCTGGTGCTGTATCGGCCCGTGCCCAAGTTGAAGAAGTACCTCGCCTATCTGCCCGAGGGGCCGGTCATCGACTGGGACGCCGCCGACCTCGACCGCTGGCTCGACCCGATGCTCGCCCATCTCAAGTCGCAGGGTGCGTTCACGGTGAAGATGGGGCCGCCCGTCGTCGTACGCCGGTGGAGCGCGGACGCGGTGAAGGCGGCGATCGCCGACCCGGACGCGCGCCGTCTGCGGGACGCGGAGGCGACGTCGTACGAACCGCGCGCCTATGAGATCGCCGACCGCCTGCGCCGCGCGGGCTGGCAGCAGACGGAGCCGGGAGGGGAGGACGGGTTCGCGGCGGGGCAGCCGCGCTATGTGTTCCAAGTGCCGTTCGCCGGACGGTCGTTGGAGGACATCCACGCCGGTCTCAACCAGCAGTGGCGCCGTAACATCAAGAAGGCCGAGAAGGCCGGGGTGAAGGTGGTCCAGGGCGGCTACGACGAACTGCCCGCCTTCTACGAGCTCTACGCCGAGACGGCCGAGCGCGACCGCTTCATCCCGCGCCCCCTCCCCTACTTCCAGCGCATGTGGACCGCCCTCACCACCGAACACCCCGACCGCATGCGCCTCTACCTCGCCCACCACGACGGCGACATCCTCGCCGCGGCCACCATGCTGACCGTCGGACAGCACGTCTGGTACTCGTACGGCGCCTCCACCAGCCGCCGCCGCGAGGTGCAGCCCAACAACGCCATGCAGTGGCGCATGATGACCGACGCCCACCAACTGGGCGCCGCCGTATACGACTTCAGAGGCATCACCGACACCCTGGAGGAGTCCAACCACCTGCTGGGGCTGCTGCGTTTCAAGGCCGGCACGGGTGGAGAGGCCGTCGAGTACCTGGGGGAGTGGGACTTCCCCCTCAACCGGCTGCTGCACAAGGCGCTGGACCTCTACATGGCGCGCCGTTGAGGCCCGGGCGGGGCGAAGTCTGAGAGCGGACCCACAGGTTCCTTAAGGCTGCTCTCAGGTTTATCAGAGAACTCTCAGGTTCGCGGACGTAACTCAGGATTCACAAAGGTATTCACAGCACCTGCTTGCCGTTCGCTTGCCGACTTTGCTGCTTCTTGGCTTCGGTGGCGTGTAAGTTCATCCGTGTCGGGAATTCCCCGGGCGGTAAAACGCTCGACTTTGACGCACAATTCACTGCTCAACCCAAGGAGTTCGGCATGAGCCTCAAGAAGCTCGCCCCGCTGCCCCCCAAGCCCAAGTCGAAGCAGCTCCCCCCGCCGCCGCCCCCGAAGCCCCGCAAGAAGCACCAGCCGAAGCCGCTGCCGAAGCCGCTGCCCGGCCAGGACAGCTGAACCGGCAGTAGAAGAGGGCCGACCCACGCAGTCGGCCCTCTTTTCTTTCCCGAATTCGAAAATCCAAAAGAATTCTGATGACGGAAAGCGGAGGGGTTGTGGGCGAGGAAATGTACGTCGACGCGGACGGGGAAGACCTCGAATACGAGGACGACGAAACCCCCACCATTCCCGCCCGAGTCGCCTTCCGTCGGTTCTGGCCGCTCACCCGGGGTCTCAGACGCTGGCTGATCCTCGTCTGGGTGTGCACCGTCGTCGGCGCGCTCGCCGAGACCGAGGCCATCCTTCTCTTCAGCGACCTCACCGACCGCGCCCTGGCCAAAGGTTCCCTGAGCGCCTTCTGGAGCCCCGCCGTCAAGTGGCTCGCCGTCGCGATCACCGGCGCGTTCGTCTCGTACGCCGGCAACTCCCTTGCCGCATGGGCCACCGAACGCTTCGTGATGAGACTGCGTGAGCATGTCTTCGACCACGTACAGCAGTTGCCCCCGCACTTCTTCCAACGGCACCGCCAGGGCGACCTGTTGTCCCGCCTGACCGGCGACGTCGAGGCGATCGAGACCCTCGTCGTGTCCGGCGTCGTGGGCACCGCCTCCGCGATCTTCTCCGCCCTCTTCTACGCCGCCGCCGCGTTCTGGCTCCGCTGGGACCTGGCCGCCGCCACCTTCGTCCTCGCCCCCCTCTTCTGGCTGGCGGCCCGCCGTTTCTCCGGCTCCATCAAGGACGTCTCCCGCGAGGGCCGGGTCGCCGACGGCGCGATCACCTCCGTCGTCGAGGAGTCCCTCGGCAACATCGTCCTCACCCAGGCCTACGGTCGCCGCGACGCGGAACGCCGGCGCCTGAACGAGGAGGCCGGCGCCTGGTTCCGCGCCTCCGTCCGCTCCTCGCGGCTCAACGAGGCCTACGAACAACTCGTGGCGGTCATCGAGACCGTGTGCGTGCTCGCCGTCATCGGCATCGGCGCCTGGGAGATCTCCACCGGCCGCATGACCCTCGGCCAACTCCTCGCCTTCTCCGCCTTCTTGGGCTACCTCTACCCGCCCGTCCGGGGTCTGGCCCAACTCGGCCTGACCATCACCGCCGCGACCGCGGGCGCCGAGCGACTCATCGAGATCCTGGACGTACGCCCGTCCGTCGCCGACCCCGCCCGCGGCTCGGAGACCGGCCGCCCCGACGGCACGGTCGAACTCCGCGACGTCTCCTTCAGCTACCCGGGCGCCGACCGCGTCGCCCTGGAGGGCCTCTCCTTCACCGTCAACCCCGGCGAGCTGGTCATCGTCACCGGCCCCAGCGGCGCCGGCAAGTCCACAGTCTCCAAGATGCTGCTCCGCTTCTACGACCCCGACGCGGGCGAGGTGCTCCTCGACGGCGTCCCGCTGCGCGACCTCCCCCTCGCCCGCCTGCGCGAGTACGTCACCCTGCTCCCGCAGGAGACCCTCGTCCTGCACGACACCGTCCGCGCGAACATCGCCTGCGGCCGCCCCGGCGCCAGCGAACAGGCGATCGTGGACGCGGCGACGGCGGCCGACGCCCACGAGTTCATCCTGCGCCTGCCCGACGGCTACGACACGAAGGTCGACCCCAACTCGGCCCGCCTGTCCGGCGGTCAGCTCCAACGCCTCGCGATAGCGCGGGCGATCCTGCGCGACGCCCCGGTCCTGGTCCTCGACGAACCGACCACCGGGCTCGACTCGATGGCCGCCCGCCGGGTCGTGAAGCCGTTGCGGCGGCTGATGGCAGGCCGTACGACCATCATGATCACCCACGACCTCAACCTCGCCCCCGACGCCGACCGCATCCTGGTGGTGGACCGGGGCCGGATCGTGGAGACGGGCCGGCACGACGAGCTGATGGCGCGAGGCGGGGCGTACTCCCGTCTCCACCGCTCGCAGAACAACGCGATGATGGACACCGGGGAGTTGCGGTTGCCGTCGTTCGCGGAGGCGGGGGTGGGTGGAGTACCGGTGGTCGAGACCGCTGGTGTCTACGGCTACCAGGCGCAGCCCGGGTACTCCGCGCCGGCGCCCTTCGTCGAGAGCTGGGCCCCGCAGCAGCCCTACCAGGAGCCGACCTACCCCGAGGCGGAGTACTCCGATCCGCTCTTCGGGCCGATGCCCGACAGCCTCTCCGACGGCCGTCCGCTGTTCCGCGACGAGGTTCCTTGGGGCGGCATCTGAGCCACTGATCACCTCCGATCGCTTCAGGGACAGTTGCATAAAGGGTTCACACACCTGTCGAAGTCCATTACCATGGACTTCGCAGTCCACCGTGATGGACGACCCCGAGCAGAGCCCCTGGAAGCGCCGTGAGCATCCCCAGTACGTCGACCGCCAGCGCGTCGACCGCCGCCCCCGTGGCCACCACCCCGGGTGCCGCCACCCCGAGCCGATTCGGCCCGGTCGGTCTCGTGCTGGCCGGGGGTGTCTCCGTGCAGTTCGGCGGCGCGCTCGCGGTGACGTTGATGCCGAGGGTGGGCGCGCTGGGGGTGGTCTCCCTCCGCCTGCTGGTGGCGGCGATCGTCCTGGTGGTGTTCTGCCGTCCGGGCCTGCGCGGTCACTCACGCGCGGACTGGGGCACGGTCGTGGTCTTCGGCATCACGATGGCCGCGATGAACGGCCTCTTCTACCAGTCGCTGGCCCGCATCCCCCTGGGCCCGGCGGTGACTTTGGAGGTACTGGGCCCGCTCGCCCTCTCGGTCCTGACCTCCCGGCGCGCGCTGAACGCGGTGTGGGCGGGGCTCGCCCTGGCCGGCGTCTTCCTCCTCGGTGGCGGAGGCTTCAGCAGCCTGGACCCCATAGGTGTGGCCTTCGCCCTGGGCGCCGGCTCCATGTGGGCGACATACATAATCTTCAGCGCCCGTACAGGCCGCCGCTTCCCCCAGGCCGACGGCCTGGCGCTGGCGATGGTGGTCGCGGCGGTGGCGTTCTTGCCGCTGGGCATCGCGGAGTCGGGCACCAAACTCCTGAACCCGGTGACGATCGCCCTCGGCTCGTCGGTGGCCGTCCTCTCCTCCGTCCTCCCCTACACCCTCGAACTCCTGGCCCTCCGCCGACTCCCCGCCTCCACCTTCGCCATCCTGATGAGCCTGGAGCCGGCCATCGCGGCGACGGCAGGCTTCCTGATCCTCCACCAGGCACTCTCCGTCACCGAAGCGATGGCCATCGCCCTGGTGATCGGGGCGAGCATGGGCGCGGTGCGGACTCAGGTGGGGCGGGGGCGGGCGAAGGTAGGAGGACAGGAGGCGCCGTAGCCGACGGTCACCCGGCGTCGGCGGTGCCGCCGCCCGAGGTGGAGACCGGCGGGCGGTAACCGGTCTTCTCGCCGATGGAGTTGATCTCGGCGTTGGACCGTGAGTCTCCGGCGTGGTTGATCTGGTCGGTGCAGCTCACCCCGGACACCCGCCACGACAAACGACATCGGAACGCACGGCCTGGAGAGAACGCCCTGCCGTGAATCCGTGTCGGCCCACGGGCGCCCCACGCGATCCGGGCCGGCCGCACACAACGCGACCGACCCGGCGGCAACAGCACCAAGGAGAGACCCGAGCCGGGTCAGGTGACCGCCTGCCCCACAACCGTGTCGTCGAGCCGCCTGACCCGCGGCGCCAGCAGCACCAGCACCGCCCCCACCGCGCACAACCCGGAGATGAGCCACAGCCCGTTGGTGAACCCGGAGTCGAGATAGAACTGCGTGCCCTGCACCACCGCGCCGTGCCTGGCGATGACCACGAACACGAGCTGGATGAAGACGCCTTGGGCGACGCCCTGGATCAGGAACTGCGTGCCGTTGGCGAGCGCCTGCTCCTCCGGCGCCACCGTTCCGATGATCATGATCGGGGTGATGGCCATGACCAGCCCGACGCCGGGTCCGACGATCAGGCCCCATATCGCGAACTGCGGGACGGTCTCGTGGAGTTGGGAGCCCAGCCCGAATCCCACGGCGGTGAGGACGCCACCCGCGCCCAGCAGGATCCGGGTGTCGATGCGCCGCGCGAGCGCCCCGGCCAGCACGGCCATCAGGATGGTGGTCACGCTCATCGGCGCGAGCACCAGGGCGTTCTTCGTCGCCGACCAGCCCAGGCCGCCGGAGACGTGCGGGATCTTCGGCATCAGCGCCAGTAGTTGGATGAGCAGGCCCGAGGCCAGGATGGCTCCCGAGGACACCGCTGTGGCCAGCAGGACCGTCCACACCGGACGACGCGTCAGGATCGAGAGGGGGAGCAGCGGGTTGGCGACCCGGCTCTCGACGACCAGGAAGACGATCAGCGCCAGCAGCCCAACTCCTATGTAGGAGAGGAACTTTCCGCTGGCCCAGCCCCAGGTGGAGCCCTCGCCGATGCCGTAGACGATGGCCGTGAGGCCGCCGCCCAGCAGGAGGCCGCCGAGCCAGTCCATGCGGGTGCGCTCCTGGCGTACGGGGCTCTCCGGTACGAACGCGAGCAGCAGCGCCAGGCATACGACCGTGGAGATCACCATGAACCACAGCGCGCCCCGGAAGCCGTGGTCGTCGATGACCCACCCGGAGAGGAACGGACCGCCCAGGCCGACGAGTCCGACGCTGCCCCCGAGGAACCCGCTGGCGGGTCCGACCAGTCGGCGGGGGAACACGTCCCGGGCCATCGAGTAGGCGAGCGGCGCGGCCGGGCCGTAGATCCCGGCGATGCTACGGCCGACGAGGAGCGTCTCGTAGTTCGTGGAGAGGGCGGCGACCAGGTCACCGGCCAGGCCGCACACCGCGATGACGACCATGATCCGCTTCTTGCCGTACATCGCGGCGGCCTTCATGACGAAGGGCGTGGCGAAGGTGCCGACCAGCGCGGTGCTCAGCGTGAACCAGGCGATCTGGGTGGTGCGGTAGTGGATCGCGACCAGGGACTGGGCGTTGCCGGACAGCATGCTGACGATCGGCATCAGCGCGACGGCCCAGAGTAGGGAGAGGACGACGAGCGCATGGCGCACGCCGAGGCCGGACTCCTCCTCGGCCGCCGGTGGTGAGGTGCTGGTCTTCGTCTGGGACATGTGGGGGGTCTCGTCTCTTCCGTCCGAAATGGCGTGAGCATGACAAGATCAGGTGGGGGTGAAAAGGCGCGCTAGTAGAAAACACCCGGCATCGCGAAGGCCGCAAGGTGTGCGTTGTTACGACTGGGCAAACGGGGAGTAGGGTGCGCTGGCCTCTCGAACATCATGCCTCTGACCTGGCGCATCGCTGTCTCTAGTCATCTTTTGTTTTGTATTCCGGAATGGTTTTGTGTTCTAGGTCACTCGCAATAAACGGCATGTGTACCAATCGGTCCAATGGAGAAAAAATACAAGCACGCTTGCTTGTTTCCCCCTCCGCTGTCATGCTCGCCCCATGGCCGACCCCACGCCCGTCTTCGACGACCTGTGTGCCGAGAGCGACGAACTCGACCGCCTCGTGGCCGAGTTGAGCCCCGACCAGTGGGCCCTCGCCACCCCCGCGCCCCGCTGGACCGTCGCCCACCAGATCGCCCACCTCGCCTGGACCGACCACTCGGCCCTGCTCGCCGTGACGGACGGGGACGCGTTCGGTGCGCTGGTCGAGAAGGCGCTCGCCGCTCCGGAGTCGTATGTGGATCAGGGCGCGGAGGCCGGGGCCGAGAAGCCGCCCGCACAACTCCTCGCCGACTGGCGGACCGGGCGGGCGGCCCTGCTGGACGCCCTGTGTGCCGCCCCCGCGAAAACCCGCTTCCCCTGGTACGGCCCACCCATGTCGGCCGCCTCCATGGCCACCGGCCGACTCATGGAGACCTGGGCCCACGGCCAGGACGTCGCCGACGCGCTCGGTGTGGCACGGCCACCTACCGACCGCCTCCGACATGTGGTGCGCATCGGCGTGCGCGCACGTGACTTCGCCTTCGCCGTGCACGGGCTCACCCCGCCGAGCGAGGAGTTCCGGGTCGAACTCCTCGCCCCCTCCGGTGAGTTGTGGGTCTACGGCCCTGAAGGCGCCCCGCAGCGCGTCACCGGGCCCGCCCAGGACTTCTGCCTCCTCGTCACCCAGCGAGCCCATCGCGCCGACCTCGCGGTGGCGGCGGTGGGCCCCGACGCCGACCGGTGGCTCGACATCGCGCAGGCCTTCGCGGGGCCACCCGGCACCGGACGCCCGCCGAAAGGGGACGGCCAGTGACCTCCCCCGTCGCCCCCCTCCGGATAGGCAACGCCTCCGGGTTCTACGGCGACCGGTTCGACGCCCTGCGCGAGATGCTCACCGGTGGCCCGCTGGACATCCTCACCGGTGACTACCTCGCCGAGCTGACCATGCTCATCCTGGGCCGGGACCGGCTGAAGGACCCTGGCGCCGGGTACGCCCGCACCTTCCTGAAGCAGTTGGAGGAGTGTCTCGGTCTCGCCCATGAGCGCGGGGTGCGGATCGTCACCAACGCCGGGGGGCTCAATCCGGCCGGACTCGCCGAAGCTGTAAGGAAGTTGGCCGATCGGCTGGGGATACCCGTACGGGTCGCGCATGTCGAGGGGGACGATCTCCTCGCCCGGTATCCGGGGTCCCTTGCCGCCCATGCCTATCTCGGTGGCTTCGGTATCGCCGCCTGCCTCGACGCGGGGGCCGATGTGGTGGTCACCGGGCGGGTCACCGACGCCGCGCTGGTCACCGGACCCGCCGCCGCCCACTTCGGGTGGGGGGTGGACGACTATGACCGGCTAGCTGGGGCTGTGGTCGCCGGACATGTGCTGGAGTGCGGGACCCAGGTCACCGGCGGCAACTACGCCTTCTTCACCGAGCATCCGGCGGAGAAGCTGCACCGCCCCGGGTTTCCGCTCGCCGAGATCCATGAGGACGGCTCCTGCGTCATCACCAAACACCCTGGTACGGGTGGGGTCGTGGACGTCGGTACCGTCACCGCGCAGCTTCTCTATGAGACGCACGGTGCCCGGTACGCCGGGCCCGACGTCACCGCCCGGCTCGACACCGTCCGGCTCGGTGCGGACGGTCCCGATCGGGTACGGATCGACGGGGTGCGCGGGGAGGCTCCGCCGCCGACTCTCAAGGTCGGTCTCAATCGGCTGGGCGGCTTCCGCAACGAGGTCACCTTCGTGCTCACCGGGCTCGACATCGAGCGCAAGGCCGGTCTTGTCCGGGAGCAGATGGAGGCCGCGTTCCGGGCGGCCAAGGCCCGGCCCCGTGAGCTTCGTTGGGATCTCGCCCGGACCGATCACGCGGACGCCCCGACCGAGGAGACCGCCAGTGCGCTGCTGCGGCTCGTCGTGCGGGACGCCGATCAGGATGTTGTCGGGCGGGCGCTGGGCGCGGTGGCCGTTGAACTCGCGTTGGCCAGTTACCCCGGCTTCCATGTGCTGACCCCACCTGGAAAGGGAGCGCCCTATGGCGTCTTCGATGATGTGTATGTCCCCCATGGCGCCGTCGACCATGTGGCCGTCCTCTACGACGGGCGGCGGGTTGCTATGGCCCCGGCCCACGACACCCTCGTACTGGACGACCTTCCGCAGCCGGCCCTCCCCGAGCCTCTGCCGGACGGGCCCACGGCGCGGGCGCCCCTTGGTCTGGTCGCCGGGGCCCGTAGCGGTGACAAGGGAGGCAACGCCAACGTGGGAGTGTGGGCGCGTACGGATGAGGCGTGGCGCTGGCTCGCCCATGCGCTGACCGTCGAGCGGTTCCGTGAACTCCTGCCGGAGACCGCCGGGTTGGGCGTCGCCCGGCATGTGCTGCCCAACCTTCGGGCCTTGAACTTCGTCGTCGAGGGCATTCTCGGCGAGGGCGTCGCCGCCCAGCACCGTTTTGATCCGCAGGCCAAGGCCCTGGGCGAATGGCTGCGTTCCCGTCGTCTGGACATCCCGGAGGTCCTCCTGTGACCGTCCTTCCGTCCGCCCTGGACACCAACGGCCCCGACTACGCGGCCAACCGCGCGGCCATGCTCGACAAGCTCGGCGAACTCGACGTCGAGCACGCGAAGGCGCTCGCGGGCGGGGGGCCGAAGTACGTCGAACGGCACCGCAAACGCGGGAAGTTGCTCGCCCGCGAGCGCATCGAGCTGCTCCTCGACCCCGACACGCCCTTCCTCGAACTGTCGCCGCTCGCCGCCTGGGGCAGCGACTACGCCGTCGGCGCCTCGCTCGTCACCGGCATCGGGGTGGTGGAGGGCGTGGAGTGCCTGATCACCGCCAACGACCCGACCGTGCGCGGCGGGGCGAGCAATCCATGGAGCCTGAAGAAGGCACTGCGGGCCAACGACATCGCGCTCGCCAACCGGCTGCCCTGCATCAGCCTCGTCGAGTCCGGCGGTGCCGATCTGCCGTCCCAGAAGGAGATCTTCATCCCGGGCGGAGCCATCTTCCGTGATCTGACCCGGCTTTCGGCCGCCGGCATCCCGACGATCGCGGTCGTCTTCGGCAACTCGACCGCCGGTGGCGCGTACATCCCCGGCATGTCCGACCACGTGATCATGGTCAAGGAACGCGCGAAGGTGTTCCTCGGCGGGCCGCCGCTGGTGAAGATGGCGACCGGCGAGGAGAGCGACGACGAGTCGCTCGGCGGCGCCGAGATGCACGCGCGCGTCTCGGGCCTCGCCGACCACTTCGCCGTCGACGAGCCGGACGCGCTGCGCCAGGCGCGCCGTGTGGTCGCCCGCCTCAACCACCGCAAGGCGTACGGCGATCCGGGCCCGGCCGCGCCCCCCAAGTACGACGAGGACGAGTTGCTCGGCATCGTCCCGGGGGATCTCAAGACCCCCTTCGATCCGCGCGAGGTCGTCGCCCGGCTCGTCGATGGCTCCGACTTCGACGAGTTCAAGCCGCTCTACGGCACGAGCCTGGTGACGGGGTGGGCCACCCTGCACGGCTATCCGGTGGGCATTCTGGCGAACGCCCAAGGGGTTCTCTTCAGCCAGGAGTCCCAAAAGGCCGCCCAGTTCATCCAGTTGGCCAACCAGCGCGACATCCCGCTGCTCTTCCTGCACAACACCACCGGCTACATGGTCGGCAGGGAGTACGAGCAGGGCGGCATCATCAAGCACGGCGCGATGATGATCAACGCGGTCAGCAACAGCCGCGTACCGCATCTGTCCGTGCTCATGGGCGCCTCGTACGGCGCCGGGCACTACGGCATGTGCGGGCGGGCCTACGACCCCCGTTTCCTCTTCGCCTGGCCCAGCGCCAAGTCCGCCGTCATGGGCCCCCAGCAGCTCGCCGGAGTCCTGTCGATCGTCGCCCGGCAGTCGGCCGTAGCGAAGGGCCGGCCGTACGACGACGACGCGGACGCGGCGCTGCGCGCCATGGTGGAGCAGCAGATCGAGTCCGAGTCCCTGCCGATGTTCCTGTCGGGGCGGCTGTACGACGACGGTGTCATCGACCCGCGCGACACCCGCACCGTCCTCGGCCTGTGCCTGTCCGCCATCCACACGGCGCCCTTCGAGGGCGCGCGTGGTGGGTTCGGCGTCTTCCGGATGTGAGGTCCCAGTGAGTGGTTCCATAGTTTCTGTCCTGGTGGCCAACAGGGGCGAGATCGCCTGCCGGATCTTCCGTACCTGCCGTGAGTCGGGGATCCGGACGGTCGCCGTGCACTCGGACGCCGACGAGAACGCGCTCCACGCGCGCGTGGCCGACGCGACGGTACGACTGCCGGGGGCGACGCCCACGGAGACGTATCTGCGCGGTGAGCTGATCGTGAAGGCGGCCGTCGCGGCGGGCGCGGACGCGGTGCACCCCGGGTACGGATTCCTGTCCGAGAACGCCGACTTCGCCCGCGCCGTCCTGGACGCCGGGCTGGTGTGGATCGGGCCGCCACCCGAGGCGATCGAGGCGATGGCCTCCAAGACCCGCGCCAAGCACCTCATGGGGATCGCGCCCCTGGAGCACGTCACCGAGGCCGATCTCCCCGTCCTGGTGAAGGCGGCGGCGGGCGGCGGCGGACGCGGGATGCGGGTCGTGCGACAACTCGCCGACCTGGAAGGCGAGTTGACGGCCGCCCGGGCCGAGGCACTCAGCGCCTTCGGGGACGGCGAGGTCTTCGTCGAGCCCTATGTGGAGGGCGGCCGGCACGTCGAGGTACAGATCCTCGCCGACACACACGGCACCGTCTGGGCCCTCGGCACCCGGGACTGCTCCCTCCAACGCCGCCACCAGAAGGTGATCGAGGAGTCCCCGGCACCGGGCCTGGCCGACGAACTCACCGACGAGATAAGTGAGTTGGCCGTACAGGCTGCTCGTGCGGTCGACTACGTCGGCGCCGGAACGGTCGAGTTCCTCATCTCTCCCGACGGCAGGGCCCACTTCCTCGAAATGAACACCCGCCTCCAGGTCGAACACCCCGTCACCGAGGCCGTGTTCGGCATCGACCTGGTCGCCCTGCAACTACGGATCGCGGAGGGCGCACCCCTCGAGAACGACCCCCCACGCGCGCGTGGCCACGCCATCGAGGCCCGCCTCTACGCCGAGGACCCGTCCCACGACTGGACCCCCCAGACCGGCACCCTGCACCGCCTCGCCGTACCCGAGGGCGTCCGCCTGGACACCGGCTACACCGACGGCGACGACATCGGCGTCCACTACGACCCCATGCTCGCCAAGGTCGTCGCCCACGCCCCCACCCGCGCGGAGGCGCTCCGCAGACTCTCCGGCGCCCTGGAGCGGGCGACCATCCACGGCCCGCTCACCAACCGAGACCTCCTCGTACGCTCCCTGCGCCACAAGGAGTTCGCCACCGCCCACATGGACACCGGCTTCTACGGCCGCCACCTCACCGACCTCACCCAGCCGGTCCCGGACCCGCACGCCCCCCTGGCCGCCGCCCTCGCCGACGCCCACGGCCGCTCCCGCTTCGGCGGCGGCTGGCGCAACGTGCCGTCGCAGCCGCAGGTGAAGCGGTACGTCATGGGCGACACCGAGTGCGAGGTCCAGTACCGCCACACCAGGCAGGGCCTGAGCGCCGACGGGGTGCACGTCGTCCACGCGGACGCCGGTCTCGTCGTACTCGAAGTGGACGGCGTACGAAGGAAGTTCGAGGTCGCGCGATACGGCGACCAGGTCCACGTCAACGCGACAGCCCTCACCGCCCTGCCCCGCTTCCCCGACCCGACCGCCCAACTGGCCCCGGGTTCGCTGCTGGCACCGATGCCGGGGACGGTGGTGAGGGTCGCGGAGGGCCTGGCCGTAGGAGCAGCCGTGACGGCCGGGGAGCCGCTGCTGTGGCTGGAGGCGATGAAGATGGAACACAAGATCACGGCACCGGTCACGGGTACGTTGACGGCTTTGCGAGCCGTGACGGGGCAACAGGTGGAGCCAGGCATGTTGCTGGCGGTAGTGCAGCCGAGCCATGACGAGGGAGCCGCATGAGCACGATCGAGACCGACGAGCACAAGGCCCTGCGCGCAGCCGTATCCGCCCTGGGCAAACGCCACGGCCGCACCTACGACCGCGAACAACTCTGGTCCGAAGCAGCAAAGTTGGGCTACCTCGGCGTCAACCTCCCCGAGGAATACGGAGGCGGAGGCGGCGGCATCTCCGAACTCTCCATTATCCTGGAGGAGTTGGGAGCCGCAGGCTGCCCCCTGCTGATGATGGTCGTCTCACCCGCCATCTGCGGCACGGTCATCGCCCGCTTCGGCACCGAGGAGCAGAAGCGGACCTGGCTCCCCGGACTCGCCGACGGCACCCGCACCATGGCCTTCGGCATCACCGAACCCGACGCCGGTTCCAACAGCCACCGCATCACCACCACCGCCCGCAAGGACGGCGCCGACTGGCTGCTCACCGGCCGCAAGGTCTTCATCTCCGGCGTGGACCTGGCCGACGCGACCCTGGTAGTCGGCCGTACGGAAGACGCCCGCACGGGCCGTCTCAAGCCCTGCCTGTTCATCGTCCCGCGCGACGCGGACGGCTTCACGCGGCGGCAGATCGACATGGAACTCCAGGCGGCGGAGAAGCAGTTCGAGCTGACCCTGGACGACGTACGGCTGCCCGCCGAGGCGCTCGTCGGTGACGAGGACGCGGGCCTGCTGCAGCTCTTCGCCGGGCTCAACCCGGAGCGCGTCATGACGGCCGCCTTCGCGATCGGCATGGGCCGCTACGCGCTCGCCCGCGCCGTCGAGTACGCGCGCGACCGCACCGTATGGGATGCCCCCATCGGTGCCCACCAGGCGATCGCGCACCCGCTCGCGCAGGCGCACATCGATCTCGAACTGGCGCGTCTGATGATGCAGAAGGCGGCGTATCTGTACGACGCCGGTGACGACGTCGGCGCGGGCGAGGCCGCGAACATGGCGAAGTACGCGGCGGGGGAGGCGTGTGTGCGGGCCGTCGACCAGTCCGTGCACACCCTCGGCGGGAACGGGCTCACCCGGGAATTCGGGCTCGCTTCGTTGATAACCGCCGCGCGTGTGGCTCGTATTGCTCCGGTGAGCCGGGAGATGATTC
Organism: Streptomyces sp. NPDC005492; assembly: GCF_040605995.1. Lineage (NCBI taxonomy): Bacteria > Bacillati > Actinomycetota > Actinomycetes > Kitasatosporales > Streptomycetaceae > Streptomyces > Streptomyces sp. NPDC005492. The sequence goes on from NZ_JBEXDX010000001.1 coordinate 196,908, forward strand.
TCAACTACGTCTCCCACCAGACCCTGGGCCTGCCCAAGTCGTACTAGCCGACAGCCCAGCGCCAGTCCGTGCCAGGAGGAACCATGTTCCGCAGCGAGTACGCAGACATTCCGGCCGTAGAACTCCCCATCCATGACGCGGTGTTGGCCCGGGCCGCCGAGTTCGGGGACGAACCGGCCCTGGTCGACGGCACGGACGGCACCACCCTCACCTACGCCCAGGTGGACCGGTTCCACCGCAGTGTCGCGGCCGGGCTCGCGGATGCGGGCGTGCGCAAGGGGGACGTCCTCGCCCTGCACAGCCCGAACACGGTCGCCTTCCCGCTGGCCTTCTACGCCGCCACGCGCGCGGGTGCCGCCGTCACGACGGTGCACCCGCTCGCCACCCCGGAGGAGTTCGCCAAGCAGTTGCGGGACTCGGCGGCCCGCTGGATCGTCACCGTGTCACCGCTCCTGGAGGCGGCCCGCCGGGCGGCCGAACTCGCGGGCGGTGTCGAGGAGATATTCGTCTGCGACAGCGCGCCCGGCCATCGCTCGCTGGCCGACATGCTCGGCTCGACGGCCCCCGAGCCGGTGATCGACATCGACCCGGTGGCGGACGTGGCGGCCCTCCCGTACTCCTCGGGCACGACCGGCACTCCCAAGGGCGTCATGCTGACCCACAGTCAAATAGCCACGAATCTCGCCCAGTTGGAGCCAGCGGTCCCCGCCGGACCCGGCGACCGCATCCTCGCCGTGCTTCCGTTCTTCCACATCTACGGTCTTACGGCCCTGATGAACGCCCCGTTGCGGGTGGGCGCCACGGTCGTCGTGCTCCCGCGCTTCGAGCTGGAGACCTTCCTCGCGGCCATCGAGAACCACCGCATCACCGGCCTCTATGTGGCCCCGCCGATCGTCCTGGCCCTCGCCAAGCACCCCGCGGTCGCGCAGTACGACCTCTCGTCCCTGAAGTACATCATCAGCGCCGCCGCACCCCTGGACGCGAACCTCGCCGCCGCCTGCTCCCAGCGCCTGGGTCTGCCGCCCGTGGGCCAGGCGTACGGCATGACGGAACTCTCCCCGGGCACCCATGTGGTCCCCATACATGAGATGGCCACCGCGCCCCCTGGAACCGTAGGCAAGCTCATCGCCGGCACCGAGATGCGGATCGTCTCCCTCGACGACCCCGACAAGGACCTGGGCATCGGCGAGGCCGGCGAGATCCTCATCCGGGGCCACCAGGTGATGAAGGGCTACCTGGGGCACCCCGACGCCACCGCCGCGATGATCGACCGGGACGGCTGGCTGCACACCGGGGACGTCGGCCATGTGGACGGCCGGGGCTGGCTGTTCGTCGTCGACCGGGTCAAGGAACTCATCAAGTACAAGGGCTTCCAGGTGGCCCCCGCCGAACTGGAGGCCCTCCTGCTCACCCACCCCGGCATCGCCGACGCGGCTGTGGTGGGCGACTACAACGACGACAACAACGAGGTGCCGCACGCCTATGTGGTCCGCCAACCGGGCTCCGGCGACCTGCCCGAGGGCGAGGTCATGATGTACGTCGCCGAACGCGTCGCCCCCTACAAGCGGGTCCGCCGGGTCACCTTCATCGACGCCGTCCCGCGAGCCGCCTCCGGGAAGATCCTGCGCCGGGAACTGCGGGGCCGGGCATGACGTCGATCGGGCGGGCACGCGCGCGTGGCATCGAGACCCTGAGCCTGGACTCACCGGACACGCGGAACGCGCTGTCGGCGTCCCTGGTGGCCGAGTTGGCGGACGCGCTCACCGAGTGCGGCAAGGACGCCGACGTACGGGCGGTGGTCCTCACCCACACCGGGAACACGTTCTGCGCGGGCGCGGACCTGCGGGACCCTCCGCCACCGGACGCCCTGGTGGCCCTCCTCCGCCAGATCGTCGAACTGCCCAAACCGGTCGTCGCCCGGGTGACCGGTCACGTACGCGCGGGCGGCCTGGGCCTGCTCGCGGCCTGCGACATGGCGGCCGCCACCACACCGTCCGCCACCTTCGCGTTCACGGAGGTACGCATCGGGGTCGCCCCTGCGGTCATCTCCCTCCCCCTCCTGCCCCGCACTGACCCCCGCGCCCTCGCCCGCTACTACCTCACCGGCGAACGCTTCGACGCGACGGAGGCGGCCCGTATCGGCCTGCTGACGGCGGCGGGCGAGGACGTAGACGAGGTCCTCGCGCCGATCCTTGACGGGCTGCGCCGCTCCGCTCCCCAGGCCCTGGCCGAGACGAAACGGCTGCTCACGGCTAGGGTGCTGGAAACCTTCGACCGGGACGCGGCCGACCTGACCGCGCTCTCGGCACGGCTGTTCGGCTCCGCGCAGGCCCGCGAGGGGATGACGGCCTTCCTCGAACGACGGGACCCGGTGTGGGTGGTGTGAACGCGGCGGCGGCGACGGGCACGGTCGACCGCAGACCCAAGCAGGACCGCAGCCGGGCCACCCGGCAGCGCCTCCTGGAAGCCGCTGTATCCTGCCTCGCCGAACACGGCTGGGCGGGCTCCACGGTCTCCGTCGTCGCCGAACGCGCCGGTGTCTCCCGAGGCGCCGCCCAGCATCACTTCCCGACCCGCGAGGACCTCTTCACGGCGGCCGTCGAGTACGTGGCGGAGGAACGCTCCACCGCTCTGCGCTCCCTGTTCCCGGAGGGCGCCACCGACCGCCACGCGGTGACCGAGGCCCTGGTCGACCTCTACACCGGCCCCCTGTTCCGCGCGGCCCTGCACCTGTGGGTGGCCGCCTCGAACGAGGACCAACTACGGCCGCAGGTAACGGAGTTGGAGGCAAGGGTGGGCCGGGAGACGCACCGGATCGCCGTGGACCTGCTGGGCGCGGACGAGTCCCGGCCGGGCGTACGGGAGACGGTCCAGGGCTTCCTGGACATGGCGCGAGGCCTGGGCCTGGCGAACCTGCTCACGGACGACCGGGCGCGGCGGGAGCGAGTGGTGGCGCAGTGGGCGGCCCTGCTGGAGGACGCCCTGGGCTGAGGCGCCCCCCTGCACACACATCCTCAGCGGGCGATGTCCCCGTACCCCTCGACGGCCTGCGGTCCCCGCGACCCGGGCCCGATGTACCGCGCGGACGGCCGCACCAGCCGCCCAGTCCGCTTCTGCTCCAGGATGTGCGCCGACCACCCCGCAGTGCGCGCGCACGTGAACATCGACGTGAACATGTGCGCCGGCACCTCGGCGAAGTCGAGCACGATCGCCGCCCAGAACTCGACGTTGGTGGCGAGCACCCGGTCCGGCCGACGCGCGTGCAACTCGGCGAGCGCGGCCTTCTCCAACGCCTCCGCGATCTCGAAACGCGGTGCGCCCAACTCCCGTGCCGTGCGCCGCAGTACACGCGCGCGTGGGTCCTCGGCGCGGTACACCCGGTGCCCGAAGCCCATCAGCCGCTCACCCTTGTCGAGCGCCTGCCTGACGTACGCCTCCGCGTCCCCGGTGCGCTCGATCTCCTCGATCATCCCGAGCACCCGGGACGGGGCGCCTCCGTGCAGCGGCCCGGACATGGCGCCGACGGCCCCGGAGAGCGCGGCGGCGACGTCGGCGCCGGTCGAGGCGATGACGCGGGCGGTGAACGTCGACGCGTTCATGCCGTGCTCGGCGGCGGAGGTCCAGTACGCGTCGACGGCGGCGACATGCTTGGGGTCCGGCTCGCCGCGCCAGCGGATCATGAACCGTTCGACGACCGACTGCGCCTTGTCGATCTCGCTCTGCGGCACCATCGCGCGGCCCTGCCCGCGCGCGGACTGGGCGACGTAGGAGAGGGCCATCACGGCGGCGCGGGCGAGGTCGTCGCGGGCCTGCTCCTCGTCGATGTCGAGGAGGGGCTTGAGGCCCCACACGGGCGCGAGCATGGCCAGCGCGGACTGTACGTCGACGCGGATGTCGCCGGAGTGCACCGGGATCGGGAACGGCTCGGCGGGCGGCAGTCCGGGGTTGAAGGCGCCGTCGACCAGCAGCCCCCAGACGTTGCCGAACGAGACGTGACCGACCAGTTCCTCGATGTCGACCCCCCGGTATCGCAGGGCGCCGCCTTCCTTGTCCGGTTCGGCGATCTCCGTCTCGAACGCGACGACTCCTTCGAGACCGGGTACGAAACCGGGGTCGAGGTCGGACATCAGGCGGCTCCTCAAGCTGTGGCTCCACGGTCGCTGTGGGGACTCGCGGGCCGAAGACAGAGACATCAGCACCATAGCGTCGAGTGCCACCCAAGGGGAGGTCTGCGGCACTGAGTGCCATCTGAACTCGTGGTCGGATGCGACCGTACGGCAAGATGACCGCCGTGACCGACCGCGATCCCATCGACCGTGATCCCCGCCTCGACCCCGCCGCGATGCGCAGGCAGTACCGCGCGGAGGGCCTCGACGAGAACGACCTGGCAGCCGACCCGATGACACAGTTCGGGCGCTGGTTCGAGGAGGCGGTGTTCCAGGACCTGGTCTACGAGCCCAACGCCATGGTCGTCTCCACCGCCGACGCCGGGGGCCGTCCCAGCTCCCGCACGGTCCTCCTCAAGGACTACGACGGCCAGGGCTTCGTCTTCTACACGAACTACGACTCCCGCAAGGCCCGCGAACTCGCCGCCAACCCCTACGTCTCCCTGCTCTTCCCCTGGCACCCGATGGCCCGCCAGGTCCTGGTCACCGGCACCGCCCGCCGCACCGGCCGCGACGAGACCGCCGCGTACTTCCGCACCCGCCCGCACGGCTCGCAGCTCGGCGCCTGGGCCAGCACCCAGTCCTCGGTGATTCCCTCCCGCACCGAACTGGAGTCGTCGTACGAGGAGTTGACCGCCCGCTACCCCGAGGGCGAACAGGTCCCGGTCCCACCCCACTGGGGCGGCTTCCGCATCGCCCCCGAGACGATCGAGTTCTGGCAGGGCCGCGAGAACCGCCTCCACGACCGGCTGCGGTACGTCGCGCAGCGGGACGGGAGCTGGCGGGTGGAGCGGCTCAGTCCCTGACCCCGTGAACGCAGGCGACCCGCGAGCTCAGGTCCCTCGCCTCGCGGCGGGGGAGCCGGCCGGACGTACCGGCGAGCTCGCGGGTCGGGTGACTGCGTTGGGTTAGGCCGGTTGCGTGTGTCGTGCGCACGCTGGTCCGGCGCCGAACCGAGTACGACGGCGGGCCACTAGCCCGCAGTCACCTCTTCCGTCCGGTATCCATACATCTGCCGAACCACCTCCTTTCCGAAGTACTCGCCACCCTAAGAACCCCCTGCCGACGGATCAACCGTTTTTTACGAGACATGAACCTGCTGGACGCGAAGGTGCTGGTCACTTAGGTTCCGGCGCATGACCGATCGTCGTAGCGAGCGCGCCGTCAACGAGGACGGGGTGTACAACGATTCCTTCAATCTTGCCGGAACTCGGTGTGTGCTGCGTCACGTTCGAGTTGAATGAGGGGGAGTGAGTGAACCGGAGCGTCGTGTCCGCGGACGCAGCCTGCAGGGGGTCCAGGTGAGTGCTTCCCGGCGTAGTGGGACCACCGATGAGTTGGGTCCCGACGAGCCCGAGCGGGACGGTGAGCCCGAAGGGGTCGGCGGGTCCGATCTGCTCGCCGCGTTGCTGGACGGGATGGACGCGGCCCTGTGCGCCTTCGACGCGGACGGGGTGCTGACCCACTGGAACCGCGAGGCGGAGCGCATCCTGGGCTGGACCGCGGCCGAGGCCGTGGGGCGGCCCGGGCTGGCCGGGTGGGCCGTACGGAGTGCGGACGCCGAGGAGGTCGAGGGGCGGCTGATGTCCGCCATGCAGGCTCCGGGGCGGCAGGTCAACGAGTTCGCGCTGCTGACCAAGGACGGTGGGCGGGTGCTCGTCAGGACGCAGTCCGCCGCCGTGCGCGGGCCCGACGGGAAGCCCGCCGGGGTCTACTGCGCCTTCAGCGAGGTGCATGCGCAGATCGACCTGGAGCGGTCCATCGCACTGAGCGAGGCGCTGTTCGAGGACGCCTCCTGGGGGGTCGTCCTCGTCGACGCCGATCTGCGCCCCGCCGTCGTCAACAGCCATGCCGCGCGGGCGCTCGGCACCGGCCGGACCTCCGTCCTCGGGCGGCCCCTCGGCGAGCTGCTGGCGCAGGGCGTCGAGGAGCTGGAGGCCGCGCTCACGCATGTGCTCGCCGAGGGCGCGCCGCCGGCCCCCGCGGAGATCTGGGTGAGCGTACGGACGCCGGAGGGGAATCTGCGGCGCTGCTGGCGGAGCGGCTTCCTGCGACTGGCCTCACCGCTCACCGAGGAACCCGTGCCGCTCGGCGTCGGCTGGCTCTTCCAGGACGTCACCGAGGCCAAGCAGATCGAGCAGGAGGCCTCGCTGCTGCGCTTCCGGGCCCAGCAACTGCACCGCGCCGCCCGCGCCGCCGCCGAGTGCGAGGACCCGCGCGACGCGGCGACCGTCCACCTCGACTTCGCCCTCGCCGGCTTCGCCGACCACGCGCTCGTCGACCGGGTCGTGGGCGGTTCGCTGGCGGACGCGGACGGGATGCGGACCGAGGCCGTACGACTGGTCCGGGTCGCCGCCACTCCCACCGGCGCGCCGGGGCCGAGCCTGCTCGCCGGGGCGGCCGGACTGCCCCTGCGCTACGGCGAGGGGCACCCCGCCCTGCAGAGCGTCGAACGCATCGGCTCCGTGCGGGCCAGCATCGGCACCGCCCCGCCCGAACAGGCCCGCGAGTGGGCCCGCGCCCGCCAGTGGCCCACAGACGCCGTCCACGCGCTGTGCGCGGTGCTGCGCAGCCGGGGCCGGACGCTGGGCGTGGTGACGTTCCTGCGCGGAGCGGGGCGCAGCCAGTTCGAACGGCCCGACTCGATCTACGCCGAGGACGTGGCCGTACGGATCGCGGCGGCGCTGGACCTCGCCGGCGAGGTCGGGGAGCAGTAGTGGCTCAGCGCTGGTAGAAGATCCGGTCCCGGTACTCCTCGAACACCCGGCGGTTCCACTCGTGGCCGCCGTCCACGTTCCCGGAGCGCAGCAGCGGCGGCTCGATCCCACGCTCGGCCAGGGTCGCCGCCGCCGTCGCCATCACCGCCTGGAGGAGCGCCGAGGTGACGACCGTGGAGGCGGGCGCGAAGGGGGCCGGGATGGTGTCGAGGGTGAGTTCCGCGTCGCCGATCGCGATCTTCGAGTCGAGGACGACGTCGCAGTGGTCCTTCAGATACGTCCCGGAGGAGTGCCGTGACGTCGTCTCCGAGGCGTACGCCACCGAGGTCACACCAATGACCCGGACACCGAGTTCGCGGGCCTTCATGGCCATCTCCACGGGCAGCGCGTTGCGGCCCGACAGGGAGATGATCACCAGGGCGTCGCCGGAGCGCAGCGGTGACGTCTCCAGGACCACACCGGCGAGGCCGTCGACGCGCTCCAGGGCCGAGCCCAGGGTGGCAGGCATGACGTCGACGCCGACGACTCCGGGGACGGTGAGCAGGTTCATCAGGGCGAGCCCGCCCGCGCGGTAGACGATGTCCTGCGCCGCGAGGGAGGAGTGCCCGGCGCCGAAGGCGAACAGCCGCCCGCCGCCGGTCACCGTGTCCGCGAGGAGCGTGCCGGCCGCCCGGACGGTGTCGGCCTCTTCGTCGCGGACCCGCTGGAGCAGGGTGATCGCGGCGTCGAAGAACTGGCCGGCAGGCGTACGGTCACTCATGCGGGAGCCCCCTCGGTGAGTTTGTGTCGCGGATCACCGTGCGGTCTGGACCAAGGGGATGTCAATACGGCGACCGGGGTGATCCGGCCCGCCGTGGAGCACGTTCACAGGGGCCCCGCGGAAGGCCGTAACCGGCTGGTTTCAACGGCGCGGCACGGTTGTCAGTGCTATGCGTCAGAATTGAGTCCAGGGCCAGCGCACGCGCCGCGGAGCCGCCGAGCTTCGGGCAGAGGTAATCGAGGGGCACGTATGTCCGGACTGATCGACACCACGGAGATGTATCTCCGCACCATCCTTGAGCTCGAGGAGGAAGGTGTGGTCCCCATGCGCGCCCGCATCGCCGAGCGGCTCGACCAGAGCGGGCCGACGGTGAGCCAGACCGTGGCGCGCATGGAGCGCGACGGCCTGGTGGCCGTGGCCAGCGACCGCCACCTGGAGCTGACGGACGAGGGCCGCCGCCTCGCCACCCGGGTGATGCGCAAGCACCGGCTCGCCGAGTGCCTGCTCGTCGATGTGATCGGCCTGGAGTGGGAGCAGGTGCACGCCGAGGCCTGCCGCTGGGAGCACGTGATGAGCGAGGCCGTGGAGCGCCGCGTGCTGGAACTGCTGCGCCACCCCACCGAGTCGCCGTACGGCAATCCGATCCCCGGGCTCGAGGAGCTGGGCGAGAAGGACGGGGCCGACCCGTTCCTCGACGAGGGCATGGTGTCGCTGGCCGACCTCGACCCCGGCGTCGACGGCAAGACGGTCGTGGTGCGCCGCATCGGCGAGCCCATCCAGACGGACGCGCAGCTCATGTACACGCTGCGCCGGGCGGGCGTGCAGCCCGGCTCGGTGGTGAGCGTGACGGAGTCCGCGGGCGGTGTGCTGGTGGGCAGCGGTGGTGAGGCGGCCGAGCTGGAGTCGGAGATCGCCTCGCATGTTTTCGTCGCCAAGCGCTGATCACCGGACCGCTCAAGATTCAGTGTGCTGAATCGCAGCGCTCGGACGGGTTCGCGTGCCAGGCTGTCGCGTGAGGCATATGACCGTGAGGGGGCGGGAGGATGTGCCGCAGACGTGGAGAGGGCCCCGGCGCCGTGCGGCGCCGGGGCCTGTCCTCCCCTGTTCTGACCCGGAGCCCCGAGCTCTCAAGGTCAGTCCCCGCGGACCCCGTTCCCCGAGCGGTCCGCCTCCCGCTGAAGATCTCCCCTCGGCGGCGGCGATCATTCCCCGGGCCGGGTCACTCGAACGAGGGGTGTTGTGGCCGGAACCCGTATCTTCGAATCTGTATTCGATATCCTGTGGGTGATGAAACGCGCGGGGCGTGAGCTGTAGGAAGAGACGAAGCAAGCGAAAGGTCCGTGCGGAATTAGGGGGGTGCCAGGACCAATGGCGCGGCGCATCGACGTGACCGGAGCAGGCGGCGTACGCCTGGCCGCATGGGAGTTCGCGGACCCGCCGAAGTCGGGGGAGATCGAGCGGGCACCCGGCGTGCTCTTACTGCACGGCCTGATGGGCCGTGCCTCGCACTGGGCGTCCACCGCCCGCTGGCTCTCCGAGCGGCACCGGGCCGTCGCGCTCGACCAGCGCGGCCACGGCCAGAGCGACAAGCCACCCCGGGCGGCGTACACCCGGGAGGCCTACGTCGAGGACGCGGAGGCCGCGCTGGAGCAGTTGGGTCTCGCCCCGGTCGTCCTCGTCGGACACGCGATGGGCGCGCTGACCGCGTGGCAGCTCGCCGCGAAGCGGCCCGATCTGGTGCGGGGGCTGATCATCTGCGACATGCGGGCGTCCGCGCTGGGGGCGGCCTCGCAGCGGGAGTGGACCGACTGGTTCAAGTCCTGGCCCGTCCCCTTCGCCACGCTGGCCGACGTACGGAAGTGGTTCGGCGAGGACGATCCCTGGGTGGAGCGACCCAACCCGTCCCGCGGGGAGTTCTACGCCGAGGTCATGCACGAGTCTCCCGACGGTTGGCGGCCGGTGTTCGAGCCCGAGCAGATGCTGAAGTCGCGGGAGACGTGGGTGTACGACGCGCACTGGGAGGAGTTGGCCCAGGTGCAGTGCCCGGCGCTGGTGGTGCGGGGGCTGGACGGGGAGTTGGGGCGGGCCGAGGCGCAGGAGATGGTTCGGGTGTTGCCTCGGGGGGAGTACGCGGAGGTGGCTGATGCGGGTCATCTTGTTTTCTATGACCAGCCTGAGGCTTGGCGGGCGGCTGTTGAGCCGTTTCTTGACGGGGTGCTGGTGTAGGAGCTGCTAGGGGGCTGGGGTTCGTTGGCAGGCGCGGGTCCGCTGTCGCTGGGTGCGCCCACGCGGCGAAGCCGCACATGGACACAGCCCCGCGCCCCTAAAAGCAAAAAGCACAACTCAGCCCTTGCTTACCGCCGCCAAAATCTCCGGCAGGCGTTTCGCCGTCCCCGGCGCTGCCAAACGAAGGCCCGCGTACGTGATCGCCGCGCCGTAACCCGCCCCCACCGGCAGCAGCACCCAGCTCCACCGGTCGCCGTCCGCGCTCACGTTTGCCCAGATCGTCAGGGTGATCACGGGGGCGCAGAGGAGGGCGGCCGAGATCATGCCGCCGAAGATGGCGATCCAGGCGAGGCCGGCCTGGCCGGGGGCGACGTTCTTGTGGGTGCCCTGAGGGATGGAGTAGGGGAAGCGGGCCGAGGTCCAGGCGCCGGTCGCGAGCATCGCGCCGAGGAGGGCGAAGGAGAGGCCCAGGACCTCCGGGAGCCGGGGCCAGTCACCGAGCATCGCGGTCGTCAGGACGGTCACGAGCGCCGCGTACGGCAGGGTGATCACCAGCAACGCGAGGGCACGGGCGCGGAGTTCGACGTAGGCGTCCCGCGAGGTGGAGATCGTCATCGCGACCATCCAGAACGCGGAGGTGTCCTGGCCGAACTGGTTGTACATCTGGATGCCGAGCATTCCGGCGGCGAAGCAAGCGAAGTAGACCGAGCCGGTGCCCTGGAGTGCGTTCAGCACCGGCACGATCAGGCCGATCGCCAGTGAAGTCACCCACGCTGCCTTGGTCTTGGGGTCGCGCCAGACGTAGCGCAGGCTGCGCTCCATGACCGTGCCGGTGCGGCCGGCCGGCAGGAGTCGGGTCAGGGCGCCTGCCGACGCCTTGTCCTTCGCGGCCGGTTCGGCGGACTGGAGCGTGGAGCCGTCGGGCGCTGTCATCAGCCGGGTCAGGCTGCGCGACCAGAGGGTCAGGAGGGCCGCCAAAGCACAGGCGGACAGGGCGAGTTGGGCGACCGCCACGCCGTAGGAGCCCCTGCTCACCGAGTCCACCGCGCCGACCGCCGACGCGGGCGGCAGCCAGCGCAACACCTCGGCCGCCGGGTCGAGTTGGGCCAGTCCGGACGAACCCAGGCGCTGGGCACCGAAGTTGACCAACTGCACCCCGACCGCGATCACCAGCCCGCTCAGCACCGCCAGGTCCCGCCCCTTCCTGCTGGTCAGCAGACGGATGTTGGCGGCGGCGACGGCCCGTGCGAGGGCCACGCAGATCAGCAGCGCGAGGGCGAGGGCGAGGACGGCCGTGACGTAACCGCCGGCGCCGTGCGCGAGCGCGATCACCGAACCGAGCAGCAGCACCACGGTGAACAGCGGCCCGATGCCGACCAGCGAAGCTGCCAGCAGCGCCCGTACGAGAGGCTGGGGCCGTAGCGGCAGCATCACCAGGCGGGTGGGGTCGAGGGTCTCGTCGCCGGACGGGAAGAACAGCGGCATCACCGCCCAGCCCAGGCCCAGCACCGCCACCAGGATCACGACCACGGAGTCCGCGTGGGCGTCCCCGCGCAGTGAGATCAGCCCGAGCAGTTGGAGCGCCGCGAAGAGCAGCGCCACGACCGCCGACGCGACATACGCGGCCCGTCGGCCACCGGACTGTCGTAGACCATTGCGCAGCAGTGACAGCTTCAGGCGGACGACGACGGGGGTGATCGAGGCGGTCGTCGTGGGGGCGCTCATCGGGCGCCGCCGCCCAGCCAGTCGAGGTCGGAGCCGTGGTCGCGGGCGCCCGCGCCGACGAGTTCGAGGAACGCCTGCTGGAGGGTGGGCGCCTGGCCGCGCACCTCGGCGAGGGTGCCCTGGGCGCGGATGCGGCCGGCGGCCATCACGGCCACCCAGTCGCACAGGGACTCGACGAGTTCCATGACGTGGGAGGAGAAGACGACGGTGGCGCCGGAGGCGGTGTAGCGCTCCAGGACGCCCCGGATGGTCTGCGCGGAGACCGGGTCGACGCCCTCGAACGGCTCGTCCAGGAAGAGCACTTCGGGATTGTGGAGGAGAGCGGCGGCGAGCCCGATCTTCTTGCGCATACCGGTCGAGTAGTCGACGACGAGCTTGTGCTGGGCACCGGCCAGGTCGAGTACGTCCAGGAGTTGGGTGGCCCGTTTGTCGACCTCGGCACCGGGCAGTCCGCGCAATCGCCCGGAGTAGCCGAGGAGTTCACGCCCGGAGAGCCGTTCGAACAGTCGCAGCCCCTCCGGGAGCACTCCGATCCGCGCCTTCACGGCCACCGGATCGCTCCAGACGTCATGCCCGACGACCTCGACGGTCCCCTGATCGGGCCGCAGCAGCCCGGTCACCATGGAGAGGGTGGTGGTCTTCCCGGCTCCGTTCGGCCCGACCAGCCCGATGAACTTCCCCGCGGGCAGCTCCAGATCGATCCCGGCGACAGCGACCTGCTGCCCGAACCGCTTCCAGAGCCCGTGTACGCGAACGGCGGCTGACGTCATACCCGCACCCTACGGTCAGGTGACTCACCCCCGCCGGACTACCGGTCCCGCCCGCACGCGTAGGCGAGCGGCGAGATCAACTCCTCCGCGTCCGGCAGCCACCGGTTCGCCGGGGTCGGCCGGCAGGCCCACTGCACCGCGCCCCGGGACCCGAACCGGGTGGGCGGCGCGGCCACATACGCACCCTCGCCCAGCACGACGAGATCGAGGGAGGTGGGCGCCCAGCCGATCCTGCGCACCAGGTCCGGCACCTTCACCGAGGCCCCGGGAAGAACGAAGAACTCCATCCGGCGGTCCGGCGTCAACGTGACGGGACCGAGCGTCAACTCCATGCGCTCCATCCGGGCCAGCGCCAGGAACCCCGCGGTCTCCGCGACGGAGATCGCGTCGAAGGTGCGCCCCGTGGGCAGCAGGATCGACGCGGCCGGGTGCTTCTGCCACATCCGCCGGGCGACCGTCGCACTGCCCGTCGCCTGGGTCGCCCAGTCCTCACGCGCCGGATGTGCGCCGGGTGCGGCGCACGCGCGGTCCTCGCACGAGCAGTGCTGCACCCCGTCGACGGCTTCCAGCCAGGTGCCGGGGAAGACGTCCCAGTGGCGCTCCTCGGCGTAGCGTACGGCTGTCTCCAGCAGCGATTCCCCGCGCTGCTTCGGAATCTGAGCGGCTTCGGTGCCCGCGATCGTCTCTTCCACGCCCAACACAACTCCCGCACCCACCTCGGGTTACGGCTGTCGCGCGCGCGGGGGAGGAGCATCGATTCCGCAACTGGGGCGCATGGAGGCATGTGCGGGGGCGCGCGGGAGGATCGACGGCGGGAGCTGGGTAACCACGTGAGGGACGGGCACCAGCTTTTACCCCGGCATTCTTCGCATGCTTCGCATTTTCGCCATGTTCGCTGGGCATTGATCTTCACGGCCGGATCTTTTCGCTTCAGGGGTTGTTCCCAGGGGGTACGCCATGGCCGCAAGGCCACTTGTCGCGCGGCAGCCGAACGAACGGCTGCAGGCGCTCATCCAGGAGGCGGGGTGCTCGAACGCCGGGCTGGCCCGCCGGGTCAACATGTGCGGTGCCGAGCACGGTCTCGATCTCCGCTACGACAAGACGTCCGTGGCCCGCTGGCTGCGGGGACAGCAGCCGCGCGGGCGCGCTCCGGCGATCATCGCCGAGGCGCTGGGCCGCAAACTGGGCCGTACGGTCACGATCGACGAGATCGGCATGGCCAACGGCAAGAACCTCGCGTCGGGCGTGGGCCTGCAGTTCTCGCCGACCGTCCTCGGGGCCATCGAGCAGGTCTGTGAGCTGTGGCGCAGTGACGTGGGGCGCCGGGACTTCCTGTCCGGTTCGTCGGTCGCCGCGTCCGCGCTGGTCGAGCCCAGCCGTGACTGGCTGATCTCCTCCCCGGACTCGCAGGTCGCGCGTGCGGCCGGCCCACGGGTGGGCCAGTCCGACGTGGCGGCGGTCCGCGCGATGACCCAGGCGCTGAGCGACCTGGACCACCAGTACGGCAGCGGGCATGTGCGCCCGGTCGTCGTGCACTACCTCAACAGTGTCGTCTCCGGTCTGCTCGCGGGCTCGTACCGGGAAGCGGTGGGGCGTGAACTCTTCGCCGCCGTCGCACGGTTGACGGAACTCGCCGGTTACATGGCCGTCGACACCGGTCAACCGGGCCTGGCCCAGCGCTACTACATCCAGGCGCTACGGCTGGCCCAGGCGGCCGGCGACAGGGGGTACGGCGGGTACGTCCTGGCGGCCTCCATGAGTCACCTGGCGGCGCAGCTCGGAAACCCGCGTGAGATCGCGCAGTTGGCGCGGGCGGCGCAGGAGGGGGCGCGCGGGCGCGTCACCCCGCGGGCCGAGGCGATGTTCCACGCGGCGGAGGCGCGCGGGCACGCCCTGATGGGCGACGCGCGGTCGGCACAGCTCGCGTCGGGCCGCGCGGTGAGCGCGCTGGACGCGGCCGATCCCGCGTCCGGGGAGGACCCGGCGTGGATCGGGCACTTCGACGAGGCCTATCTCGCCGACGAGTTGGCGCACTGCCACCGCGACCTGGGGCAGGCCGAGGCGGCGGCCAGGTGCGCGCAGGAGTCCCTGGACGGGCACCCGGAGTCGCGGGCGCGCCGCAGGGCCATCGGATACGTCCTGCTGGCGAGCGCGCAGGTGCAGCAGCGCGAGGTCGAGCAGGCCTGCAACACGGGCCTGAAAGCAGTGGAGTTGCTCGGTTCGCTGCGGTCCAACCGGGGCGCCGAGTATCTGGAGGACTTCCAGCAGCGCCTGGAGCCGTACCAGGACGAGCCGGTGGTAAGGGAGTTCGGGGCGCGGATGGAGTTGCAGGCCGCCGCGTGAACGGAGGGGAAACAGAGACTCCAGAGCCGAAGGGAGGCGTACGGAGCGGATGTGGGGCCTGATCTGTTAGCGCGGTCACAGATGGGGTGGTCCAGTCCAGTGCTGCGTGGCACCGGGCTCGGGGTACCCGGTAGCGTGAGCCGACGATCCCGAAGGTCCCCCATTCGTAGGAGTCCCGGTGACGCAGAGTGGACAGGGCGAGGAGCCCTCGGCGCGGCCCGCGCGCGAAGGCATCGTGCTGCCCTCCGACGGAGGTGAACCCCTCCTGCCGGGTATGACGGGCGGACGCGGTGACCAGCAGTCGGGCCGGCAGCCGTCGATCGCGCCGCCGGCCGGCGGCCAGGGCTGGGGCGGGTCGTGGGGCCCGGACCAGCAGCAGGAACCACAGCACCACCACGAGCACCGGACCCCGGCCCCACCGCCGGGCCAGGGCTGGGGAGAGCCGCAGCAGCAGTGGGGCACCACCCCCGAGCAGCCCGCCGCGTCCCCGTGGGGCGCCCAGGACGGCATCCCGAGCCAGCCGCAGCCCGGAGGCGCCCAGCACGCGGCGTACGGCGGACAGCAGTCGTACACGCCGGAGTACGCCTCGGGCTACGCGCCCCACCAGCCGCACACGGCACCGCAGGCCGGGACCGAATCCCACAACTACGGGTACGGCTACGGCGCTTCCGGTTCGGGCGCGCCCCTGCCGCCCGCCGCGCCCGCGTTCCCGAGTGTCCCGCTGCCGCCCGCCGACGAGGGCGCGACGCAGTACATCCCGCCGGTGGCCAACGTGCCTGGCGACGAGGGCGCCACCCAGTTCCTGCCGCCGGTCACCGCCGCGCCGATGGACGAGGGGGCGACCCAGTACATCCCGCCCGTGGGCCCCGGCGCGCTGCCGCCCGAGATGCCCGGCCCGATGCCGCAGGCCGCGCACCCCGACGCCCAGCCCACCCAGTTCCTGCCCCCGGTGCCCGCGCAGGGCGCCGCTCCCGGGTACGGGGCACGGCCGGGCGGGGCCGACGACCGACAGCCGCCCGCCGAGTTCGACAACCTCTTCCGCGGCGGCTCCGGGGGCGAGCAACCGGCCGCCTCCACGCAGCAGATGCCCCGCTTCCAGCAGCCGCCGCCGACCGGGCACCAGGGCTACGCGCAGCCGCCCTACGCCGAGCCCTCGTACGCGCCGCCCGGGCAGGGCGGGGGCCGGCGAGGGGCACAGGACGACGACGGCGGCAGCCGCCGTTCGCGGGTGCCGCTGATCGCCGGTGTCGGGGTCGGTCTCGCCATCCTCGGGGTGGGCGCCGGTGCGCTGCTCAGCGGGGGCGGCGGCAAGACCGACGCCAACAAGACCGTGGCCGCCACCTCGGCCGCGACCGGCGGTGCCTCGTCCTCGGGCACCGACGCCGCGAAGGAACAGGCCGTCGCGCTGGACAAGTTGCTGGCCGACAGCGGCAGCAGCCGCGCCTCGGTGATCAAGGCCGTGGCCAATGTGAAGGCCTGCAACAACCTCGACGGCGCCGCCTCGGACCTGCGGGACGCGGCCACGCAGCGCACCCAGTTGGTGACCAAGCTGTCCCAGCTCACCCTGGACAAGCTGCCGTCCAACGCCGCGCTGACCACCGCCCTCACCAACGCGTGGAAGGCGTCCGCGTCGGCCGACACGCACTACGCGGCGTGGGCCGACCAGGCAGCCGGCAAGAAGGGCTGCAAGAAGGGCAGCGCTCGCACCACCGGCCAGACCGCGGCCGGCAACGCGGCGAGCGGCACCGCCAGCAACCAGAAGATCAAGGCCGCCGCCCTCTGGAACACGATCGCGAAGACCTACGGCCTGACCGAGCGCCAGCCGACCCAGCTCTGAGAAGTGGCCGGACGGAGCGCGGACCTCAGTCGAGGTCCGCGCTCTCCAGCGTCTTGGTCATGTCGAAGAAGCCCTTCTTCGCCGACACCAGCACACCCTTGCGTACGACCTGAAGGGTCACCGCCGCGTTGACCAGGCGGGACAGGCCGACGGACGCGAGGTGGTCGTCGGTGGAGCTCCACTGGAGGGCCGGCGTGAGCCCGCCCGTGTTGACCTTGACGCCGTCGTCGAGGGCACGCCGTACGTTGTCGGCGGTCACGTCGGTGCTGCCGAGCGACCGGACGACGGCCCGGAACGCGGTGTACGCGATCCAGGTGGTCTGCACTCCCGTGTCCGCCGGGTCGATGCGGTTGTCGCCGAAGGCCACCTCGTCGACGGCCTTCTTCATCGGGTCCCAGCGCGCGTCGCTCGCGACCGGGTACCAGCCGGTGATGTACGAGCCCTCGTAGGGCCCGGACTGTCCGCCCGTCGAGTTGATCTCGGTCTGGTCGACGCTGCCGAGCACGGTCGCAGTGCGTACCGCGGGATAGTCCTGGCGGTCGCGCCGGAAGGAGTCCATGAAGGTGTCGGTGCGGTCCCCGAGGGAGGGCACCACGCACCCCTTCTTCGAGGAGTCGGAGGTCGCGCTCTCCAGCGCGTGCGTCGACTGGGTCGAGTACTCGGTGGCGTCGTCGGCCGCGAGCTGGTCGGTGGCCGGCGCGTGGCCGCCCGCCGCGAGCCCGGCGTCCAGCAGCGGGGGCAGGTCGTCGCCGGCGATGGAGTCGGGCCGCACGAGCGCGACCGGGCCGCAGGCAGGGGCGAGTTCCTTGCCGAGCCCCGTCAGGAGCGCGGGCTGGCCGCCGTTGACGGGATAGGACAGGGCGCGGGTGAACTCCTCGTTCGTCACGCCGTAGCCGCCTATGTACGGGATGCCCGCACCCTCCAGCGGAGCGAAGTACGAGTCGCTGAACTCGCTGTAGGAGCCGACGACCGCGACGACGTTCTTGTCCACGGCCTCCCGGGCGCACTTCGCCGCGGACACGCTGCTGTTGTGGTCGTTGCAGGTCAGGACCTTGAGCTTGCGGCCGTTGAGACCGCCGTGCTTGTTGATCCACTTCGCGTACGCCGTCGCCATGGCGGGCATGCCGGGCTTGTTGGTCGCGTTGGTGTCCCACGGCGCCCAGGTCATGACCGTGATGGGGTCGTCCCCGGAACCCCCCGTGGTACCGGGGATGACCCCACAGCCGGCCGCGAGCGACGCGCACGCCACCAGAGCCACCGCCGACACGACGGTCGCTCTGACGGGCCGGGTGATCGTGGGGAGGAAGGTGCTGCCGTTGCGTCGCCTGCCGGTCATGTACGCACACGCTTCCGCCACACCGCTAAGCCGGGGGTGACTCGTGGTCAACAAACAGTGACGTGGAGGTGAATTACGGGGGCCGTTCCTGTGTGTGTGACGAGGAACGTACGATCGATGACCGTGCAAGCTCCGGAGAACCCTTCCCGTCGCCCCCGTCGCTCCTCCACCATGGGCGGCATGCCACTGAACGACATGCCCTGGTGGCGCTGGCGCAGCAACGTGCGTTCCGCGCTGCACATGCTCTCCGACCCGGCGTTCCAGCAGGACGTCTGGCTGGCCGGTGTCGACGGGTACGGGGACGTCACCGACGCCGTCTACCGCCTCGTCGAGGACACCTGGCTCGACAACTGGTCCGCCGAGAAATACGTCGGCACGATCTTCCGCGACTCCCAGGAGGCGGCCCTCGTGGACACCGCCGTCCTGCGGGTCCTGCGGATCATGCACCAGGTCGGCCCGGACGCCCAGGTCTCCGCCTACGTCGACCACCAGGCGTGGCCGGAGGCGGTGCGGGCGGCGCGGGACGCCCATGTGCGGATGGCGGTGAGCGACGGGGAGGACCCGGACGCACCGCCGCGCACGCTCGAGGTGCTGCAGATCATCACGCGGTCCGCGTGACGGACGGCGGTGCCCCTGCTCAGGGGGATATGGGACCCTGTCCCGCATGAACGCGCAGTCCACCCGAGCCGCGGCACCCGCCGACCAGTACGTCCTCACCCTGTCCTGCCCCGACAAGCAGGGCATCGTGCACGCCGTGTCGAGCTACCTCTTCATGACCGGTTGCAACATCGAGGACAGCCAGCAGTTCGGCGACCACGACACGGGTCTGTTCTTCATGCGCGTCCACTTCTCGGCGGAGCCGCCGGTCACCGTGGACAAGCTGCGCGCGAGCTTCGCGGCGATCGGTGACTCCTTCCACATGGACTGGCAGATCCACCGGGCCGACGAGAAGATGCGCGTCGTCCTCATGGTCAGCAAGTTCGGCCACTGCCTGAACGACCTGCTGTTCCGGGCGCGGATCGGCGCGCTGCCGGTGGAGATCGCGGCCGTGGTGTCCAACCACACCGACTTCGCCGAGCTGGTGGAGTCGTACCACATCCCCTTCCACCACATCCCCGTGACGAAGGACAACAAGGCCGAGGCCGAGGCACGCGTCCTCGACCTGGTCCGCGAGGAGAACGTCGAACTCGTCGTCCTCGCCCGCTACATGCAGGTCCTCTCCGACGACCTCTGCAAGGCGCTCAGCGGCCGGATCATCAACATCCACCATTCCTTCCTGCCGAGCTTCAAGGGCGCGAAGCCGTACCACCAGGCGCACACCCGGGGCGTGAAGCTGATCGGCGCGACGGCCCACTATGTGACCGCCGACCTCGACGAGGGACCGATCATCGAGCAGGAGGTCGAGCGGGTGGGCCACGACGTGACCCCGGACCAGTTGGTGGCGATCGGCCGGGACGTGGAGTGCCAGGCGCTGGCGCGAGCCGTGAAGTGGCACGCCGAGCGCCGGATCCTTCTCAACGGGCGCCGGACGGTCGTGTTCGGCTAGGAGTTCGGGGGCGGAGTGGCGGGCGGCTGCGGACAGTTCGTGGCTGCTCGCGCCCACGCGGCGGAGCCACACATCGACACGGCCCCGCGCCCCTGAGCAGGCGCAGCGGGCCCGCCCAGGGGCGCGGGCAACTGCGCAACCGCCCACTCACCCGCGGCCGCCGACGAAACAGAAGCCGCCCCTTACATCCGGCTCAAGCTCGCGACAGCGAACAGCACATCCCTGATCGCCCCCCGGTCCCCGACCTGCCCCGCCGCGGCCTCCTCCGGTGACACATGACCCGCGGCCAGGTGGCAGAACTCCACGCCGTCCAGGGCGACATGGGCCACCTCGCGCTCACCGGCCCCCACCACCGCGAGGGAGTCGAGAGGGATCTGCCACTCGCCGCCGCCGTGCCCCTCGATCTCCAGCCGCAGGCTGCGACCGGGGCCCGGTGACACCAGCCCCCTGCGCCGCCGCTCGGCCAGCACCGCGGGCAGCATGCGCGCCGCGAGGTCGATCATCCGGTTCAGATGGCGGGGGGACGGCGGCTGGTACGGATAGTCCACCGCGTCCGCGATGTCCTCCGCGTGGACCCAGCACTCGAAGGCCCGGTCGAGCATCGCGTCGTGCAGCGGGAGCTCGAAGTCGCCGTAGGAGACGGCCAGTTTGCCGGTGGTGCCGCCGGTGAACGACACCGTGCGGACGATGTTGTGGGACTGCTCGCGCCAGGGCACGCGGATGGAGCGGGTGGGCGGGAAGTACGACGCCTTCCAGTACGCCTCGGTCCGGGTCGCCGGAGTCGCCGCCGTGCTGTCGGTCAGCGGGTCGTCGAGGCCCAGCGCCGCCGCGACCAGGCCGTCGACGGTCAGCAGGTGCGCGATGACCCCGGCGACGGTCGTACGGCGGGTCGTCGGGCCGTCGTCCTCGAACCAGCGCAGCCGCACGGGCGCGTGCCACTCGGCGTCGCCTATGTCCTGGAGCAGGGCGTCCAGGCGGGCGCTCTCGGCGTCGTACGGCGTCGCCCACTCCGGTACCGGTATGCGCGGCGGCCGACGGTCGAAGGAGCCGGTGAGGACGCGGGTGCGCAGGCCCGGGTCGAGATCGAGGGGCTCGACGGGGTGCAGCAGGCCGACCGCGCCGCGCAGCCGCAGGGCCTCGTCGGCGCAGGGACCGCAGTCGCCGAGGTGCTCCTCCACGGCCGCCGTCTCCTCCACCGAGCAGGCGGCCAGCGCCCACGCGCCGAGCAGCGCCTTCAGC
This sequence comes from Streptomyces sp. NPDC005492, assembly GCF_040605995.1. Classification (NCBI taxonomy): domain Bacteria; kingdom Bacillati; phylum Actinomycetota; class Actinomycetes; order Kitasatosporales; family Streptomycetaceae; genus Streptomyces; species Streptomyces sp. NPDC005492. The sequence continues at coordinate 217,573 of NZ_JBEXDX010000001.1, forward strand.
ACCCGGTGCTCCAGCACCAGCGGCACCAGCGGCACCGGGGACATGGGCTCGGCCGGCTCCGGCAAGGGCCGCCCGCCGTCCTCCACGGAGGCGCGCGGCATGGGGATGTGCGGCGGCTCGTCACCGCCGTCCATGGAGCCGCCGGTCGCGGAACCGCCGTCCATGGAACCGCCGTTCATGAAGTCGTCGTTCGCGTTGCTCGCGTCGGTCATGTCCCGCCTCCCGCTCCTGGCGGCGCGCCGGCGTCATGGGCGGTGGACAGGAGCTGGAGGCCGAGGCGGAGGCGGCGGCGGGCCTCGTCCTCGGTGACGCCGAGGTCGACGGCGGTCTGGCGGTAGTCACGGCGCTGGAAGTAGGCCAGCTCCAGGGCGGCCCGCAGCGGGGCGGGCATGGACGTGGCGATGTAGTCGGCGCGGGCGGCGACGGAGGCGTGGCGGACCTTGCGCTCCAACTCCTCGGTGGAGCCCTCGCCACCCCGGGCGAGGGCGGCCGTCTCGGTGGCGCGCAGCCGCTGCACGGCGAGGCGGTGGGTCAGCGCGGCCACCCAGGAGCGCAGCGGGCCCTGCTTGGGGTCGTAGGTGTCGGGGTGTTCCCAGACGTGGGCGAAGACCTCGCGGGTGATGCCGTCGGCGGCGCGCTCGTCGCCCAGCACGCGGTGGGCGAGGGCGTGCACGAGGGACGCGAAGCGGTCGTACAGCTCACCGAGGGCCGCCGCCTCGCCGCGTGCGAGCCGCTGCTGCATCTTGCGGTCCCAGCGGGGCGGTGCGTCCTTCGTCGCCATGCGGCCCCCTCACCTTGCCTGTGCCCGAGTCAAGCGTGCGCCCACCGTCTCTTCGAATGTAGTCGGCACCTCGGACAGCGCACGCCCCTTCCTGCAATTGCACGCCCCTGGAAGGGCGCAGGTGGTAGCGGACCTGTGCCTACCCGGTCCAGAACTGATCGAACAGGATCGAAGGCGACTAAAACAAGCCTCTTCTGACCGTTTCCCGTTTCTGGCTCCGTGTTTCAGGGAACGGCCGCTGGGCAGCCGCGCTGCAAGGAAGCGAAGGTACGGCTTCCGTTTCCGGACGGTCTCCGGGAGTTCCGGCTAGCGAAAGGCGCGATGGTGGCCTTCAAAGTGAACGACGGTGAGCGCGGCGGCTGGTCCGTGCTCCTCGTGTCCGGTGAGCTGGACCTGGTGACCTCGCCGGTGCTGCGCCAGCGGGTGCACGACGTGGTGGCGGACGGTCACCACAGCCTGGTCATGGACCTCTCCGAGGTGTTTTTCTGCGACTCCAGCGGCGTCGGCGTCCTGATCGCGTCCCGCCGCCTCATCCGCTCCTGCCACGGTCATCTGCGCGTGGTGCTGCCGGCGCAGGGCGCGGTCGACGGCTCGCACGTCAACCGGGTGCTCGGCGCCCTCGGTGTGCGCCGCCTCTTCGACGTCTATCCCGATGTGATGGCCGCCACAGAGGATGACCCGGAGGACGAGGCGGACCCCCTCTCGGCGTGACGCCGTTGTACCGGAATTTCCCCGGTCTTGGCACAAGCGACGTTTTCCCGCTCCCGGACCCGCCCCGGCGTCGTACGCTCCCTGCCAAGCGCACCCCACATGAGTAAGGCGGCCCGAAAGACATGGTCAGCACCGAGTACGAGCGACGGATCGCCGCCCGGTTCGCCACCTTCGACCAGGACGGCAACGGGTTCATCGACCGCGAGGACTTCAACGCGGCGGCCAAGGCGCTGCTCGCGGAGTTCGGCACGGCGGCCCGCTCCGACAAGGGACAGGCCCTGTACATCGGCGCGGAGGCGTTCTGGCAGGGCATGGCGGGCATAGCGGACCGGGACGGCGACCAGCGCGTCAGCCGCGAGGAGTTCGTGGGCGGCGCGGTCAAGCGCCTGCGCGACAACCCCGAGCGTTTCGCCGAGATCGGCCGCCCCTTCCTCCACGCGGCCCTCGACGTAGCGGACCCGGACGGCGACGGCTCGGCCACCATCGAGGACACGATCCGCGTCCTGAAGGCCCTCGGAGTCCCCGCCGACATCGCGGAGACGGCCGCGACCGCCCTCGACACGGACAGCGACGGCAAGATCGGCGAGGCAGAGATCGTGTCGTCGTTCGCCCGCTACTTCACGGTGCCGGAATAGCGCCGGCGCGGCGCGCACTTGAGCACGGGCAGCCTTTGCGCGCGTAGACGGTCCGTCATGGAGCCGGGGTTCAACTCTCCGGCTCCGGGCGGTTTTTCGGTTGGCGGGGTGGAGACGTGTCCTCCGTCGCCCGCTGCCTCGCCGCTCAGGAATAGCGCTCGCGTAACGCGTACTTGAGCACGGACAACCTTCCGCGCGCAGTCGGTCCGCCACGGAACCGAGGGCCAACTCCCCTTGCTCCGGGCGGTTGTTCGGGAGGCGGTGCGGAGGCGTATCGGCTCCAGGCGACTCTTCGGCCGGCGAGATGGAGATCGTGTCCTCCGCCGCCCGCTGCCTCACCGCTCCGGAACAGCGCTCCCCGAATACCGCTCCCGCAGCTTGTACTTGAGCACCTTCCGCAGGGTCTCGTTGCGTGGAAGGGCGTCCACGATCTCCAACTGCTCCGGCAACTTGTGCACGGACAGCCCTTCCGTGCGGAGGTAGGCAGTCACCGCAGACAGCGTCAACTCATCTGCCCCCGGAGGTTGTTCGACGACCGCGCAGACCCGCTCCCCGCGTTCCGCGTCCGGCAGGCCTATGACGGCCACGTCACCCACGTCCGGATGCGCGGCCAGGAGGTCCTCGATCTCCTTCGCCGAGATGTTCTCGCCCTTGCGGATGATCACGTCCTTGAGGCGGCCGGTGAGGACCAGATGCCCGCTGTCCTTCACCACCCCCAGGTCACCGGTGCGCAGAAACCCGTCCGCGTCGAAGGCCTCGGCGGTCTGGGCCGGGTCCAGATAGCCCTGGCACACGGCCTCCCCGCGCAGACGGACCTCCCCGCCCTCCGCGATCCGTATCTCCATGCCCTCCGGCGGCCGCCCCTCGGTGGTCGCCAGGTTCTCCGTCGTGTCGTCCGGGTCGCCCATGGTGATCATCGGCACCTCGGTCATGCCATAGCCGTGGGTGAGCTGGACCCCCATCTCCCGTACCACGGAGTGGTAGACCTCCGGCGGCTTGGGGGCGCCGCCGCCCGCGAGCAGCCGGAGGGAGGGGATCACGGGCGTGCCCGGCTGCTTGCGCTGCTCGGCGAGGAACATGGAATAGAAGGCGGTTGAGCCGCCCGCCACCGTCACCCCGTGCTTGCGGTAGCCCTCCAGCGCGTCCGGCAGCGCGAACTGCTCGAACATCACCGCCGGGAAGCCGTACAGCAGCAGCATCACCGTGTAGTCGGGCCCCGCTATGTGCGCGTACGGGAAGGCCATCGAGCCCACGTCGTCCGCCGTCAGCCGTAGCGCGTGCGCGAGGCACGAGCCGCCCGCGATCAGTGAACGGTCCGTGTGCAGCACGCCCTTGGGGTCGGAGGTGGTGCCGGAGGTCCAGTAGATCCAGCGGACGGAGGTGCCGTCGGCGGGCGGGGCGGGGAGGGCGGCGGGGTCGCCGTCCGGGAGGCCGGCGGTGTCGTACGCCTCGAAGATGCCCTTCGCGCCCAGCCGCCGCGCCATCTCCGTGTGGTCGAAGCCCCGCCAGGTGCCCGGCACCGCGAAGTACTCCGCCTTCGACTCCCGCAGCGCGAAGCCGACTTCGCGGTCCCGGTAGAAGGGGATCACCGGCGTCTGCACGGCCCCCAGACGGGCCAGCGCGAAGGAGAGCAGGGCGGTTTCGATACGGGTGGGCAACTGCCAGGCGACGACCGTGCCGGGGCGTACACCCATGCCGTACAGGCCGGCCGCGACCCGCTCGGAGCGGTCCCGCAACTCGCCGAAGCTCAGGGCGCGGTCGTCCTGGAGGAAAACCGGCCGGTCGGGGGTGAGGGCGGCGCGGCGGACGACCAGCTCCCAGAGGGTGCGGGCGGAACTCAGGGTGTACGGAGTCTCGTTCACGTGCGCCCCCTGCTTGGCTGACGACTCGTCAGGTGACATGCTATCTGACGGGTCATCAGATAAGTACCGTCCGGCGGAGGGGAACCCATGGCCACCGAACTGCCCCGCATCATCAGCGTCGACGACCACGTGATCGAGCCCGCGCACCTCTTCGAGACCTGGCTGCCGAAGAAACACCGTGAGCGCGGTCCACAACCCCTCACCGCCGGGATCGGCGAACTCGCCTATGTGGCGGGCAAATACCAGATCACGATGGACCCCGACGGCCCGCCCACCGACTGGTGGATCTACGAGGACCTCAAGTTCCCGTACAAGCGCAACATCGCCGCCGTCGGCTTCGACCGCGACGAGATGACCCTGGAGGGCATCACCCGCGAGCAGATGCGCCGCGGCTGCTGGGACCCCAAGGCGCGGCTCGCGGACATGGACCTCAACCATGTCGAGGGCTCCCTCTGCTTCCCGACCTTCCCGCGCTTCTGCGGTCAGACCTTCGCCGAGGCGCACGACAAGGAGGTCGCGCTCGCCTGTGTGCGCGCCTACAACGACTGGATGGTCGAGGAGTGGTGCGGCGACAGCGGCGGCCGGCTCATCCCGCTGTGCCTGATCCCCTTGTGGGACGTGGAGTTGGCGGTCGAGGAGATCAAGCGCAACGCCGCGCGCGGAGTGCGCGCGGTGACCTTCTCCGAGATCCCCACCTACCTCGGACTGCCGTCCATCCACTCCGGCTACTGGGACCCGTTCTTCGCGGTCTGCCAGGAGACGGGGACGGTCGTGAACATGCACATCGGCAGCAGCTCCCAGATGCCCGCCGCCTCCCCGGACGCACCCCCCGCCGTACAGGCCTCGCTCTCCTTCAACAACGCGATGGCCTCGATGATGGACTTCCTCTTCAGCGGGGTCCTGGTGAAGTTCCCGACCCTCAAACTCGCCTACTCCGAAGGGCAGATGGGCTGGATCCCGTACGCCCTGGAACGCGCCGACGACGTCTGGGAGGAACACCGCGCCTGGGGCGGGGTGCGTGATCTGATCCCCGAGCCGCCCTCCACGTACTACTACCGGCAGATGTTCTGCTGCTTCTTCCGCGACAAGCACGGGGTCGCCTCGCTGGACGTCGTCGGACGGGACAACGCGACCTTCGAGACCGACTACCCGCACGTCGACTCGACCTTCCCGCACACCAAGGAGGTCGCCCTCGACCATGTGAAGGGCCTCGACGACGAGACGGTCCACAAGCTGATGCGGGGCAACGCGATCCGCATGCTGGGCCTGGACCTCGACGACTGATGGACCTCTCGTACACGCCCGAAGAGGAGGAGTACCGGGCGCGGCTGCGGGAGTGGCTGGCGAAGGTGCTCCCCTCGCTCCCGCCGAAACCCTCCCCGTCCGACTGGCCGGCCCGCCGCGCCTACGACCTCGGCTGGCAGCGCACGCTCTACGACGCCGGGTACGCCGCCGTCCACTGGGACGCCTCCCCGACCACCCGGCTGATCTTCCTGGAGGAGACCGAGAAGGCGGGCGCGCCCTATGTGGGCGCCAACTTCGTGGGCCTGCTGCACGCGGGGCCGACGATAGCCGCCGAGGGGACGGCCGAGCAGCGGGAGCGGTGGCTGCCGCCCGTGCTGCGCGGCGACGAGGCGTGGTGCCAGGGCTTCAGCGAACCAGACGCCGGCAGCGACCTCGCGGCACTGCGCACGCGCGCGTGGCGGGACGGCGACGACTACGTGGTGAGCGGCTCCAAGATCTGGACCTCGCACGCCGAAGTCGCCGACTGGTGCGAGCTGTTGGTCCGCACCGACCCCTCGGCACCGAAGCACAGGGGCATCACCTGGCTCGCCATGCCCATGGACACGCCGGGCATCACCGTACGGCCGCTGCGCACCCTTGCCGGGTCCGCCGAGTTCGCCGAGGTGTTCCTCGACGAGGTGCGGGTGCCGGTCGCCAACCGGGTCGGCGCCGAGAACGACGGCTGGCGCGTGACCATGGTGACCCTCTCCTTCGAGCGCGGTACGGCCTTCGTCGGCGAGGTCGTCGCCTGCCGCCGAGTGCTCGGCGAACTGGCCGCCGAGGCACGGGAGAACGGCCGCTGGGACGATCCCGTGCTGCGCCGCCGACTGGGCAGGCTGAACGCCGAGTTCAGGGCGCTGTGGCGGCTCACGCAGTGGAACGTGAGCGAGGCCGAGGCGAGCAGGGGAGTGTCGGGGGTGGGCGGTTCGGTCTTCAAACTCCGCTACTCGCACGCCCGCCAGGAGCTCTACGACACGGCGGCCGACGTCCTCGGCCCGGACGCCCTCGACCTGGACCGGCCGTGGGTGCTGGACCGCCTCTCCTCCCTCTCGTACACCATCGCCGCCGGCACCTCCCAGATCCAGCAGAACATCGTGGCCGAGCGCATTCTCGGTCTGCCGAAGGGACGGTGATCTCCCCCATGCGCTTTCAACTCACCGATGATCAACGGGCGTTGCGGGACGGCGTACGGGGACTGCTGGCCCGGCGCTTCGACGGTGAGGCGCTGCGGGCGGCCGTGGAGCGACCCGGGCTCGACAGGTCGCTGTGGCGGGAGCTGGGGCGGGCCGGTTTCTTCGCGCTGCGGGTGCCGGAGGCGCAGGGCGGGGTCGGACTCGGGCTGCCCGAGGCGGTGTTGGCGTTCGAGGAGGCCGGGCGGGTGCTGCTGCCCGGCCCGCTGGTGGCCACGCACATGGCGGCGGGAGACATGCCGGGGGCGGCCGCGGGGGAGACGGTCGTGGCGGCCGTGGACGCCGGTTTGGTGGAGTGGCTGGACGCGGCCGATGTGGTGCTCGGCGACGCCTCGGGGGCCGTGCCGCTGCGGTCCGTGGACCCGCTGACGCCGCTGCACCGGGTGCCCGCAGCGGTCGTAGCGGATCCGGTGGCGGTGCTGCTCACCGCGGCCGAGCAGCTCGGTACGGCCGCGCGGGTGGGGGAACTGGCGGTGCAACACGCCCGGACGCGTGAGCAGTTCGGGCAGCCGATCGGGGCTTTTCAGGCCATCAAGCATCTCTGCGCGCAGGCGCTGGTGCGGGTCGAGGTGGCGCGGGCCGCGGTGTACGCGGCGGCCGTGACCGCGGAGCCGGTGGACATCGCGGTGGCCCGGCTGCTGGCCGACGAGGCCGCCGTACGCGGGGCCCGGGACTGTCTTCAGGTGCACGGAGGGATGGGCTTCACCTGGGAGTCCGAGGTCCATCTGCATCTGAAACGCGCATGGGTGCGTGCTCGGCGTGGCGGAGGAGGCACGGAGAGTGAGGAGTTGCTCGCGGTGGATCTGGTGGCCGGGGCGCGGTAGCGGGGCGCTCGCCTGCGAGGACCGGGACGGGCCCGACCACGGTGTCGCGGATCGTGGCACAGCGGAATCACGGAGCGTTGATATCGGGTTGTGTCCTATGCGTGACTTGTCACGGCCCGGAGTCACCTTCGGGCTCCGGTACCTTGTGTGGGATGCGAGTGGTTCAAGGTACGAGCCATGCCGGTGTTGCCCGTGAGGCGGCCCCGGATCGGGCGGTGCGCTCCGCCGCTCGTATGGCAGAACGGGCTTTCGCCCCTGCCTGTTCGACTCCCCGCAGAGAGCGTCGCACAGTATCCCGCACGCGTACTCCTTCGCGCTGGAATATGCCCGAAGCGCTTGTTGGGGTGACTGAACGTCAACCATGCTGTCTCGCAAGGGATTCACGTTCCGTGACCCTTGATCTGGCCATTGTTCTGGCCATGCAGGAAATGGCTACGATCGTGGCCCTCGTGAGGCGCGAGGCCAAGTGTCCGCCGGTTCGGATGGTGTGAGCGGTGCAGGTGCTTCAAGTGCAACTGGAGATCCGGCCCGACCCCGCGGAAGTGGGGCGAGCCAGGCGGTGGGCGCGCTCGCGGCTCGCCGGGTCCGGGATAGAGGCCGACGAGCCGCTGGCCGAGACGCTGATCCTGTTGGTCTCCGAGCTCGTCACCAACGCCGTGGTGCACACCGGCTGTCCGGCCGTGCTGAGGCTCTGTCTGCCGGACGTGGCGAACGATTCGGCGACCGTGCGCCTTGAGGTCGCCGACACCAGTTGCCAGGCCCCGGTGCCGCGTTGCGCGGAGGGTGACGAGACCGGCGGTCGTGGCCTCGCGCTGGTGGACGGTCTCGCCGACCGCTGGGGCTGGAGCGCCGAGGGCACCGGCAAGCGCATCTGGTGCGAGCTGGACCGGGACAGCGAACCCCGGGAGGCCGCGGCCGCGTTCGGGGGCGGTGTCACGCCGTACGAGGGCTTCGAGTTCGAGGGCTTCGCGTACGAGGCGGTGTAGGGGCTCTCGGGTAGGTGCTGCCTGCAAGTGCCGGGCGGAGATGCGCCGGGCCGTGCTTCCGTGCGCGCCCTGCAACAAATGGGTCTTACGGAACAAATCCCCGGATGGGCGTTGACGCGACGTGACCGTGTGGTCACGCTTGTGGGCAGCGATTCGCCGCGAGGGGACGACGAGGGCTTCGGTGACGGAGGCCCTCGGCGAGTGTGAGTCGCGTTCGGCGTGGGTCTCCTCGGGGCCGGGGACCAGGACGGGGCGCCGGAGTCGGATGGCGGCACGCGGTGCCGTGCTCGGGGCGGGCAGCAGCGCGCCGCCATCCGACCGTAAAGTCCGGCCCTCGTCAAAACCGGACTGCCCTAGAGGATGGCGATCGGGGCCACCGGGGTTCCCGTGGCGCCCACGAAAGGTTCGGGCATCGCCGACAGGAGGAACGTGTAGCGGTTCTCTTGTCCACAGGCTGTGGACAACTCTTCGAGATTCCAGTTCTGGCCCTGGAGCATCCCCATCTCGACCAGGTCGAGCGCGTGCACCGGCAGCCACAGATCCTCGATCTCCGGCGGAAATATCTCGAAGGTCATCGTGTCATTGGCGACCGCCGCGACATCGCGCGCGTGGAACCACTCCGGCGTACGGATCGACAGACCCGGTGACGGATAGCCGTACCCGTGCTTGTCGCCGGAGAGATACACCTGCACCTGCCCGGTCCGTACGAGCACGATGTCGCCCGCCCTGACCCGGGTGCCCGCGAACTCCTCGGCGGCCTCCAGGTCCTCCGGCGTGACCGCGTGACCGCCGTCGAGGCGATCGACCCCCTGTGCGCGTGCCACATCGAGCAGCACCCCGCGCGAGACGATGTGCCGCGCCTTGTCGATCCCGCTGAACTCGGCCCCGCCGTGCGGGGTCACGGTGCCGGCCGGACGGCCGTTGTAGAGCTTCCCGGAGTGCGAGACATGGGTCAGCGCGTCCCAGTGGGTGCCGGCCTGGAGCCCCATCGTCACGGCGTCGTCGCTGCACGCCACCGTCCCCGGGCCGAAGAGTTCCTGGTTGATCTGCACCATCGCGTGCAGCGGGTTGACCCGGCCGGGGATCATCCCCGTCTGGACGCCGTCCTGTTGGAGCGGCAGGGCAAGCGGCACCCGGCGGCCGGTCCGCACCTCGGCGGCGGCCTCGCGCACCACCTCGTCGGTGATCAGGTTCAGCGTGCCGATCTCGTCGTCCGACCCCCAACGCCCCCAGTTGTTCACGCGCTTGGCGATGTCGTGGAACTCCGGACCAAGTGTCGGCTGTGACATCGGGGCCTCCCCGGGGCTTGTCTCCAGGCATCTGACGGGTCGTAGAATCTGAGTCGAATCTAACGGACCGTCAGAAACTGCGGGAGGGGCCGGACATGGCGAACTTCTTGGCAGGCAAGGTCATCGCCGTCACGGGCGCGGGCCGGGGCATCGGCCGGGCGGTCGCGCTCGCGGCGGCCGCCGAGGGAGCGCGGGTCGTCGTCAACGACTACGGCGTCTCGATGGACGGCGCGTCCCCGACGAGCGAGATCGCCGAGGCCGTCGTCAAGGAGATCGAGGCGGCGGGCGGAGAGGCGGTCGCCGTCGCCGACGACATCTCGACGATGGCCGGCGGTCAGCGCGTCGTCGACGTCGCGCTGTCGTCGTACGGGCGGCTCGACGGGGTCGTGTGCGTGGCCGGGATCCTGCGGGAGCGGATGCTCTTCAACATGTCCGAGGAGGAATGGGATCCGGTGATCGCCACCCATCTGAAGGGGACGTTCACCGTTTTCCGGGCGGCCTCGGCGGTGATGCGGAAGCAGCGGGGCGGGACGTTGATCGGTTTCACCAGTGGTAATCATCAGGGGTCGGTTTCGCAGGCGAATTACAGCGCGGCGAAGGGCGGAATCATTTCGCTGGTGCGGAGCGCTGCGCTGGGGCTGAACAAGTATGGGGTGACTGCTAATGCGGTTGCTCCGGTCGCCCGTACGCGGATGTCGGCGAATGTTCCTATGGAGTTGGCGGAGATCGGGTCGCCGGAGGATGTGGCGGCGCTGGTGGCGTATCTGCTGTCGGACGCTGCTCGGGAGCAGGGGATTACCGGGCAGGTTTATACCGTTGCGGGGCCGAAGATCGCGGTGTGGGCTCAGCCTCGGGAGTTGCGCGCGGCGTATGCCTCCGGCGGTTGGACGGTGGAGAGGATCGCGGAGTTTTTGCCGGGGTCTGTGGGGGTTGATGCTATGCCGATGCTTTCTCGGGTGCAGGAGATGGAGAGGGCTGCGAAGGAGGGGGAGCGGCCTAACGCGTAGGTGGGGTGGGGGTGGTTGTTTGTTTGGCGGGTGCGGTTTCGCTGTGGTTTGCGCAGTTCCCCGCGCCCCTATGGGGATTCGTCTGAGCGGTGTTTTGAGGAGAGACCCTGTGGAGTTCGGGTTTGGTGCCGAGGACGATGAGTTTCGGGCGGAAGTGCGGGCTTGGCTTTCCGCGCATGGGGATGGTGAGCGGGATCGGCGTGCGTGGGAACGGACACTCGGTAAAAGTGGGTGGATAGGGCTGGGGTGGGCCGAGGGCGGATATGGGAATCGCACCGGGACTCTCACTCAGCAAGTCGCCTGGGCCGAGGAGTATGCGCGGTCGGGGGCCCCGCCGCGCTCCGGACACATCGGGGAGAACCTTCTCGCCCCCACTCTCATCGCGCACGGTACCGATGAGCAGAAAGCCCGTTTTCTGCCCGCTGTTGCCGCCGGGGACGAGTTGTGGTGTCAGGGGTACAGCGAGCCGGGTGCCGGGTCGGATCTCGCGGGGGTGCGGACCGCTGCCGTGTGGGATGCGGGGGACGGGTCGTATCGGATCAGTGGGCAGAAGATATGGACCTCGCTCGCTCACGAGGCCGACTGGTGTTTTGTGCTGGCGCGGACCGAGGCGGGGTCGCGGCGGCATCACGGGCTGAGTTTTCTGCTGGTGCCCATGGACCAGCCGGGGCGTATCGAGGTGCGGCCCATCCGGCAGTTGACCGGGACCAGTGACTTCAACGAGGTCTTCTTCGACGGGGCGCGGGCGCGGGGCGAGCATCTCGTGGGGGGTGAGGGCGCGGGCTGGGGCGTCGCCATGAGTCTGCTCGGGTTCGAGCGGGGGGTGTCGACCCTGGCCCAACAGATCGGTTTCGCCGGGGAGTTGGGGCGGGTGATCGAGGCGGCCGTCGCTTCGGGCGCCGTGCTCGATCCCGTCGTACGCGATCGACTCGTGCGGCAGTGGGCCGAGTTGCGGGCCATGCGGTGGAACGCCCTGCGGACGCTCGGGCGGGCCGGGGACGCGGGCGCTCCCAGTGTGGCCAAGCTGCTGTGGGGCGGGTGGCACCAGCGGCTCGGGGAGCTGGCGACGCAGGTGCGGGGGGCCGCGGCGGCGGTCGGGCCGGTGGACTGGTCGCCGGCCCTGTCGTACGAACTCGACGTGTTCCAGCACCTGTTCCTCTTTTCGCGGGCCGACACGATCTACGGCGGCTCGGACCAGGTTCAGCGCACGATCATCGCCGAGCGGGTGCTCGGCCTGCCCAGGGAACCCAAGGGGGTCGTCTGATGCGCGGTGTGCTCTTCGACGGAAAGCGGGTCGAGGTGGTGGACGATCTGGAGGTGCGGAAGCCGGGGCCGGGGGAGGTGCTGGTCGCGATCTCGGCGGCCGGGCTGTGCCACAGCGATCTGTCTGTGGTGGACGGGACCATACCCTTCCCCGTTCCTGTAGTGCTGGGACATGAGGGTGCCGGGGTGGTGGAGGCCGTGGGTGTGGGCGTCACCCATGTGGTGCCCGGGGATCACGTCGCCCTGTCCACGCTCGCCAACTGTGGGACCTGTGCCGAGTGCGACCGGGGGCGGCCGACCATGTGCCGGCAGGCCATCGGGCGGCCGGGGCAGCCGTTCACGCGGGCGGGCGGGCAGTCGGTGTATCAGTTCGCCTCCAACTCGGCCTTCGCCGAGCGGACCGTGGTGAAGGCCGTGCAGGCCGTACGGATACCGAAGGACATTCCGATGCCGTCCGCCGCGCTCATCGGGTGCGGGGTGCTGACCGGGGTCGGCGCCGTACTCAACCGGGCGCGGGTCGATCGCGGCGACAGTGTGGTGGTGATCGGGACCGGGGGCATCGGGCTCAATGTCCTCCAAGGGGCCCGGATCGCGGGGGCGTCGACGATCGTCGCGGTGGACGCGAACCCCGGGAAGGAGGCGGTGGCACGGCAGTTCGGGGCCACGCACTTCCTCACCTCGACGGAGGGCGTGCGGGAGATCCTGCCGAGCGGAGCGGATCACGCCTTCGAGTGTGTGGGGCGGGTGGAACTGATCCGGCAGGCCGTGGATCTGCTCGACCGGCACGGTCAGGCGGTGCTGCTCGGTGTGCCGGCGGCCACGGCGGAGGCAACCTTCCTCGTCTCCTCCATGTACTTGGACAAGTCGATCCTCGGGTGCCGGTACGGGTCGTCCCGGCCGCAGCGGGACATCGCCCTGTACGCGCAGCTCTATCGCGAAGGGCGGTTGCTGCTCGACGAGTTGGTGACCGAGACGTATCCCGTCGAGGACTTCGAGAAGGCGGCGGAGGACGCGGAGGCGGGGCGGGTCGCGCGCGGGGTTCTCACGTTCTGAGGCGGGGAAAACCCCGGGGGCGTTGTCGGTCCCGGCCCGTAGCGTCGTGGCATGACTTACCGCGATGTCGTCTCCCGACAGGTCCTGACCTGGGCCTGCACCGCCATCGGTGCCCGTATGCCGGTCGCCATGGCGCCGCTCGCCCTGGTCTTCCTGGTGCGCGAGCGGCCGGGCGGCTACTCGCTGGGCGCGATACTCGCGGCGGCCTACGTCATCGGGGAGATCGGCGGTGCGCCGGTCCTCGGGATGCGGTTGCGGCCGGAGCGGGCCCGGGTGCACCTGGCTGGCGGGCTCGCGGTCGGGACGCTGGGGTATCTGGGGCTCGGGGCGTTTCCGGGCGCGCATCCCGCGGTGCTCGCCGGGTTCGCGTTCGTCGCCGGGGCCGCGCCCGCCGCCGCCACCGGTGGACTGCGCACCCTGCTCGGCGAGTTGGTGCCGGCGCGGTCCGTGGCGCAGGCGCTGTCCGTCGAGTCGATACTGACGGCCGGCGTGTGGGCCGTCTCCCCCGCCGCGGTGGCCGGGCTGGCGCTCGGTGTCGCGCCGCGCGTTCCACTGCTGTTGGCGGCCGGGCTGATGGCGTGGTCGGTCACGGGGCTGTGGCTGCTGCCGGCCAGTTGGGGGGTGGGTGGTGAGGACCGGGCAGGTCCCCCGCTGCTCCGGGTGCTGATCGGTGCCTGGCCGGTGTATGTCGTGGGCGCGGCCAGCCTCACCCTGCTCGGCCTGTCGGAACTCGTCCTGCCCGCCCTGCTCGAACAGCGCGGCATAGGCGTCGGCTGGTCCGGCCCCCTGCTGACCGGCATGGCGGTGGGCGGCGGCCTCGGCGCGTTCGTCTACGGCCTGCGCGGCTGGCCGGGACTGCTGCGCACCCGCAGCGTGGTGCTGATGGCCGGGACGTCGGTGTGCGTGGCGCTGGCCGCGTCGATACCGGCCATGGCGGCCATCGCGGTCGCGCTCGTCGTGGCCGGCACACTCCAGTCGGGCGCGATGCTCACCCGGAACCTCTCCCTGCGCGAGGTCCTGCCGCCGAACGCCCTGGCCGCCGGCTACTCGATCATGTACGCGGCGGCGGGCGCGGGGTACGCGGCGACGGGTTCGCTGACCGGTGCGCTGCTGAGGGTGGTGGCGCCGTCGACGGCGATGCTGGCGGGGGTCTGCCTGACCGTGGTGCTGACCGGCGTCGGGTGGTGGGGGGAGGTGCGGGGTGTGGCGGAGGCGGCTCGGTGCGGCGGGCGGCCGGTCAGCTCAGGGTGGTGAGGGCGCCGGAGCGCCGCTCGGACCCTGTGACTGCCGTCGCTGTCGTCGGTGCTGTCGCTCCGGTGCGGAAGGTGCGGCGGTATGCGGTGGGGGTGACGCCGAGGGCTGTCTGGAGGTGCTGGCGCATCGACTGGGCCGTGCCGAAGCCGGCGTCGGTGGCCACCTGGTCCATGGAGAGATCGGTGGACTCCAGGAGGTGCCGGGCGCGTTCGACGCGCTGCTGGGTCAGCCACTGGCCGGGGCTGACACCGACCTCCTCGCGGAAGCGGCGGGTGAAGGTGCGCACCGACATGGCTTCCTGCTCGGCCATGTCCCGGAGCTGGATGGGTTCGTGGAGCCGGCCCAGCGCCCAGGTGCGGGCGGCGGTCGTGGTCGCCAACTGCGGGTCAGGGACCGGGCGGTGGATGTACTGCGCCTGACCGCCGTCGCGGTGGGGCGGTACGACGGTGCGGCGGGCCACGTCGTTGGCGACCGCGGTGCCGTGGTCGCGGCGCACCATGTGCAGGCACAGGTCGATGCCGGCCGCGACGCCCGCCGAGGTGAGGAGGTCGCCGTCGTCGATGAACAGGACGTCCGCGTCGACCTCGATCCGAGGGAACAGCCGCTGGAAGCGCTCGGCGTCGGCCCAGTGCGTGGTGGCGGGGCGGCCGTCGAGGAGACCGGCGGCGGCGAGGACGTAGACACCGGTGCAGATGGAGGCGATGCGCGTGCCGGGGCGGATGTGGGCGAAGGCGGCCGTGAGTTCGGGGGTGAGGACGCCCTTCTCGAAGACCGGCCCGAGTTCGTACGACGCCGGGACGATCACCGTGTCGGCGGTGGCCAGGGCCTCCGGGCCGTTCGGGACATGGATGGCGAAGTCGGCGTCGGTCTCGACCGGCCCGGGCGGCCGGACGGAACAGGTGACGACCTCGTACAGGTGCCGGCCGCTCGCGGGGTCCTTGGGACGCCCGAAGATGCGATGGGGGATGCCCAGCTCGAAGGGGAGGAGGCCGTCGAGAGCGAGGACGACGACGCGGTGCGGGCGGAAGGCGGTGTGCACTGGGGCCATGGCCTGATCCTAGCGAATGCCGTCCTCCGGGCCAGATGGCGATGGCCGTGGCGCTCTCACCCTTGGCCGACGTGTGAGACACATGCTCGCCGCCCCCCTCCCCGCACAAGCACGCCGACCTGTTGTGGCAGCCGGCCTGGTCAAGTAGCGTCGCCCAACGTGAACACCGGACCGGCACTACGCCACACACGGATTGGCCACCCGGTGGAGGGCTGATCGCACGGCGGGTGCAGAGAGCGCACCCCCTCGGTTCGGCACGCGGACCTCCTGGCACTCGCGCACCACGAGTCCGTTTCCCGTGTCGAACAACCACGAGGTCAGCCGAATGACAGCCACGTTCAACCACACCATCATCGCTGCCAAGGACCGCAACGAATCGGCCCGGTTCTTCCGGGAGTTGCTGGAGCTTTCGGAAGCACCGTCCTGGGGCCCGTTCACCAACATCCAGCTCTCCGACGGCGTGCTACTGCAGTTCGCCGAACCGCCGGTGGAGATCCAGATGCAGCACTACGCGTTCCTGCTCGACGACGAGTTGTTCGATCGCGCCTATCGGCGGCTGTGCGACCGCGACATCGAGCACTGGGCCGATCCGCAGATGCGCCGCCCCAGCGAGATCAACAACGAGCACGGCGGTCGAGGCGTGTACTTCAAAGACCCCGCCGGTCATGCGATCGAGCTGATCACCCGCCCGTATCTGTAACCGAGGGAGCACCTGGTCGGGCGCCCGAAACACGGCGCCCGACCCGGTGGCTGTGGTCGTGGACCGACGGGGTGGCCTGATCCTAGCGAATGCTGTCCTCCGGGCCAGTGGATCGGGAAGGGTGGGGTGCCGGAAGCTCATTGACGTGACGCAGACAACCGATGCCACGACCGGCACCACTCAGGAGCCCGGCCCCACGCCCCGTGGCCGTGCTCGTATCCACCGCGCCTGGTTCGTCGCCGCCGTCGCGTTCGTGACGATCATCGGGGCGGCGGCCTTCCGTTCCCTGCCCGGGTTGTTGATCGATCCGCTGCATCAGGAGTTCGGGTGGTCGCGGGGCACGATCGGGGCGGCGGCCTCCATCAATCTCGCGCTGTACGGGCTGACGGCTCCCTTCGCGGCGGCGTTGATGGACCGCTTCGGTATCCGGCGGGTCGTCGCGGTCGCGCTGACCGTGATCGCGTTGGGTTCGGGGCTGACCGTGTGGATGACGGCTCCCTGGCAACTGCTGCTGTGCTGGGGGCTGTTGGTGGGGCTGGGCAGCGGGTCGATGGCGCTGGCCTTCGCGGCGACCGTCACCAACCGCTGGTTCACCGCGCGGAAGGGGTTGGTCACAGGCATCCTCACCGCAGCTTCGGCGTCCGGCCAGTTGATCTTCCTGCCGCTGCTGTCGTGGATGGTCGAGGGGCACGGCTGGCGTCCGGCGGCGGTGACCGTGGCCCTCGCGGCCCTCGCGGTCGTCCCCTTTGTGTGGCTGCTGCTGCGGGACCACCCGGCGGACGTGGGTGCGACGCCGTACGGCGCGACCGAGTTCGTACCGAAGCCGGAACCCGTGCAGGGCGCGGCCCGGCGCACGGTGGCGGTGCTGTTCAAGGCGGTCCGTACCGGCCCCTTCTGGTTGCTGGCCGGCACCTTCGCGATCTGCGGTGCTTCGACCAACGGCCTGATCCAGACCCACTTCGTGCCCGCCGCCCACGACCACGGCATGCCCATCACGGCGGCGGCCTCGCTGCTCGCGGTGATCGGCGTCTTCGACGTCGTCGGCACGATCGCCTCCGGCTGGTTCACCGACCGCTTCGAACCCCGCCGCCTGCTCGCCGTCTACTACGCCCTGCGCGGCATCTCGCTCCTGTTCCTCCCCATGCTCCTCGCCCCCACCGTCCACCCTCCGATGCTTTTTTTCATCGTCTTCTACGGCCTCGACTGGGTCGCCACGGTCCCCCCGACCCTCGCCCTGTGCCGCGAGCAGTACGGCGAGGACAGCGCGATCGTCTTCGGCTGGGTCCTTGCCTCCCACCAGATCGGCGCGGCCCTCGTCGCCTTCCTCGGCGGGGTGGCACGGGACGCGTTCGGGTCGTACGACATGGTCTGGTACCTGTCGGGGGCGCTGTGCGCGGTGGCGGCGCTGATGGCGCTGGTGATCCGGCGACGGCGGCCGGTCGTGGGGGTGGGGTCGGTGGCGGTGGCGTAGCGGCTACGGGGCGGAGGTGACGTTCCCCTTCGCGTCCACGGTGTGGGCCTCAAGGGCACTCAGAGAAACCGCCCCCGGTGGAACAACAGTGGCTCCCCACCCCCGTCGTCCGTCGCCCCCAGCGCGTCCACCCGGCCCACCACGATCAAGTGGTCCCCGCCCGTGTGGACCGCGTGGATCGTGCAGTCGATCCAGGCGGCGGCGCCGGTGAGCCGGGGCGAGCCGGAGGCCGGGGAGGCGTCGTACGGTACGCCCGCGAACTTGTCCGTGCCGCTGATGGCGAAGGCGCGGCACAACTGGCCCTGGTGGGCGGCGAGTACGTTGACGCAGAAGGTGCCGGCGCGGGCGATGCGGGGCCAGGTCGTGGAGGTGCGGCCGACCATGAAGACGACCAGGGGCGGGTCGAGGGAGAGGGCGGAGAAGGACTGGCAGGCGAAGCCGGCGGGGCCGGGTTCGCCTGGTGCCGCGGGGGCGGTGATCACGGTCACGCCGGTCGCGAAGTTGCCCAGTACGCGCCGGAATTCACCCTGGTCGAGCGGTGCCCGCTCGTCGTCCGCGACGCACCGGAGCTCCGGCCGCGGCAGCGCCTCGACAGGCTGCGCGGCCGGAGGGCTTCCGGCCGACCTGAGGTAGCGGACGGCGGCCGCGGCCGCCCCTGCTTGTCCCATCACGCCTTCCATTGAAGCTGACGGATCATCAGATAGGAAGGGGTAGGGCCCATCACCCATGGCCCGTCGCCCACGGCTCATTCACAGGCTTCCGGGCAGATCATGGGAGTTACGTCGCCGCACGGACCACTCGGAGTCACCCCCCGCACACCCATCGGCAGCAGTGTTGCGGAACGACTGCCACCGGTACGAACCGGTGGCTGCCGTGACCTGAGGAGCACCCACACGATGAACCGTCTCACCGCACGTGGTGGCGCAGTGGCCGCCGTAGCCGGCCTCGCCCTGGCGTTCGCCGCCGCCCTGCCCGCGCAGGCCGCCTCCGTGACCGAGTCCCAGTGGCTGACCGACGTCGCCGCCGTCACCGGCCCCGCGCAGACCTACATCGACTCGCGTGCCGCCGCCAACACCTCCGGCGCCCAGCAGGCGATCGTGCTCGACATCGACAACACCTCGCTGGAGACCTACTTCGAGGGCGTCGGCACCAGCACCCCGGCCACCCCGCCGGTGCTCGCCCTGGCCAAGGACGCGCACGCCAAGGGCATCAGCGTGTTCTTCATCAGCGCCCGCAGCAACCTGTTCAACACGATCACCAAGTCCAACCTGACCTCGGTCGGCTACACGGTCGACGGCCTCTACGCCCGTACGGTCGCGCAGATGGTGACCGAGTCCGTAGCCGACTTCAAGACCTCGCAGCGCAAGGCGATCGAGGCGAACGGCTACGACATCATCGCCAACATCGGCAACAACACGACGGACCTGTCGGGCGGTTACGCCGACACCACGTACAAGCTGCCTGACTACGACGGCCTGTTGGACTGACCGCCCCACCCCAGGACGATCTGGTCACCGCCCCCGGTACTCCGCGCTCCGCCGCTCCACGAAACTCGCCACGCCCTCCCGTGCGTCCCGCGTCGTCATGTTGATCTCCTGTGCCGTCGCCTCCGCCGCGAAGGCGGTCGCCCGGTCGCTGTCCAGGGACGCGTTGACGAGCTGCTTGGTGAGGGCGAGGGCGCGGGTGGGGCCGGTGGCCAGGCGTTCAGCCCATTCGTGGGCCGTTTTCGTCAAGTCGCCGTCCGGGACGACCCGGTTGACCAGGCCGAGGCGTTCCGCGTCCGCCGCGCTCAGCGCGTCGCCGAAGAACATCAGCTCCTTCGCCCGGTGCGGGCCGATCAGCCGGGGCAGCAGATAGGCGCCGCCGCCGTCGGGGACCAGGCCGCGTCGTACGAACACCTCGATGAAGCGTGCCGACTCCGCGGCCAGGACGAGATCGCAGGCCAGGGCGAGATGGGCGCCCAGCCCCGCCGCAGTGCCGTTGACCGCCGCGATCACCGGCTTCTCGCAGTCGAGTACGGCGGCGATCAGGCGCTGCGCGCCCAGGCGGATCACCCGGGCGACATCGCCGGCCACCTGTTCCCCGGCCGCGCCCCCGCCTCTCAGGTCCGCGCCCGCGCAGAAGCCGCGTCCGGTGCCGGTGAGGACCACCGCCCGGATCGACGGGTCGGCCGACGCCTCGGTCAACAGGCCGATCAGGCGGTCCCGTTGGGCGGGAGTGAGGGCGTTCAGCGCCTCCGGCCGGTTGAGGGTGAGGTGGGCGACCTGGCCCGCGACGGTGTGCACGACCTCGTCCGCCGGGCCGGTCACCGGCACACCGCCAGCGCGTCCAGCGCCACCGCGCCCTGCCCCCGGGGCAGCACCATCAGCGGATTGATGTCCAACTCCGAGAGCACATCGCCCAGTTCGAGCGCCATCCGCTGGACCCGCAGGACGACCTCCACCAGCGCGTCCAGGTCCGCCGGTGGCCGCCCGCGGACCCCGTCCAGCAGGGGCCGCCCGCGCAGCTCCCCGAGCATGTCCCGCGCGTCCTCCTCGCCGAACGGCGGCACCCTCACCGCCACGTCCCGCAGCACCTCCACCAGCACCCCGCCAAGACCCACCGTCACCGTCGGCCCGAACAGGTCGTCCTGGGTGACGCCCACCACCATCTCGACGCCCCGCTCGACCATCTGGCAGACGAGGACCCCGTCCAGGTGCACATCCTCGTAGCGGGCGATGTCCGTCAACTCCCTGTAGGCATCGCGGACTTGGCTGGCCGAGGTCAGGCCGACCTTCACCAGGCCCAGTTCCGTCTTGTGCGCGATCTGGCCGCCCGAGGCCTTCATCACCACCGGGTAGCCCACCAGCCCCGCCGCCCGTACGGCCGCCGCCGCGCTGGTCACCAACTGCTCGCGCGGGACCCGGATGCCGTACGCCCGCAGCAGTTGTTTCGCCGCGTGCTCGCTCAGCTGCCGGCCCGGGCGCATCAGGGCCTGCGCCTTGCGGAAGGAGGGGGAGACGGCGCGGGGTGCCTCGTCGAAGGGGGAGCGGTAGGCGCGGACGAAGCGGTGGTGGGAGAAGTAGGCGCGCAGCGCTGTGATGCAGTTGCCGACCGTGCGGAAGGTCGCCACCCGGGAGGAGCCCAACAGGACGTCCCGGTACGCCGGTTCGGTGCCCACCGGCGAACCCCACACCACGCACACCAGCTTGTCCGTCCGCTCGGCCGCGGCCACCAGGTCCGCCACCAGCCTGTCGCTCAGCGGTGGGAACGGGCCGGTGATGGGGCACACCAGCACCCCCACCTCCGGGTCGTCGAGGATCGCGTCGATGATCTTCCGGCCGCGCCAGTCGCCCACCGGGTGACCGCCGTTGTCCACCGGATTGGCCACGCTCAGATACGGCGGTATCCACTCGTGCAGTTCGGCCTGTTTCGCCGAGGACAGCCGCGGCAGGTGCAGGCCCGCCTCACTCGCCAGGTCGGCGAAGTGCGCTCCCGTGCCGCCGGAGATCGAGTACACGACCACGCCCTCGGCCGAGGGAGCCTTCGCCCGCGCCAACAGGGCCGCCGTGTCCTGGAGTTCGTCCAGGCCGTCGACGCGGATCACGCCGTACTGGCGCATCGCCGCGTCCACCACCGTGTCCGCGCCGGTCAGTTTTCCTGTGTGGGAGGCGGCCGTACGGGCTCCGGTCTCGGTGCGGCCGACCTTCACCGCGACGACCGGGACCTTGCGGCGGGCGGCGCGGTCGGCGGCCAGCAGGAAGGAGCGGCCGTCCTTGAGGCCCTCGACATAGCAGGCGATGGCGCCCACCTCGGGGCGCTCGGCGAAGTAGGAGATGAAGTCGGCCGTCTCCAGGTCGGCTTCGTTGCCGGTGGGCGCCCAGTGGGAGAGGCGGATGCCGAGTTCCTGGAGGGCGAAGACCGGGCGGCCCTGGTGGCCCGACTGGGTGATGAGGGCGATCGCGGGACCGTCGAGATCCTCGCGGAAGTTCTCGAAGGCGTTGAGGTTGGTGTTCGGGCCGAGCAGGCGGAGCCCGGACCGGCCTACGGCGGCGGCGAGTTGGGCCTGCGCCAGCGCCCCCTCCTCGCCGGTCTCGGCGAAGCCGGACGCGAAGGCGACCGCGAACTTCACCTTGGCCACGGCGAGTTGCTCGATCACGGGGAGCGGGTCGGCGACCAACACCACGGCCAGGTCGACCTGTTCGGGGAGGTCGGCGACGGACGGGAAGCAGGGGACGTCGAAGACCGTCGTACGGGTGGGATGCACCGGGTGCAGACGGGCGCCCACCCGGTCTGCCCAGGCGATGAGTTGGCGGGTGATGCCGGTGTTCGGGCGGCCCTCCGCGTCCGAGGCGCCGATCA
The DNA here is from genome assembly GCF_040605995.1 of Streptomyces sp. NPDC005492. Lineage (NCBI taxonomy): Bacteria > Bacillati > Actinomycetota > Actinomycetes > Kitasatosporales > Streptomycetaceae > Streptomyces > Streptomyces sp. NPDC005492. The sequence continues at coordinate 239,272 of NZ_JBEXDX010000001.1, forward strand.
CGGCGACCGACTCGGGGCGGAAGAAGCGGTCCAGGTCGGGTACGTCGGCGTACAACGGCCGTCCGCCGACGTCGAGATCGTCGACGTCCGCGGGCCGGCCGTGGACGGCGGGGCCGGGTTGCTCACCGCAGGCGATGACCCGGGCCCGGCGGGAGTCGGTGGTGAGGGTGCCGTGGGTTGATCCAAGCATCGGTCCGCCCCGCTCCTGTGGGAAAGTCGTGACAGCACAATTAACTGACGCAGTGTCAGATTACTGAACTGACACTGCGTCAGGAACTGTCGTGCACGCAAAGAACGCGGATGCCTCTCTGCCCGGACCTACGCGCCTGTCTTCTCGCCCGTCTTCCCGAACATCTTCGCGACGGCCTTCGCGATCTTCTCCGCGTCGATCGCCAGCTCGCGGAACATGCCGCTGATGGGGTTGGTGAACCCGGTGAAGTACAGGCCGGGCGCGTCCTTCGGGGTGCGGGCGCCGTGCACGACCGGCCTGCCGCGCGCGTCCAGCACGCCGAGATGGCCGACGAGGCCCTCCAGGGAACGGACGTAACCGGTGGCCGCGATCACGGCGTCGGGACCGATCCGATCGCCGCCGGCGAGGATCACCTTGCCGTCCTCGAACCCCGCCACGGCCGTCACCACCTCGACCCGCCCCTTGCGCACGGCGTCGATCAGACCGACGTCCTGCACCGGGATCGCCCCTTCGTTGACCCGACTGTAGAGACCGGTGTCGGGCCGCGGAAGCCCCTTCTCCGCCAGGTCGGGCACGCTGAGCTTGGCCATCGGCCCCGCGAGCCGGTCGACGAGGCGCACCGGCAGCCGTCGTACGAGAACGCCCGTGTACTGCGCCGCCCAGCCCGCCGTCGAGCGGCGCACGATGTGCGGGGTGGTGCGGACGGCGAGGCGTACCCGGGACGCGCCGCCCTCCACCAGGTCGACCGCGATCTCCGCACCCGTGTTGCCGATGCCGACGACCAGGACGTCCCGGCCGGCGTAGGGCCGGGGGTTGCGGTAGTCGCGGGCATGCAGCAGCTCGCCGGTGTAGGTGTCACGGCCGGGCCAGTCGGGCAGCCGGGGGGTGTGGTTGGTGCCGGTGGCGACGACGACCGCGCGGCCGGTCAGCTCACGGCCGCCGGTGGCGTGCAGCAGCCAGCTGTCGCCGTCCGGTGCGCGTTCGATACGGGAGACCTCGACGCCGGTGATGATCTCCAGCTCGTGGACCTCGGCGTACTTCTCCAGATAGCGCACCACGTCGTCCCGCGAGACCCAGCGGCCGAAACGACGCGGCATCGCGAGCCCCGGCAGGCCCGACAGCCGCCGGGTGGTGTGCAGATGGAGGCGGTCGTAGTGCCCGCGCCAGGACGCCCCGACCCGGTCCGACTTCTCCAGCACGACGGCGCGGACGCCCCGGGCGCGCAGCGCGTACGCGGTGGCGAGACCGCCGGGGCCGCCGCCGATGACGTACACGGGACGGTCTGTGTGGAGCTGCGCCACGGGGCTCGGGGACGTGGTGGAGTCGGCCATGAGCGCGAGCGTAATCACGTCCCACGTTGATGGGTCTCGGTCAAGCCCGGAATTGGTTGCGGATTGATCACGCGTGTGGAGAACCGGGTGAGGTGGGTGGCGTAGAGCCTCTGGTGTGTGAGGGCCGTGGAAAAGCGACGACGCCGAGCCCGCGGTGTGCGCGGCGGGCTCGGCGTCGTAGGAGGTGGCGCTTACGCGCGCTCGGCCAAGGAGGCTTACTTGCGCTTGGCCTTGTGGCCCGTCAGCTGTGCGATCCAGGTGATGAAGTCGCCCGGGTCGGTGTTGGCGCCGTGGGGCTGGTCCCAGTAGTAGAGGTGGTTGACGTCGTCGCCCAGGTTGTCCAGGGCGGCGGCGAGGTTCGCGGAGACCGTCAGCGCGGTGTCGGAGTCGCTGGTGCCGAGGCGGATCCACCAGTGCTTCGAGCGGCCCTCGTTCTTCTGGGCGATGTGGTACATCGGGTTCATCAGGTCGAGCTTCGCCGGGATGTCGCTCGCGACGCGCTTGCTGCTCAGGCCCGTCGAGTCGTTCTTCGCGCCGTACGCCGTGAAGTGGCGGGCCAGGGTCGTGCCCGCGCCGAACTCGTTGTTCTCGCCGGCCGACAGGTCGAAGGCGTCGAAGGCCGGGGTGTCCTTCTTGCGGGCGCCGACGTGGGTGAGGAAGTCGGCCCAGGTGAAGGTGGCCCTGCCGCCGGACCAGGTGATGAAGGTGTTGGCCTTCAGATAGGTCTCGCGGGCGGAGTCGGAGAGGGCGGCGAGGTAGGTGGTGGCCGACGGCTCCAGGTACTGCCTGACCATGTACTCGTCGAGGTTGCGCGCGGTCAGCGGGCCGAAGCCGCCGAGGCCGCGCAGCTTCAGGCCCGCCTGGTACTCGGCGAACTGCGCCTGGAGCGCCTTGGAGACGGTCTGGTCGACCTGCTTGCCGGTGCTGAGGTCGTTGGCACCCCAGTTCCACTCGTAGGCGCCGTCCGCGTGCTCCAGGTCGGTGATCGGGCACCAGGCACCGGTCGCGAAGATCGCGTCGGAGGCGTCGGCCGCGCCGATCTCCTTGAGGTACTTGTCGTAGAGCGGGCTGTCGCCGGACGCGCCGAGCAGCGAGGACAGCGCGCCACCGGCGCTCGTACCGGCGGAGACGATCCGCTCGACGTCGCCGGGGATGCGGCCCTTGTTGGACTTCACGTACCGGACGGCGGCCTTGAGGTCGACGATCGCGGCGGGCGCGGTGCCGTAGTACTCACCGCTGGAGTTCTTGAGCGTACGGCCGCGGGCGCCGGGCTCGACGACGACGTAACCGGCGGCCAGGGCCAGGAGCTGGTTGGTGTTCATGGCGCCGCCGGTGGCGTTGGTCGCGCCGGTGGCGTTCGAGGCGGCGGCGCTGGGCGCCGCGCTGGAGGTGGAGGAGGGCGCGCCGCTGGGCATGGTGCCGCCGCCCGCCGAGGCGCTGCCGCCGCCGACGCCGGTGGCGTCCGAGACCGAGGAGGGCATGTAGCCGCCGACGGAGTTGGCGAACAGGATCGGCGCGTCCGTCGCGTCGACGGCCTTGCCGTCGATCTCGACCGGCACGCTGACGTTCAGCGACTGGTAGGTGGCGTCGACCGGCTTGGCGACGTAGGTGATCGCCTTCCAGAAGTGGTAGACGACCGTGTGGTCCTTGTCGTCCGTGTCCGTGACGGTCGTCGTCAGCTTCGTGTAGGCGTCCGGGTCGAAGACCAGGGAGTCCGAGGACGACGACGACTTCGAGTCGCTCGCGTTCGCGCTGAGCGCGATGCCGCCGACCGCGGCGACACCGGCGGTGGCGCCGATGCCCATGACTACCGTCCTGCGCTTCACTGCCCTGTGCTTCACCGTGCTGCCTCTCGTCTTCCCGAACGCTCCGTGGCCTTGCGCTTGCGAACGTAATTGGCGCCGAACAAAATCGTCAACAATCCGCCGGGATTCATGGCGGGCCCACAGCGGCACGGCCCGCGCACAGGATTTTCATGGCCCGCTCCCGGCCTTCTTCAGCTTTCCTCCTCGGCTTTTCTTCGGCTTCCGCTCTCGGCTTTCCCCGGCTTCTGACGTACCGTCAGATTCATGGATGCGATCTGGCTCAGCGGAGCGGACTGGCTCGCGGTCCTCCGCATAGGACTCGGGCTGTGGTGGCTGGAGAGCTGGCGGCACAAGGACAAGAAGGCCTGGTTCGAACGCGGCACCGGCATCGCCTGGGCCGCCGACGTCGCCGCCGAACACCGCTGGAACGCGGTCCGTTCGGGCTTCGACACGATGGTCGCCCCGCGCCCGCGCACGATGGCGTACGTCGTCGTCTACGCCGAACTCGCGGTCGGCCTCGGCCTTGTCGCGGGCTTCCTCACCCCGGTCGCCCTCGTCGGCGGCCTGCTCCTCAACGTCCTCTACTTCACGCTCATGATCCACGACTGGGCGGAACAGGGGCAGAACGCGATGATGGCGCTCATCTCGGTCGTGGCGCTGTTCGCGATGTCCTGGCAGGTCTGGTCGGTGGACGCGGCGCTGGGGTGGTTCTGATGGCCGGAAACCCGCGCTTCGACATTCCCGAGGCGGACGCGTTCACCCGCGCCTACTGGGAGGCGGCCGAACAGGGCCGCCTCCTCGTCCGACGCTGCGCGGACTGCGGCCGGGCCCACCACTATCCCCGCGAGTTCTGCCCCCACTGCTGGAGCGAGCACGTCACCTGGGAGACCGCGAGCGGCCACGCCACCCTCTACACCTGGTCCGTCGTCCACCGCAACGACCTGCCGCCCTTCGGGGAGCGGGTGCCGTACGTCGCCGCGGTCGTCGATCTCGCGGAGGGCCCGCGGATGATGACGGAGATCGTGGAATCCGGGCCGGCCGATCTGCGGGCCGGGACGGCGCTGGAAGTGGCGTTCCGGGACGGGGTGCCGGTGTTCAGACTGAGGGAAAATGACGTGTCCGGGGCGCGCGGGGCTTGATTCAGTGACTCCACCCACGACTGAATTGAAGTCGCGGGCTTCCTGCGTTGGTGGCTAGGTCGCCACGCAGAGGGCCAGCCCGGCCCTGTTGAGGATGTTCAGCGCGCCTACGTGGTCGGCGTTCGCGAGGAATCCGCATGAGGTGCACTCGAACTTCGCTTGCGTGGTGCGGTTCTCCTTCGCGACGTGCCCGCATTCAGGGCAGGTGCGTGAGGTGTTGCGGGCGTCCACGGAGACCACTTGACGACCGGCACTCTCAGCCTTGTTCGCCAGGACTCTCAGGAACTGCCCCCAACCCGCGCCGAGGATACTTCGGTTCAAGCCCGCTTTGGCGGCCGCGCCGTTCGGCAGGAATGCACCGTCGTTGTCCGGGTCGGGCCTTGTCCTCGGAGCACGGGTCATGCCAGCCGCGTTCAACTGCTCGTGCCCGATCACGTCGTGGTGGCGCACGAGAGCGAGGGCGGTCTTGTGGTGGTGGTCGAGGCGACGGCGTCGGGTCTTGGCGTGCAACTCGGTGACCTTCCGCGCTGCTGCCCGGTGCTTCTTCGTGCGCTCACGGGTGCCCCTGGGGAAGGCATCGAGTGCTCGTTGGGCTTCGGCCAAGGCTTCGGCAGACGCTTCAGAGAAACGCGGGTTGGCGATGTGCACGCCGTTGCTTGTGGTCAGGAAGTGCGTCACACCCATATCGATGGCGACGATCGCCCCCGTCTGGGGAAGCGGTTCGGCGGGCACTTCGTCACAGGCGAGGATCACATACCAGTGCCTGCCCTCACGCTTGACGGATACCGTCTTCACGCGACCCTTCACGGGGCGGTGCCGGTGTACACGGACGTGCCCGACGCCTTGCAGCCGCACGCGGGTGACCGGATGGTGCGGGGTGGAGTCCCAGCGGCAGCCGTCACCGTCCTTCGGGAAGATCACCGTGTCGAAACGCCCGGAGCCCTTGAACCGCGGGTATCCGGGTGTCTGGCCCGCCTTGGCCCGGCGGAAGAATGCGGCGAACGCCCTGTCGAGGCGCCGCAGGGTGGCCTGCTGCGAGGAGAATGACCAGCGGCCCTGCCTCTCTCGATCGAAGGTCCGGATCTCCTTCAACTGTGCCGACTGGTCTCCGTATTTGATGCTGGTCTTTGAGGTGTGGCGGTATGCGTCGCGGCGTTCCTGCAGTGCAGCGTTGTAGAGCGATCGGTGATCACGCAGCATCTCGATCAGGGCGTGTGCCTGGCGGACGGTGGGGCGAAGGCGGAACTTGTAGGCGCGCTTCAAGACCGCGCCTCCTCGCTTCTCTTGTCAGGCCTCTCCCACTGGCTGTCGATGTACTTCTCCACCATGGTGGGCATCCGTGACTTCAGGTGGGGGAACTCATCGCGCAGCGCCACTGGAGAACTGGCGAACCTTCCTGGTTGCAGCCATGTGATGACTATATGTGCGTGACAGGTCTAGTGCGTCCAGGAACGAGCGCAAGTGAAGGGGCGAATCTGTAGACACCATTGATGCCAGAGCGGCCCGGAGAAGATGATGGCGCGATGGCCCACATACGCGAGCGGTCTCTACGGCACCCCCTCCCCGAGCTGAACGGTCATGGACTGCGGCTGCGCCCCTGGGACGCCGAGGACGACCGCGATGTCAGGGACTGGCTGCGCGGAGTGGCCGACCCCGAGTTCCAGCGCTGGAACACCCCGCTGCGGCCGATCACCGACGTCACCGGCGCCCGCGACTCGCTCCGCTCCCGCGCCGAGAACGCGGAGGACGGCATCAGCGCCTCCTTCTGCGTCACGGACGCGGCCGACGGCAGGACCCTCGGACACATCGGTGTCAACGAGATCGACCACATCATGCGCGTCGCCCGCGTCGGCTACTGGACCCTGCCCGAGGCCCGCGGCCGACGCGTCGCGATCCGCGCCCTCACCCTCGCCGCCCACTGGGCCCTCACCGACCTCGGCCTCCACCGCCTCGAACTGGGCCACGCCCTCGGCCACCAAGCCTCCTGCCACATCGCCGAAAGCTGCGGCTTCCCGGCGGAGGGGACGCTGCGCGGGGCGATGTTCGAGGCGGGACGGCGGGACGCGTTCCGCGATGTCCATCTGCACGGGCGGCTGGCGACGGACCCGGAGGTGAAGGCGTGACGACTGTCGGCACCTGGCACATCACCGGCGACCTGGACCAATTCCTCACCCACGCCGACGACTTCCTGCGCACCGACCCGGCCCTGCACACGATCTCCCTCACGGTGACGCACGCGCTGCGCAGCCGCGGGATGCACATCTACGGCGAGGAACCCCCGGTGTTCGGCGCCCTGGAACGGGACGGCGCCGTACGGGCGGCGTTCTTCCGCACCCCGCCCGGCCGCCTGATGCTCACCGCCCTCACCACCGAGGAGGCCGAGGCACTGGCGACCCAACTGTCCTACCGGGGCGACAAGTTGCCCGGCGTCATGGCCGAACGGGACACGGCGTCGGCCTTCGCGGAAGCATGGCGACGCCAGACCGGAGCCACCCCCGGGCTCCACGCCCGCCAACGCCTCTACCGCCTCACCGAATTGACGCCCCCTCACCCTGCTCCGCCCGGCCGGCCGAGAGTCGCGGAGGCAAAGGACCGCGACCAACTCATACGCTGGTACGGCGAGTTCGAGGAGGCGATCGGCGGGAATGGCGGGGGCGCGCACGACCCGGCCGAGTGGGCGGAGGCGCGGATCGCGTACGGCGGGATCACACTCTGGGAGACCCCGGACGGCACGCCGGTGTCCATGGCCGGAGTGACGGCGAAGGTGGCCGGGCAGATCCGCGTCGCTCCCGTCTACACCCCGACCGGACTCCGGGGCCGCGGCTACGCGGCTGCGGTCACGGCGGAGGTCAGCCGGGTGGCGCGGGCGGCGGGCGCGGAGGAGGTACTGCTGTTCACGGACCTGTCGAACCCGACGAGCAACGCCCTGTACCAGCGGATCGGGTATCGGGCGGTGGTGGACTTCGCCGGGTACGACTTCAGGTAGGACGCCGGCCCAAGGTGATACTCGACCCATGACAACGGGACCGGATCTTCAAGAACTGCTGAGGTCACTACGGGTATGGGCCCCGGAGGTGACCGAACTGCCACCCCTGGACCCGGACTCGGCGCCGGACGCCCCGCTCGCCCTCTTCACCTCCTGGTTCGCGGAGGCGGTCGCGGCGGGGGAGACCGAGCCGCACGTGATGTCACTGGCTACGCGGGACGACGAGGGTCTCCCGGACGTACGGATCGTGATGCTGCACGGCGCCGACGACGAGGGCTGGTCCTTCGCCAGTCATGCCACGAGCCGTAAGGGCCGCCAGTTGCAGGGTTTCGGGTACGCGGCGCTCGCGTTCTACTGGCCCCGCCTCGGCCGACAGGTCCGCCTGCGCGGGCCGGTTCTCCCGGCGAGCCCGGCAGAATCCCAGGCCGACCTGCATGCCCATTCCACGGGGGCCCTGGCGGCCGCGCTGACCGGGCACCAGAGCGAAGTCCTGCCGTCCCTCGACGAGTTGGCGCGGGCATCGGAAGCGGCCTGGGAGCGGGCGCAGCGCGAGCCGGAGACGCCGGTGCCGTCCTGGACGCTGTATCGGGTGTTCCCGGACGAGGTCGAGTTCTTTCAAGGGGATGCGCTACGACGACATGTGCGGCTGAGCTATGAGCGTGAGGAGCGGGGCTGGGCCAAGAGGTTGCTCTGGCCCTGACGGAGGGCGTCCCGTTCCTCGGCGGTGTCTTTGAACCACTGACCCGACCGGTCAGGCCCGGGACGCGAGGTGCCGCCAGTCGTTCCATGTGTCGAGCCGCTTGCGGTAGGCCGCCTCGACCACCGGATAGGGGTAGGTGCCGAGGAAGAGCCGCAGGGGTGGTGCGTCGGTGTCGACGAGTTCGAGGACGACGGCGGCGGCGGCTCGCGCGTCCTGAGGCGCGCGGGCGGACGCACTGGCCCGGCGCGCGGCGCGGACGGGTTCGTAGGCGGGGAGCGGCTCGGTGTGCACCGCGGAGGCGCCCGACCAGTCGGTGCCGTAGGGGCCGGGTTCGACCAGGGTCACGTTGATGCCGAACAGGGCGACCTCCTGGGCCAGGGCCTCACTCATCCCCTCCAGGGCCCACTTGGAGGCGTTGTACAGCCCGAGCGTGGGAAACGCGGCGAGGCCACCGATGCTGGAGACCTGCAGGATGTGACCGCTGCCCTGGGCCCGCAGGTGGGGCAGGGCCGCCTGCGTCACCCACAGGGGGCCGAACAGGTTGGTGTCGAGTTGGGCGCGGGCCTGTTCCTCGGTGGTTTCCTCCACCATGCCGAACAGGCCGTAGCCCGCGTTGTTGACGACCACGTCGAGGCGGCCGAAGGTCTCGGCGGCCTGCTGCACCGCGGCGGTCACGGCGGTGCGGTCGGTCACGTCGAGGCGGAGCGGGAGTACGTCGTCGCCGTGGGCGTCCACGAGGGGCCGCAGGGTGTCGAGGTCACGTGCGGTGGCGGCGACACGGTCGCCGCGGTCGAGAGCGGCTTCGGCCCAGATACGGCCGAAGCCGCGGGACGCGCCGGTGATGAACCAGGTCTTCATGGCATCGAGCCTGCGCCGTGCGCACCTCGGCAGCCAGCACCCCCACGGGGTTACCCTCGCAGCATGGCGGCCGACAACCTGCTGGGAGATTTCCTCAAGGCTCGGCGTGGACGGGTCGTTCCGGCGGACGTGGGGGTGCCCGCCGGCGGACGTCGCCGGGTGGCGGGACTGCGCCGGGAGGAACTGGCCCGCCTCGCCGGAATCAGCGAGCCGTACCTGGTCCGGCTCGAACAGGGCGTCGACCGACACCCCTCGCCCCAGGTGCTGGACGCCCTCGCGCGGGCGCTGGGACTGGACGCCGACGCCTCCGCCCACCTGCACGCCCTGGCCGGCCCCGCCCCTGAGGCGCAGTCGCGGACCGAGGTCTCCGCGGACGTGCACCGGCTGCTCGACGCGTGGGCGGACCGCCCCGCGTACGTGCGCGACCGGTGCTTCGACGTGCTGGCGGCGAACAAGCGGGCCCGCGCGCTCGCCCCGATGTACGAGCCCGGGCGCAACCTGGTCCGGGAAGTGTTCCTCGACCCGGCGTCCCGTCGGCTCTTCCCTGACTGGGCGGAGGTTGCCGCGCAGACCGCGGCGGCCCTGCGCGCCGAGGCCGACCCACGCGACCCCAGGACCGTCCGTCTGGTCGCCGAGCTGGAGACGGACGAGGAGTTCCGCCGGCTGTGGGCGCGGCACGAGACGCGGCCCGCCCGTGACGAACTCAAGCGCTTCGCGCATCCGGTCGTCGGCAGCCTCGCCCTGCGCAGGCAGGCGCTCACTGTCGGCGGCGCCGAGCAACAGGTGATCATCGTGTACCAGGCGACGGACGGGAGCCCGTCCGAGGCGGCCCTGACGCGTCTTCTGTGACCAAGTCGGCGTCGCCCGGACCCGCGACATACTCTGAGCCCCCGTCCGCACAGTCTGGGAGAGTCGTGACAAGTAGGTTCACCGAGTTGGTCGTCGACTGCCACGATGCGGAGAGGCTCGCGGGCTTCTGGTGCGAGGTGCTGGACTTCAAGGTGATCGACCGGAGCGAGGGCAAGGTCGAGATCGGCTCATGGGTGCCTACCGTCGAGGATGTGCGGGCCCGCCAGATGTCGCCCACCCTGCTGTTCGTCCGGGTGCCCGAGGGGAAGAGCGTCAAGAACCGGCTTCACCTCGACGTCAGCCCGATCGACCGCGGCACCGATGACGAGGTGACCAGACTGCTCGGCCTCGGCGCCACCAGGACCGACGTGGGCCAGGGCCCGGACCGGAACTGGGTGGTCATGGCAGACCCCGAGGGCAATGAGTTCTGCGTCCAGCGCACCCTGGCACCGCGGAACCGGGCCGCGAAGGAGCTCCCGTGGCCCTGACCCCCGAGACCTCCCGCCGTCCCTCGCGCCGCGCGGCCGGTGTCGCATTCGTCGCCCTGCTGGCCGGGTCGCTCGTCTCCTGCGATGCCGCCGCCGACAAGGCGCCCTCGATCAGCGCGCCCGAGGTGTTCTACCTCCGCCCGGTCGGCGACACCTCGGGCCCCAAGGACAAGGATCCGTTCCACTTCTCCGCCGACGACGGCAAGGTGCACACCGGTGGCAGGGAAGCCGCCGATCACACCCTCACCGTCGAGGTCCTGCCCGGTGCCAAGAGCGCGGTCGTCCTGCGCCGGAGCGGCACCTGCAAGGGGAGTCCCACCCGTGTGACGTGCGAGGTCGGCCCCGCGTACGACAGCAGGACGGCCGCCGGGGGCGTCTCCCTGGTGGCAGCCAAGGGCAGCAGGCCCGGGGACGTGGGTGTGGTGCGGTACGCCTACACGGACCGGAGCGGGAAGAAGGTCACCGCGCGGACCCGGGCCGTGGTGGGGGAACCGGTGGTCGAGGTGCTGACTCCCGGCTCGCTCAAGGGAGTTCGCCCCGGTGCCGAGCTGAGCCGGCCCATCGTCCTGAGGAACACGGGTGAGGTGCCGGTCCACGGACTCGGGCTCGAACTGGCCGCCAACGGCATGGAGTTCGAGGACCGGTACGCCAACTGCCGCTATCCGGACCTCTCCCACGGCCACATAGCGGTGTGCTTACTCCCCGACGTCCGTATCGCACCCGGACAGACCGTGACACTCCGGCCCGCGCTCCGGCTCCGCACCCCGAAGACGAAGATCTACGTCTCCCTCAGCAGCCAGGCCTGGGCCCTGGACATGGGGCCGGGCCAGTACGGCGGCACCCCGGACGGCGGCGACCACGGAGACGGCCCCACCCTCCGCCCCGAAGTCACGACCGCGCGGCAGGGCGCCTACGCCAAGGGCGGCGGCTGGACGTACGTCGTGCTCGACACCTACGCCGACTACTCCGTCTCCGACGTGGACCTGTACGGCGACCCCGGCACCAAGCGGACCTTCAAGCTCACCGTCCGCAACAAGGGGCCCGCCGACGCCGGCGCCACGGAGAAGCTGGTGTTCAGCCCGCCCCTCGGTATGACCATGGTGAAGCAGCCCATGAGCGAGTACGACGACGGCGTCTACGAGCCCTACTGCGAGAACGGCGCCTCCGTCTACACCTGCGACATCAAGGCCCTGAAGCCCGGCGACACCCAGACCCTCACCTTCACCATGCGGCTCGGCGAACCCGGCGAAGGCACCCTGACCCTCCAGGACAAGCGCCCGACCAGCGACTGGGACGTCGGAGACCGCGACCCGGACCCGGCCAACGACAAGGCCGTCATCCGCGTCCACCCCGATCGCTGACATGGCTGAACCGCCCGGCCGAACCCTGCGTACCAGTCACTGACACGAATACGGCACCAGGGAAGGGAACGGGACGATTTCAACGGACCGGCGGCAAGTGCAGGGCCTGGATGGTCTCCGAGGTCTGGCGGCCCTGTATGTGGTGCTGTTCCACTGCTGGCTGTACGCCTTCCCGGGCTACCCGAACAGTTCCGCGCCCCCATGGCTGGACGTGCTGATGTTCGGGCGGATCGCCGTCGTCTTCTTCCTGGTGCTGTCCGGCTTCTCCCTGGCCATCTCACCGGCCCGGCACGGCTGGCGCTCGGACGGCGTCCTGCGGTTCCTGCGCCGACGGGCCTGGCGCATCCTGCCTCCCTACTGGGCGGCGCTGCTCCTCAGCCTGGCCGTCTCATGGCTCGTGGTCCCGGCCTCGCACCACGGGCCGCCCACCGGCGCGTCCGTCCTGGTCTACGGCCTCGTCGCGCAGGACGTGTTCACCGCCCCGACGCCGAACGGCGCCTTCTGGTCGATCGGGGTGGAGGCCGAGCTGTATCTCGTCTTCCCGCTCCTCCTTCTGGTCCGGCGCCGGTTCAACGCGACCGTCCTGATCGTGTGTGCGACGCTCCCGGTGATCGGCCTCGGGCTGATGGCGGCCGGCGCCTCCCCGGTGGAGGGCGACAATCTGCTCGCCCCGCATCTGTTCCCCGTGTTCGTCGCGGGCGTCGTGGGCGCCGGCATCGTCGCCGCCTCGGATCGCGTCCGGCGCCTGCCGTGGGGCTGGTTCGCCGTGCTGGCCGCGCTGCCCGTCCTGGCGCTCGGCGTCGCGCGGGGCGAGGTGTGGACGGTGAACCACTACTTCTGGGTGGATCTCGCCGTCGCCCCCGCCATGACGATGCTGCTCGCCTCGGTCGCCACCGGCAGGCCCGCCGCCCTCGTACGGTTCCTGACCACACGCCCCCTGCGGAGTCTTGGCGACTTCTCCTACAGCCTCTATCTGATCCATCTGTCGATCGTCCTGGTGGTGATTCGGCGGGTGGCCCCGCACGTCGTCTCGCCGGGGCTGCACACCTTCTGCTTCACGCTCCTCGTCGGCCTGCCCGTCTCGGTGCTCGCGGCTTGGCTGTTCTCCCAGGTCTTCGAACTGCCCTTCAAGCGGAACAGGTCTTGGAAGTCCCTGACCGGGCAGAGCAGCGGTGTTCAGCTCCGCCCCAGCACCACCGTCCCCGAGGAGCAGAACCAGCCGCCCGTCCCGGAGACCACCCCGAGCCGCGGCAACTCGCCCGCCCGGTCGGTGACTTGACGGGCCTCGGCCTCCCCTCGCAACTGCCGTACCGCCTCCACCAGCAGGAACAGCCCCCGCATGCCCGGGTGTTGGGCCGAAAGCCCGCCCCCGTCCGTGTTCACCGGCAGATCTCCGCCCGCCACTCGCAGCCGGCCCTTCTCCACGAAGGCACCCCCCTCGCCCTTCGCGCAGAAACCCAGGTCCTCCAGCGTCACCAACGTCATGTAGGTGAACGCGTCGTAGATCTCCGCGAAGTCGATCTCCTCGGGCCGCACCCCGGCCCGCTCGAAGGCCAGCCGTCCGCTCACCGCCGCCGGTGACACCGTGAAGTCGGGCCACTCGGACATCGCGGCGTGCGAGACGTGCTCCCCGGTGCCGAGGACCCACACCGGGGGTGTACGGCAGTCGCGTACGTACTCCTCGGCGGCCAGCAGTACCGCCGCTCCGCCGTCGGACCGTATGCAGCAGTGCAGTTTGGTGAAGGGGGCGGCGATCATCGGCCCGGCGAGGACGTCGTCCACGGTGATCGGCTCGCGGAACATCGCCTCGGGGTTCAGCGCGGCGTTGGCGCGGGCCTGCACCGCCACCTCCGCCAACTGCTCGATGGTCGTGCCGAATTCGAGCATGTGGCGGCGGGCGGCCATCGCGTACTTGGCGATCAGCGTGTGGCCGTAGGGGACCTCGAACTGGAGGGGACCGCGCGCGCCGAAGGAGAGGTTGCCGGTGCGGCGGCCGGCCTTGATGTCGGCGCGGGCCGTCGAGCCGTAGACGAGGAGGACCGCGTTCGCGTGGCCGGCGGCTATCGCGTCCGCCGCGTGGGCCGCCATGACCTCCCAGGTCGAACCGCCGACCGCCGTCGAGTCGACCCAGGTGGGGCGCAGGCCCAGATACTCGGCCACCTCGACGGGCGGCAGCGTGCCGAGGCCCGCCGACGCGAAGCCGTCCACCACGCTCCTCTCCACGCCCGCGTCCGCCAGCGCGCGGCGGGCCGCCTGGGCGTGCAGGGCGTAGGGGGTCAGGTCGTCCACGCGTCCGCAGTCGGACAGCGCCACGCCCACCATCGCGACCTTGCGGCTCCCCGGTGTCATGAGGGGCCTCCTCCCTCTGTGCATATCGTGCCCGGACTCCTAATATGACGGACCGTCAGATCTGGAGGGAAGTGCCATGGACGCCAGCTTCACCGCCGAGCAGGACGAGATCCGCCGTACCCTCCGCGAACTCCTCACCAGACGCTGCGGACCGGACGAACTCCGGGCCGCCCTCGACACCCCCGCCGGACACGACCCCGCCCTGTGGGCGGCCCTCGCCGACGGGCTCGGACTGCCGGGGCTCGCGCTCCCGGAGTCGTATGACGGCGTCGGCTGTACGACCACCGAACTCGCTCTCGCCTGCGAGGAGTTGGGCCGCTCGCTCGCCCCCTCCCCGCTGCTCGCCACCGCCGTGCTCGTCGCGCCGCTCGTGCTCGCGCTCGGCACCGATGCCCAGCGCGCCCGGCTGCTGCCCCGGATCGCCGCCGGTTCCCTGACCGCCGCTCTCGCCGTGCCCGGCACCGCCCTCACCACCGCCCTGACCCTCACCGGCGACAACGGCGGCGAGTGGGCGGGGGGCGGGCGCGCGGGCGGGGTGCAGGCCAGGCGGGAGGGGGAGGCCGGGTGGCGGCTGTACGGCCAGGTGGCGCAGGTGCTCGACGGGCACAGTGCCGACCTGCTGCTGGTCGCCGCCCACGCGGGAGGGTTCGCGCGGTCGCGGACCCTGTTGTTCCTTGTGGCGGGGGACGCGGAAGGGATCGTACGGACCCGGCAGATCGCCCTCGACGCGACCCGGCCGCAGGCGCGGCTCGAACTGCGGGATGTGAAGGGCGAGTTGCTGGGTGTGGACGACGGTCCCGCCGTGCTGCGGGAGCTCTCCGCGCTCGGTGACACCGTCGCCGTCGTCCTCGCCGCCGAAGCCGTCGGGGCCGCCGACCGCGTGCTGGAGCTGACCGTCCAACACGTGGGGCAGCGCGAGCAGTTCGGGCGGGCGATCGGGTCGTTCCAGGCGGTGAAGCACCGGCTGGCCGATGTGTATGTGCAGGTCCAGGCGGCCAAGTCGGCCGCCTACTACGCGGCTTGGGCGACCGTCCACGGCGAGCGGGTGGGCGCGCTCGCCCTCGCCCAGGCCCTGGAGTCGCTGCGGGCGGCCGCCGCCGAGGGGATCCAACTGCACGGCGGGATCGGCTTCACCTGGGAGCACGAGGCCCATCTCTACTTCAAGCGCTCCGCCGGTGACGAACTGCTCTTCGGGCCGGTGCACCGGTTGCGGGCGTACGCCGCCGAGGGGGCGCGTCTCTTCGAGAACCGCGAGGTGACGGTGTGATCGGTGTCCGGCTGGTGCAGAGGGTCTCCTCCACGCGTGGGTTCGCGAAGGTCGCCCCGCATGTCATCCCGGTCCTCGACCGGGCCGTGCACCGGCTCACGCGCGGCAAGGTGCTGCTCAGCGCGCAGATGCTGCCGGGGGTGATCCTGACCTCGACCGGTGCCAGGAGCGGGCAGTCGCGCCGAAGCCCCCTCGCCTGTATGCCGGTGGAGGACGGCTGGATCCTCATCGGGTCCAACTTCGGCCGGACCGGTCACCCCGCCTGGACGCACAACCTCATCGCCCGTCCCGACGCCTCGATCAACTGGAAAGGCGAGGAAATCCCGGTCACCGCCCGGCTGTTGGAGGGCGAGGAACGGGCGGCGGTCTGGAAGGCCGCGCTCGCTTTCTGGCCGCCGTACGCCACGTATCAGGCGCGGGTGGAGCGGGAGATCCGGCTGTTCCGGATCACACGCAGGGACACACGCAGGGCAGGCGGCGGTCCACCTGGGTGAACCGCCGCCCACGAGACAGGACTTGGGACCCGGGAAGCAGATACCGCGGAAGCGGTCGCTACTTCGTCGGCTTCTTGCCGGTCACGCCCAGATGGACCAACAGCGCCAGGTTCGGCTTCAGTTCAGCCTGTTTGACGCCCCATGTCTGGAAACCCTTCTGGTGCGAGGCGACGGCCGCGAGCATCGCGACCAGCGAACCGGCGATCGCCGCCGGGTTCACGTCCTTGTCGACCCGCCCCTTGGACTGCAACTCGGTGATCGAGTCCGTCAGGGAGTTGTTCACGGAGTTGAGGATCTTCATGCGGATCTTGTAGAAGCGTTTGTCGCCCTCGGCCGCTCCGAGGTCGACGACCCGCAGGATCGCGTCGTTACGGCGCCAGAACTCCAGGAATCCGTCCACGAGTTCCTGCGCGGTGGTCCAGCCGGCCTTGCCCACCCAGGTCCGGCCGTCGAGCAACGCCGTCAACTGGCCTCCCTCCGTGGCCATTTGCTCGGCGATCTCCAGGACGGCACCTTCGACGTCCGGGAAGTACTGGTAGAAGGTCGCGGGTGAAGTACCCGCCTTCCGGGCGACATCGATGACTTTGACGTCCCGGTAAGGGGAGGAGCTGAGCATCTCGCTTAGGCAGTCGAGCAGCTTCTGCCGGGTCGCCTGCCCACGCCGGCCGGCCACGCGGCCGTCGACGGTACGCACTTGTCCTGTCATGCCGTCAGCTTACCGAGGGGTGATCGGAGCGCGATTCGGCCGACTGCAAATGGGGTGCACGGGCTGTTTGAGGCTGGTGCGCTGGTCTGCGCGGTGCGTGCGGCGCCGTTACTTTGACGGTATGGCCGAAAACAGGGCATCCACGAACGAAGAGCCGTACACGGAGGGCGTCCCCTGCTGGGTGGACGCGCAGCTTCCGGACGTGGAGGCGGGCAGGCGGTTCTACGGTGAGCTCTTCGGGTGGACCTTCACCGACCGGCCCGAGGCGTACGGCGGCTCCGTCTGGGCCCGCAAGGACGGTGAGCCCGTCGCGGCGCTCGCCCACAAGGCGGACGGACGCATGCCGACCGTGTGGACGGTGTACTTCGCGACGCCGGACGTGATGCGGCTGACCGGGCGGATCCAGGCGGCCGGCGGACAGGTCGTGATGGCGCCGCTGACCGTGGGGGAACTGGGCACCGCCGCCCTCGCCGCCGACCCCGAGGGCGCCGTCTTCGGCCTCTGGCAGGCGGCCCGCCACCCCGGCTTCGGCGTCCGCCACAAGGCCGGCACCTTCGTCTGGGCCGAGCTGTACACGCGTGACACGGAGGCGGCGAACACTTTCTACGGCGGACTTTTCACAGACGCCCTCTTCGGACCGGACGCGGCCCCCGACTTCGGCCGGGCACCCGTCTCGGACGTGTTCCCGGTCGAGATGCCGCCGCATTTCCTGGTCCACTTCCGGGTCGAGCGCCTCGTGGACGCGCTGGGCACGGTGCACCGGCTGGGCGGGCGGGTCCAGGTCCCGCCCTTCGAGACGTCGTACGGAAAAGTGGCCGTCGTCACCGACAATCAAGGGGCGTCGTTCGCGCTGCTGCAACGCTGACACCTGGACGTTTGTCCGGAGATATGCCGAGACACCCCGATTAGTCGCCGGGTTCGCAACCTGTGGCCCGGCCAGGAAGAATCAGGGTGCGTGCCGCCATGGCGGTGCGGTGGTGAGACGCTGCACGGGGTCGCGTACATATGTGGGTGGCGTGGCCCGTACGGGGAGGTGGCAGGCAAGTGGTGGATCAGCTGACGCAGCACGATCCGCGGCGGATCGGGCCGTTCGAGGTGCTGGGACGGCTGGGCGCGGGCGGCATGGGGCTGGTCTATCTGGCGCGCTCGGCGTCCGGTCGGCGGGTGGCGATCAAGACCGTGCGGACGGAGCTCGCCGAGGACCAGTTGTTCCGGGTCCGCTTCACCCGTGAGGTCGAGGCCGCCCGGGCGGTCTCCGGCTTCTACACGGCGGCCGTGGTCGACGCCGACCCCCGGGCCGCCGTCCCCTGGCTGGCCACCGCGTACGTGCCGGCACCCTCCCTCGAAGAGATAGTGAACGAGTGCGGGCCCATGCCGGCCCAGGCGGTGCGCTGGCTCGCGGCCGGGGTCGCGGAGGCGCTCCAGTCCATCCACGGCGCGGGTCTCGTCCACCGCGACCTCAAACCGTCGAACGTGCTCGTGGTCGAGGACGGCCCCCGGGTCATCGACTTCGGTATCGCCTCCGGCGTCTCCAACACCCGTCTGACGATGACGAACGTCGCCGTCGGCACCCCCGCCTACATGTCCCCCGAGCAGGCCAAGGACTCCCGCAGCGTCACCGGCGCCAGCGACGTGTTCTCGCTCGGCTCGATGCTCGTCTTCGCCGCCACCGGACACCCCCCGTTCCACGGTGCCAACCCGGTCGAGACCGTCTTCATGCTGCTGCGCGAGGGCCCCGACCTCACCGGGCTCCCGGACGAACTGCGCCCGCTCATCGAGTCCTGTATGCAGATGGAGGCCACCGGCCGCCCCAACCCGGCCGACCTCCAGGCCCAGCTCGCCCCCCATCTCTTCGGCTCCGGCTCCGACGACAGCGGTACGGCCTCGGCCTGGCTGCCCGAGCGCGCGGTGGGCCTGATCGAGACCCGGCGCGGCGGCCGCCCGGCCGTGAAACCGACGCCCACCGCGGGCCGCAGCGGCGGAGGCGGCCGCGTCGCCGTACCGCCCCCGCCCTCCCACGACCCCGTCGTGCCCGTCCCCGTCGGCGCCCCCGACACCGGGCCGGTACGGCTGGCCGGCGCCCCCGTGCCCATCGGCCCCGGCCCCCGGGTCGCCGACGCCCGCGCCGCCGCCGTGAAGGCACCCCCTCCGGAGGCCGGCCTGGTCGCCTCCTGGTCCCGGCCCCGTCCCGGCGTCAACGGCACCGACGCCGCCGTGGGCCCCGCCGTACCCGCACCGCCGCCGCTGCCCCCGGAGACCGCCTCCGGCTGGCGCCCCTGGCGGTTCCGCATGTCGAACGACGTCTGGGGCACCCCGACCGTCGCCGGCGACCTCGTCTACGTCACCTCGTTCGAGGTACATGCCCTGGACGTGCAGACCGGCCGCCGCTCCTTCAAGACCAGGGACGTCGCCTGGTCGATGGCGGTCGCGGACGGCTGTATCCACGCCTCGGACGGACCCACCCTCTTCGCCCTGGACGCCCGCGAGGGCGGCGACCTGTGGCGGCTGTCCACCGACGCCTGGGTGTACTCCCTCAAGGCCGAGCGCGGCACCGTCGTCACCGGCACGCGCGGCGGCGGAGTACAGGCCTGGGAGGCGTCCACCGGCCAGAAGCTGTGGCAGCTCACCGGCGCGCAGACCGACTTCGAGTCCCCGGAGGCGGGCCCGGCCCTGCACGACGGCACCGTCTACGTGTGGCAGGACGCCCGCCTGCGCGCCCTCGACGCCCGGACGGGCGAGGAGCGCTGGGCGTACCCGATCGGCGACGTGGCCTCCTGCGGCGGCGTACCCGTACGGATCACCGCCGCCCCGGACGGTCATGTCTACGTCGCCGCGGGCACCCGCGTCCTGTCCGTCGAGGTGGCGAGCGGCCGGGTCCGCTGGCACTTCGAGGCCCCCGCGGTCTTCCTCTGCGCACCCACCTTCGCCCCCGGCCCCGCCGTCACCGGCGGCGGTGTCTACCTCGCCGACTACCTCGGCACGGTCTACGCCCTCGACGCCGCCGACGGCCGCGACCGCTGGCGCATCGCGACCGAACCCCGGGCCTCGATCGAACCGGTCCTGGTCGCCGCCGGGCATGTGCACGTCGGCAGCGGCAAGGGCCTCTACACACTCGACGCGGTCACCGGCACCCCCAAGTGGCGTTTCCAGGCGGGCGGCGACATCGTGGGCGCCCCCGCGGTCGCCGAGGGCCGTATCCACTTCGGCTCCAGCGACCACCTCCTCTACACCCTCAAGGCCGACGACGGCCGCCTGCGCTGGAAGCTCGCGACCGGCGGCGAGATCACCGGAGCGCCGGTCGTCAGGGACGGCGTCGTGTACGCGTGCAGCAAGGACCGCTGCGTGTACGCCCTCGACGCGGAGAAGGGGACGGGCACCGCAAGGACCGCGTGAGCGGCGCCCGTTCGGGTCGGTACCATGATCGGATGCAGACGCGGGGGCGCAGGCTCAAATTTACGGCGGTACTGGCGATGGTGGTCCTCACCCTCACCGGCTTCTCCACCGGACGGCACCACAGCACCAGCCGTCACAGGAGCAGCGGGGGAGGGGGCGGCGGATGCAGCAGCTCCAGCCAGGACCACGACACGTCGACGTCATCGGGTACTTCGTCGGGCGGTACTTCAGGGGGCAGTTCGGGAGGCAGTTCGTACACCCGCCGCCCCAACTACCGCTCCACACCCACCTCTTCCACGACCTCTTCCGGCGGCGGCAGCAGCCTGCGGGACGGCACGGCGAAGCTGGTGAGCTGCGCGACGGCGACCCGGCAGTACGCCACCGTCGAGGTCAGCAACCCCAACAGCCGCAAGGCCACCTTCTCCGTGGACGTCACCTTCAAGGACGCCCAGGACAACGAGGTCGACTTCAACTACAAGGACGTCAAGGTCCCGGCGAACGGCAAGGCGACGGTCCGCGTCCCCCTGCTCGGCACCTCGACCCCCGTGGACCACTGCGAGGTCGACCCCAGGGCGACAGCGGGGAGTTGACGCTCACCGCGTCCGGTAGCCGCCGTCGCGCCGCCCGGCGAACAACTCCGCCTGCCGCGCGGTCGGCAGGTTCCCGAGCGCGATGAGCGGCGGCGCCTGCGCATAGGCCTGCGCCCGCGCCGCCTCCTTCGCCGCCCACAAGGCCCGCACGGTGCCCTGGACACCCTCGGCCGGATACCCGGCGATGACGGCCGCGCAACGCACGGCGGCCTCCAACGCCCCACCGGGCGGGCCGATTTCGGAGACCAGCCCGACGTCGTACGCCCGCTGCGCGGACATCCGCTCCGCCGTCCCCATGAGCATCATCCGCGCGACCTCGCCGTACGGCATCCGATGCGCCATCAGCACCGACTCGTACGCGCTGACCATGCCGTAGGTGGTGTGCGGGTCGAAGAACACGGCGGTCGGGTCGGCGACGACGAACTCGCTCTCGCCGAGCAGATAGAAGGCCCCGCCACAGGCCATCCCGGTCACGGCGGCGACGACCGGCTTCCACAGGTCGTTGGCCTTCGGCCCAATGCGGAGCAGCGGATCGTCCTGCATATAGGGCGAGTTGGGCTGCGGCACGACCGCGTCCCGGTCGAGCCCGGTACAGAAGGCGCGCTCCCCGGCCCCGGTCAGGACGACGGCCCGTACGGTGTCGTCGAACCGCAACTCCCTCCACACGGCACCGAGTTCGGCGGCGGTGTCGAGGTCGATGGCGTTGAGCTTGTGCGGCCGGTCGAGGGTGACGACGGCGACACCGGTGTCCTTGTCGGCGGCGACCCGGAGCGTCATGACCGCTCCAGGACCCACTGCGGCAGCCCGGAGGCCGGGTCGAACACGAACTGCACCCGGGCCCCGATCCGAACCCGCTCCGGCGCAAGGGAGTTGAGGGCCGCCCCCGCTTCGCTGACGAGATTCCCGACCAGCCGGATGCGGGGATGGTCGGTCAGCTCGACCACGATCACGTTGTAGGGCGCGACGGCGGCGTAGTCGGGCAGGAGCGGGGGGTGCGGGAGGACGTACGACCACACTCGCCCCCTCCCGCTCGTCGGCCGCCACTCGCTCGCGAAGGACTGGCAGTGGGGGCAGCAGGGGCGGGGCGGGAAGCGGGGCCCGTCGCAGTCGGCGCAGGTCTGGACACGGAGTTCGCCTTCGGCCGCGTACTGCCAGAAGGGGGCGCCGTCGGTGTCGGTGACGGGGAAGAGCATGGCGGTCAACTCCTCATGTCCTCATGTCGTGAGCAGCAGGGCGGAGGTGGGGACGCCCTCGCCCGCCGTCACCAGACAGGTGGCGGCGTCCGGGACCTGGGCGGTGCTGGTGCCGCGCAACTGCCGTACGCCTTCGTTGATGAGGTTGAACCCGTGGACGTAGGCCTCCGACAACCCGCCGCCACTGGTGTTGAGGGGCAACTGCCCCCCGATTTCCAGCGAACCGCCCTCTGTGAAGGCACCGCCTTCCCCCCGCCCGCAGAAGCCGTAGCCCTCCAGGGAGAGCGGGACGAGGGCGGTGAACGCGTCGTAGATCTGGGCGACATCGACGTCCTGTGGGGTGAAGTCGGCGTGTTTCCACAGGTGTCGGGCGGCGGTCCAGGCGGGCCCGGTCAGTGGGTCGTCGTTCCAGTAGTTGACCATGCCGTGGTGCTGGGCGGGGAGGCCCTGGGCGGCGGAGTGGACGTAGACGGGGCGGGTGCGGCAGTCGCGGGCCCGCTCGCGCGAGACGACCACGCAGGCCAACGCCCCGTCCGTCTCAAGGCAGTTGTCGAAGA
This sequence comes from Streptomyces sp. NPDC005492, assembly GCF_040605995.1. Lineage (NCBI taxonomy): Bacteria > Bacillati > Actinomycetota > Actinomycetes > Kitasatosporales > Streptomycetaceae > Streptomyces > Streptomyces sp. NPDC005492. Next base: position 261,528 of record NZ_JBEXDX010000001.1, read on the forward strand.
GGCAGAGGGGTTCGCTGATCCAGCGGGAGGTCATGTACATCTCGCGGGTGAGCGGGCGGTCGTACATGATGGCCGCCGGATTCTGGTTGGCCCGGTTCCGGCAGGCGAGGGCGACGTTGAAGAGATGGTCGCGGGTGGCGCCGTACTCGTACATGTAGCGGCGGGTGAGCATGGCTATCTCGTCGGCCGGCCGGAGGAGTCCGAAGGGGCGGGTCCACTGGGCGGGGGTGGGGAGTTGGCGGGTCGTGTTGGTCCACGGCCTGGCCCCGCTGCCCCGCTTCCTGGACCGCCAGGCAACCCCCACGCTCGCCTGCCCCGAGGCGATGGCGCCGGCGAGATGGGCGACGGTGGCGCAGGAACCGCCCCCTCCGTACCCCACCTTGCTGAAGAAGGTCAGGTCCCCGAAGCCAACGGCCTTCGCCAGCTCGACCTCGTCGGTCTCCTCCATCGTGTAGGAGGCGAGGGCGTCGACCTCGCTCGGCGCGATCCCGGCGTCGTCGAGGGCGGCGAGCACGGCACGGCAGGCCAAGGTCCGCTCGTCCTCGGGGAGTTGTTTGGCGAAGGGGGTCTGACCGATGCCGACGATCGCGGTGGCGTCCTTGATTCCGGCCATGGTTGGGGCCTCCACAGGGTGCCGGGGCGGCTGACAGGGCGTCAGGCTACAGCTAATCTGACGGGCAGTCAGCTACCGGGTACAGGGAGGCCGTTCATGCGCGGAGACGTGGAGTGGGGCAGCATCCCGGGTCTGGTCCGATCGGCCGCCGAGCGGTACGCCGACACCGAGGCGGTGGTGGAGGGCCGGACCCGGATCTCGTACGCCGAGTTGGGCGCCCGCGTCGAACGGTCGGCGGCGGCCTGCGTCGCGGCGAGCGTCTCGCCGGGCGACCGGGTCGCGATCTGGGCCCCGAACTCCCTCGACTGGATCGTGGCGGCGCTCGGCGCGGTGTCGGCGGGGGCGGTGCTGGTGCCGATCAACACCCGTTTCAAGGGAGTTGAGGCGGCGGACGTGCTGCGGCGCAGCGGGGCGCGGCTGCTGTTCGTGACCGGGACGTTCCTGGGCACCTCGTACGTGGCCTCGCTGCGGCGGGCCGTCGCGGAGGGACCCGGGCTGCCGGAGCTGGACCAGGTGGTGGTGCTGTCGGACGACGCCCCCGCCGACTACCGCACCTGGAAGGACTTCCTGGCGGGCGGCGACGGGGTGCCGGCGCACGAGGTGCGGGCGCGGTCCGCGTCGGTGAACGGCTCCTGCCCATCGGACATCGTCTTCACGTCCGGTACGACGGGTCGGCCGAAGGGCGCGGTGATCTCGCACGCGCAGACGCTACGGGCGTACGAGATCTGGAGCGACCTCGCGGGGCTGAGGCAGGGCGACCGCTACCTGATCGTGAACCCCTTCTTCCACACCTTCGGCTACAAGGCCGGCGTGCTGGCCTGTCTGATGCGCGGCGCGACGATGATCCCGCAGCCGGTGTTCAACGTGGACACCGCGCTGGCGAACATCGCGGCGGAACGGGTGTCGGTCCTCCCGGGCCCGCCGACGCTCCACCAGTCCCTGCTGGACCACCCGGCCCGCGACGCACACGACCTCTCGACACTCCGGCTGGTGGTGACGGGGGCGGCAATCGTCCCGCTGCGGCTGGTGGAACGGCTGCGCGGGGAGCTGGGCGTGGAGACCGTCCTGACGGCGTACGGCCTCTCGGAGGCGAGCGGCATCGTGACGATGTGCCGACGGGGCGATGATCCGACGGTGATCGCGTCGACGTCGGGGCGGGCGATACCAGGCACGGAGGTGCGGGTCGAGGCGGCGGTGGGTGAGCCGGGGGAGGTCCTGGTCCGGGGTTTCAACGTCATGCGCGGCTACTACGAGGACGAGGCCGCCACCGCCCAGGTCGTCACGGAGGAGGGCTGGCTGCGCACGGGTGACGTGGGGGTGTTGGACCCGTCCGGCAACCTCCGCATCACCGACCGCATCAAGGACATGTTCATCGTCGGCGGCTTCAACGCGTACCCGGCGGAGATAGAGCAGTTGCTGGGCCTGCATCCCGATGTGGCGGACGTGGCGGTGATCGGCGTACCGGACGCGCGGCTGGGGGAAGTCGGGAAGGCGTATGTGGTGCGGCGGGCGGGGGTGAGTCTTACGGGCGACGACCTGATCGCGTGGGCCCGGCGGGAGATGGCGAACTACAAGGTGCCGCGGGTGGTGGAGTTCGTGGGGGAGTTGCCTCGGAATGCCAGTGGGAAGGTGGTCAAGGGGGAGTTGCGGGGGCGGGGTGCATAGTCCTACGGGGGTGCTGATGCCGGAGCGGCGGTGGGTGAGCGAGGAATCCCGCGTCAGGTGGGAGGCCATGAGCAGGAGCGAGCACGCGGCCGTCGTCCGAGCCGCCCGCAAAGGCGAATCGACACGGGACCCCGCCATCGCGCTGCCGGCGCTGCACTGGGCCTGGGCCGTCATCGGTCCGCCCGGCGCACGCAGGCGCTACCCCTGGCGGGACGCCTTCCTCGACGTCAGGCCTACCGCTTTCCTCACCGACATCTACGACAGCACCCCACGCAACGACGTCCGCACGTACGTCCGGCGCGACGCCCGGCGGGTCGAGACGGCGTACCTGCCGCTTCTCAGCGCTTCACGTCCGTGAGGAACGCGGACCAGGCGGCGGTGGGGAATTGGTGGCCGAGTCTGCCGAGGTTGGCTCTGATCTCCTCGATCACCTTCGCGGGGTGGAAGAAGACGTCCGCCGCCGTGTAGCGGAGGAGAAGGCGGACCTCGGGGCACTGCTGGATCTGGTTGAAGCGGGCGACGTCCTGTCGGTGGGCGGCGCGGGTGCCGTGATAGGCGTAGCCCTCGATCTCGACGCCCAGGCCCTCGGGGCGGAAGAGGAAGTCCAGATACCGGCGGCGGCCGTCAGGGGTGTGCAACTCGGCCTGGCTCTCCGGGTGGAGGCCGGCGTCGTGCATCCGGAGGCGGGCGATCGTCTCGGCGGCCGAGCCTGCGCGTGGGTCGACCAGTTGGAGCAGGTTCTGGGCGGTCTTCCTGCTGCGGAGCGGGACTTTCGGTGCGGCCAGCGCACTCGTCAGGGTGGCGAGTGTTGTTAGCGGGGCGCGGCGGATGCCGTTGACTGTGCGCCGGGAGAGGGCGGAGTCGGCGGCGACGACCGCTTCGTCGCGGGCCTCTGTTCTCAGGAGGTCGACAACTGTCCGGGCGGGTGCTGTCAGGCGCAGGTCCCGCCGATTAGTTACGTCCTCCGGCGCGAGCCGTGCGCGGTGCACGCTTACGCCGGTCGCTTTCTTGTCCCGGCGTGTACCGAGCCCGGGATCTGTGAACTGCAGGGGGCTGCTGCTGTCCGCCGGGCTTCCCGCATGCCGGGTTTCGATGAGCCAAAGAGAGGCGGCACTTCGGTGACTGGCGACGAGATGCGGTGCCCGCCTTTGTACTGCAAGGCCAGCCGGCTTCAACCGCGACTGAGCTGAAGAGAACCCCGCCCTCAAGCAGTTCCCGCAAGTCGATCATCCCCACGGGCCGACCCTCCCGCAGGAGACGATCTGTTGCCGGGCCCTGTGGATAACACGGTGCGGTGAGTGGTGCTTCTGTCCCGGTGGGCCACCCTGTGCCGAGCGGCGGTGGGACGGAACTGCCAGTCACGGCCCCCGGACACACGCCGGCCGCGACGGCTCCCCCTCGGTGCCGTCGCGGCCGGTCCCCCGTGTGGGAGAGGGTCTAGCTGGGGTCGGACGTGATGTGCGTGTTGTCCGGCGTGACCGTGCCGTCGTCGTCAGTTGCCACTACAGCTTCTACATCTGTGATGTGCGTGTTGAGCGGCTTGATGTCGCCCGTCAGCTTGGCGTCGGTGATGTGGGTGTTGTCCGGCGTGACGACCGTCTCGTCCTTCGTGGTGTCGCTCATCCTGCTGCCTCTCTTGGAGATCGCGTTCAAAAGGTGAGGGCCCACCCGGTCACTCCCCCGAGGATGGCCGGATGGGCCCCACCGGCGCCGCCACTCTAGATCGCGAAAGTGGCGGCCTCACCGACGGTCCGTCTGCCCCCCGACGCGACGGCCCGATAGGAAAAGAGTGCCGGGCGGCGATAAACGATTGATGAACGCCCCTGGGGGGCGTGGTCAGGCTGCCGCCGCCGGGGTCAGCAGGGCCTGGACCTCCGCCGCCTCGGGGGACTCCAGCCGCTGGTAGATCTCCAGCGCCTCCGTCCAGCAGACCTGGGCGCGGCCGGACTGGCCGATGCCGTTCAGGGCCTTGCCGAGGACGGTGAGCACGTTGCCGCGCCGCCATTCGCCGCCGATCTCCCTGAGCGGGGTCAGGGCCATCTCGGCGTTGGCCGCCGCCTGGGCGGGGCGCTGCGCCAGGAGGTCCACCTCGGCCAGACGGAAGAGCGTCATGCCCTCCCACAGGCGTTGCCGGCTCGCGCGGAAGACGGTCAGGGCCTGCTTGAGATGGGAGACCGCGTCGGCGAGCTGGCCGTTGCGGCCGAGGGCCAGGCCGAGCGCGTAGTGGCCGTTGGCCGCCTTCAGCGTGTGCCCGAGTTCCTCGTACATCTCCGTGCCCTGACGGGCGAGGTCCACCGCACTGTCGGACCGCTCCGTCTGCAGGTGCAACCGGGAGAGGTTGCACAGCGCCGACGCGGCGCCGGAGAGGTCGCCGCAGGCGCGGAAGCTCGCGATGGCCCGCTCCAGGAACACCTCGGCCTCGTCGTAACGGCTCTGGTAGAAGGAGTAGATGCCGAGGAGGTTCGCCGCCCAGCAGCACGGCAGCGCGTCGTCGGCGGCCTCCGACAGGGCGAGGGCCTGCTGCGCCTCCTGGCGGGCCTGCTCGAACTGCCCCGAGAAGTGGCGGGCGTTGGCCAGCACCAGCACGGCCCGCCCTTCGGCCCGACTGTCGCAGGCCTCGCGCGCGGCATCCCGCAGGGCGGCCCCGGCGGCCTCGTACTCCTTGAAGTTGGCCCCCGATTCCGCGAGGTCGACCGCCGCCCACAGGAGATCCACGGCCCGTCGTAGCGTCGTACCGCCCGACGACTGCCGGACGCAGGCCAGCAGCGGTATCGCCTCGGAGTACAGCCAGTCCTGGGCGGCGCGACGGTCGGGGAAGACGAGTCCGGCGACGCCGGTCTCCTCCAGGTGGTCCACCAGCCGGTCGCCGGGGCGCTCGACGCCGTAGACGCCGGTGGCCGTGGCCAGATAGAAGTCCAGCAACCGCGAAAGCGCCGCCCCCGTCTCACTGGGCGGCCACTCGTCCCGCTCCGCACACGCACGCGCGTAGAGCCGCACCAAGTCGTGGTACCGGTACCGGCCGGGGGCCGCCGATTCCACCAGGGACGTGTCGACGAGGGACTCCAGGATGTCCTCCGTGGCCTCCGTCGAGAGGTCCAAAACGGCGGCTGCCGCGGCGAGGGAGATGTCCGGGCCGTCCGCAAGGCCCAACAACCGGAACGCCCGCGCCTGGGCCGGTTCCAACTGGCCGTAGCCCAGCTCGAAGGTCGCCTTTACGGCGAGGTCGCCGGCCTGGAGTTCGTCCAACCGGCGTCGCTCGTCGGCGAGTTTGGCGGCGAGGACGGAGACCGTCCAGGTGCGGCGGGCCGCGAGGCGGGAGGCGGCGATGCGGATGGCGAGGGGGAGGAAGCCGCAGGCCGCGACCACGTCGAGGGCCGATTCCCGTTCGGCCGCCACGCGTTCGGCGCCCACGATCTTCGTGAAGAGCTGGAGGGCCTCCTCTGGGGACATCACGTCGAGGTCGACGAGATGCGCACCGGCCAGGTCGACCATCCGGACCCGGGAGGTCACCAGCGCGGCGCAGCCTTCGGTACCGGGCAGCAGGGGCCTGACCTGGGCCGCGTCCCGCGCGTTGTCCAGCAGTACCAACACCCGGCGGCCGTCCAGCACCGAGCGGTACAGCGCGGCCCGTTCCTCCAGGGAGTCCGGTATCGCGGAGTCGGCGGTGCCCAACGCCCTGAGGAACGCGCCGAGTACGGTCTCCGGTTCGGCGGCCCGGGAGCCCGCGCCCTGGAGGTCGACGTACAACTGGCCGTCGGGAAAAGCTGTTCGCGACTGGTGGGCCACGTGGACCGCGAGGGTCGTCTTGCCGACTCCGCCGATGCCGGCCAGTGCCGACACCGCCATCACGCGGCCCTCGGCGGAGGCGAGGACCTCGCTCAGTTCGGAGACGAAGGCGGCGCGGCCCGTGAAGTCGGGGACCGTCGCCGGGAGTTGGTGGGGGCGGACCGGTGCCGTCACGGTCTCCGCCGCCGGTGCGGAGGGCTCGGCCAGGCCCGGGTCGGCCTGGAGGATGCGCTGCTGGAGTTCGCGCAGGCCGGGGCGCGGGTCCACGCCCAGCTCGTCGGCGAGCAGGCGCCGGGTGTCCGCGTAGACGGCGAGGGCCTCCGCCTGCCGGCCGGAGCGGTAGAGGGCGAGCATCAGCAGCTCGCGGAGTCGTTCGCGGAGCGGGTGGGCCGCGGTGAGCGCCGTCAGCTCGCTGATGGCCTCCGCGTGGCAGCCCTGCTCCAGGTCCATGTCCAGCCGGGTTTCGAGGAGTTGCAGCCGCCACTCCTCCAGACGGACGCGCTGCGCCTCCGCGTAAGGGCCCGGCAGCCCGGCCAGCGGCTCCCCGTCCCACAGCGCCAGCGCCTGGCCCAGCAGGTCCCGCGCATGGCACAGGTCACCCGCGGACTTCGCCTTCTCCGCCTCGGTCACCAGGTCGTGCACCACCGCCGAGTCCAACGCGCCCTCGGGCAGCCCCCGTACGGCATAACCGCCCGACTCGCTGACCAGCACCCCCGCGTCCAGGGCCTTGCGCAGCCGGGACGCGTAGGTGCGCACCGCGGCCAGGGCCTGTGACGGAGGGTCGTCGCCCCACAGGGCGTCGATCAGCTCGCCCGCGGTCGCCGTACGGCCCTCGCGCAGCAACAGCGCGGCCAGCAGCGCGCGTTGCTGCGGCGAGCCCGTGGGCAGCGCGACAGGGCCCCGCCAGGCACGTACCGGACCGAGCACACTGAAGCGCAGGGCCGTCGACTCCTCAGAGCCGGGATCGGGCCGCCGCTGCTCCGGTACTCGCGGTCCACCGTCCATCGCCGTTCCCCCTAGGCATGCCTGATAACTACGACAGTTTGCCTTGTCCGCGGCGGATGCGTCAGCTCTCGGAGACACCGCTCACAGGTGGCCGCGCGGGATATCACAAGGCCCTCACACGCTCTACGCACAGTTCCGCACACAACCGAGCATCGCGAACCCGTATCCAGCTAGCTGACGGGTCGTCAGATCGGCGCTACCGTGAGCGCCATGGACACCCAGAACACCGACCGGACACCCCTCCCGCCGATCATCTCCGTCGACGACCACACCGTGGAGCCCGCCGACGTCTGGCAGCATCGGCTGCCCAAGAAGTACCTGGACACCGGCCCTCGCATAGTCCGCGCACCGCTGAAGGAAATGACGTTCCTCGGCGGCCGGTTCAAGCCCGTCATGGGCGAACCCGGCGACGACGGACCCATCGGCGACTGGTGGGTCTACGAGGATCTGCACCGCCCGCTCACCCGCCTCGACACGGCCGTCGGGTACAGCAGGGACGAGATCAAGCTCGAAGTCATCACTTACGAGCAGATGCGTCCGGGCTCCTACGACGTCCCGTCCCGCCTCGCCGACATGGACGTCAACCATGTCCAGTCCGCCCTGTGTTTCCCCACCTTCCCCCGCTTCTGCGGCCAGACGTTCACCGAGGCGTCCGACCGCGAACTAGGGCTGCTCTGCGTCCGCGCCTACAACGACTGGATGGTGGAGGAGTGGTGCGGCCCGGACGCGCGGGGCAGGCTCATACCGCTGCCCCTCATCCCGCTCTGGGACCCGGAGTTGGCCGCCGCCGAGGTGCGCCGCAACGCGGCCCGCGGCTGCCGCGCCGTCGCCTTCTCCGAGATACCCCCGCACCTCGGCCTGCCCTCCATCCACACCGACGACTGGGACCCGTTCCTCGCCGCCTGCGCCGAGACGCAGACGGTCATCGCCATGCACATCGGCTCCAGCAGCCGCATGCCGTCCACCTCCGCCGACGCACCGCCCGCCGTCGGCTCCACGATCACCTTCGCCAACTGCTGCTACTCGATGGTGGATTGGCTGATGAGCGGCAAGTTCGAACGCTTCCCCGACCTCAAGGTCATGTACGCCGAGGGGCAGATCGGCTGGATCCCCTACATCCTGGAGCGCGCCGACGTCGTCTGGGAGGAGAACCGCGCCTGGGGCGGCGTCGCCGACAAGGTCCACCGCCCGCCGTCCGAACTCTTCACCGAGCACGTCTACGGCTGCTTCTTCGACGACGCGTTCGGGCTCCGCAACCTGGACTCCATCGGCGTAGGCAATGTGCTGTACGAGACCGACTACCCCCACTCCGACTCCACTTGGCCCAAGTCCCGCGAGGTCGGCGAGGCACAGATGGGCCACCTGGCGCCGGACGTGGTCGAGCGGATCGTGCGCGGGAACGCCATCGACCTGCTGGGCCTGACACCCGAAGGCCTGTGGGAGGCCCCCAAGTGAGCGCCCTCGCCTACGGCATCCAGCTCCCCGTCCAGTCCCAGAGCACCATCTACGCCGAACCCTGGGAGGCCGACGCCGGCCCCGTCGACCTCGTCGAGATCGCCCGCGCCGCCGAGCGCGCGGGCTTCGACTACATCGCGAGCTGCGACCACGTGGCGATCCCGCGCCGCCTGGCCCCCGCCATGAGCACGATCTGGTACGACCCGGTCGCCACCCTTGCCTATCTGGCGGGCGTGACGGAACGCGTCCGACTGCTCAGCCATGTCGCGGTCGTGGGCCTGCGCCACCCCCTGATCAGCGCCAAGCAGTACGCCACCCTCGACCACCTCAGCGGGGGACGCCTGATCCTCGGGGTCGGCGCCGGGCACGTACAGGAGGAGTTCGAGGTGCTCGGGGTCGACTTCGAGCGCCGCGGGCCCGTCCTCGACGAGTCGATCGACGCCCTGCGTGCGGCCCTCGGCCCCGACGAATTCCCCGAGCACCACGGCAAGTTGTACGACTTCGAGGGGCTCGGGCAGCGGCCCCGCCCCGCGCGGGAACACGTCCCGCTCTGGGTCGGCGGATCGTCCCCCGCCGCCGTACGCCGGGCCGCGCTCAAGGGCGACGGCTGGCTGCCGCAGGGCGACCCGCGGGACCGGCTGCCCGCCCAGATCGCACGCATCCGGCATCTGCGCGAAGAGGCCTCCCTCCAGGGCCCGTTCGTGTTCGGCGCCATCACCGAGCCGCTGTACGTCGGCGAACCGGGGTGGGAGGTCGGCCGCCGCACCCTCACCGGCGCCCCCGACCTCCTCGCAGAGTCGCTGCGCGCCTACCGCGCGATGGGCGTGGACCAGATACAGGTGCGGTTCCGCTGCCGCGACCGTATCGAACTCATCGACCAGATAAGCCAGTTCGGGTCCGAGGTGGGGCCGCTGCTCTGAACCCGCCTCTCCTCGCTTCACACGTCTTTGATCACATCCTGTTTGAACACGGTCACGCCGAGCTGCGTATGTACGGACGTACGGACGTCATGGCTCCGGCGGAAGGACCCCTCACGTGCGATCCTCCGAGCGACTCGTAGTCGCCCTGGTCTCCGCCGGTTGCACCTGGCCGCACAAGGACTGGCCGGCCCCGGACGATCTGTACGTGGACCGTGTGGTGCGTGTCTCCCCGCCTTACCACCTGCTGGCGGAGACCGAGGCGGACGTCGTCGTGCTGCACTGCGAGGACCCGGCGGTGTCCTTTCCGGGGCTGCTGGACCTTCTCCGCACCCGGGGTGTCCCGGCGATCGTGGTCAGTCCGCGCCGGGACACCGAAGCGGTGGTCGAGGTGTTCCGGGCCGGGGCGGGCTATCTGGTCGAGGGCGACCGGTGCCCCGAGATGATGTCCACGGCGATGGTGGCAGCCACCCTCGGGCACACCTTCCTCTCCCCGTCCGCCTGCGACGCTCTGCGGGAAGGTGCCCGGCTGACGGCCGCGACCGATGACATGGTGCAGCGGCTGCGCGCGTCGCTCTCGCCCCGCGAGCAGCAGATCATGGAGTTGCTCTCGACCGGTCTGGGCGCACGGCAGATCGGGCAGCGACTACGGCTGAGCGAGAAGACCGTCCGCAACAACCTCAGCAACATCTACGCCAAGCTGGACGCCAGGAGCGGCACGGACGCGGTTCTGCGCTGGCTGGGAACCACGCCCGTGCTTCGCACCTGAGAACCTTCCGGGAGCGCCGGATCAGGGTGCCGGGATCTCCGTCAGCGGTATTTCCACATCGGTGACACCGGCACCGCCCTCGCCGAATCCGGCGTCTTCGGACCGGAGCGCCCTCGTGGAGTTCGGGACCGAGTCGGCGGCGGTGGTGTCGCATTTCACGTTCCGCAGCCAAAGACGCCCGTCGGGTGTTCCGTTGTTCAGGATCTGCGGATAGAAGACATGCACGGTCGCGGCGCCCTCGCTCGGCGCGAAGAACACCGTCTGCCCGTCCTGTGCCTCCTTGTACGTGGCCTTCAGGAATCCGCTGACGTCGGTGCGCTTGGCGGACCACATGAAGAAGGCGGTGCTGTCCGCCTGCACGGTGTCCGTGCGGCTGAACGCCAATGTGGTCGTCTTGTCGTCACGGGTGATGTTGATGGTCGACGTACTGAATTCCAGGCCGACTTCGAAGAGCGAGTTCCCGAGTTTCGTGCCTGCCTCGGTGACGGTTCCCTCCTCGACCTGGAGGGTGCGCGTCACCGACGTACTGACGTTGAAGGTCTTCGACGCGGTGCTCGTGGAACCGCAGTTGTCACTCACCGGGGAGACGCGTTCGTTGGGCCCGAGGCTGTTCGCCTTGAACTGGACGTCGACGAACTCGCAGTCGGCCAGCTTGTCGGAGTCCGCGGAACAGTCGGCGGTCACCTCGGACGGGGTGGCGGCACTCGCCTGGTTCATCAGCGGGACGATCACCGCGAGCGCGGCCACGGGGGCCAGAGCCAGGGTGATGCGCTTCTTCTTGCTCCGGTGGCTTCTGGTGCGGCCGGTCCGGGACATGGGTGTCTCCTCTGGGGGGTAAGGGAGTTGAGCTGTGGATTCCTGCTGTACGGCCGGTGGCTCAGCAGTCCTCCAGGACCGCCTTGGAGGTGCCGTCCACGACACCGGGGGCACCCGCGGCGCCCGGCAGGATGACAGGTCCCTCGACGACGTCCGGTGCCACGAAGTTCTGTTCGGGAGAAGGATTTACGGCGAAGCTGCCGGGATCGGCGTCGATACGTACCCGCCATTCGCCGGTCATGCGCTGCAGCTTCGGCGTGAACTCCATGTGGAGCACCTTGCCGACCGGTACGTCCCGCGCCTCCGTGTCGCCGGCCGTCGCCGACTTCACGGTCATGTCCAGGGTTCCCTTGTGCTTGGCCCAGGATCCACTCAGGAATCCGAACAGGCCTCCGCCGCCGCCCTGTTGGGTGGAGACGTACTTTCCCTGACCCTGGGCCGCGGTCGACGACCAGGTGATGGAGACCTTGGCCGGATCGGTCGCGTTCGGTTCGCAGTTCGGGAAGTCGATGGACGCCTTTTCGGTGGGTCCGTCGAAAGTCTCGAAGTTCGTCTCGACGAAATCGCAGTTGTCGGCCTGGAAGCCGTCCGCGAAGGCGCCGCCGAAATCCTCCACCGACCGCTGCTCGCCATTGACCACCGCGGACCTCTCGCACATGGTCATGATCTGGTCCGGCGTCTTCGCGTCGGCCGCGTTCGCCGACGGCAGCAGGGCGACGATCACCCCGCCGGTGGCGAGTGCCGCGCCGATCGCCACGTACCTGACTTTCCTGTTGCGTAATCTCCGCTTTGCCATACTCGGCATTGTTGAAGCCAAGCGGAGGTATGGCCAGAGTCAAATGTCCCTACTCCGCGGTCACTTCAAGTGTGCTTGTGCAAGCCCTCCCTCCCGCACCAGGATCCCTCGGTCACCATCTGACGCTTCGTCAGATACGGCGCTACGATGACCCGGATCCACCGATCCCGAGGAGGCCCGCATGGGCAAGCTGGACGGACGTGTCGTCATCGTCACCGGGGCGGCGCGCGGGCAGGGAGAGCAGGAGGCGCGGCTCTTCGTGGCCGAGGGTGCGCAGGTCGTCGTGGCGGATGTGCTGGACGAGCAAGGGGAGGCGCTGGCCAAGGAGTTGGGCGCGCTGTACGCCCATCTCGATGTCGGCGAGGAGGCGGACTGGGGTGCCGCCGTGCGGGCTGCCAAGGAGACCTACGGGCGGATCGACGGGTTGGTGAACAATGCGGGGATCCTGCGCTTCAACTCCCTTGTGGACACGCCCCTTGAGGAGTTCATGCAGGTTGTGCGGGTCAACCAGGTCGGCTGCTTCCTCGGGATCAAGACCGTGGCCCCGGCGATGGAGGACGGCGGCACGATCGTCAACACTGCCTCGTACACGGCGGTGACGGGGATGGCGGCCGTGGGGACGTACACCGCGACCAAGCACGCCATCCTCGGGCTCACCCGGGTCGCCGCGCTGGAGCTGGCGAGCCGGCGGATACGGGTCAACGCGGTCTGCCCCGGCGCCGTCGACACCGCGATGTCCAACCCCGCGCGGCTCGACCCGGACGCGGACCCGGAGGAGACGACCCGGGCCCTGGACGAGCTGTACCGCAAGCTCGTGCCGCTCGGCCGGATCGGGCGGGCCGACGAGGTGGCGCGGCTCGCGCTGTTCCTGACGTCGGAGGACTCCTCGTACATCACCGGGCAGCCGTTCGTGATCGACGGGGGCTGGCTGGCCGGGGTCAGTGTCATCTGACGGGCCGTCATCTATTGACGAATCTGACGCCACGTCAGAAAGTCGTAGCACTCATACGAACCATCTGGACTTGGGACGGTGAACCTCCTTGGAATTCGGGCTCTTTGTACAGGGATACGTGGGCAAGCGTGCCGAGACGGACCCGCTGGCCGAGCACAAGGCGCTGATGGAGGAGACCGAGTACGTCATCCAGGCGGACAAGTCCGGTTTCAAGTACGCCTGGGCGTCCGAGCACCACTTCCTGGAGGAGTACTCGCACCTCTCGGCGAACGACGTCTACCTCGGCTATCTGGCGCACGCGACGGACCGCATCCATCTGGGATCCGGCATCTTCAACCCCCTCGCGCAGGTCAACCACCCGGTGAAGGTCGCCGAGAAGGTCGCCATGCTCGACCATCTCTCCAACAACCGCTTCGAGTTCGGCAGCGGGCGGGGCGCCGGCTCGCACGAGATCCTCGGGTTCATACCGGGCGTGACCGATATGAACTACACCAAGGAGATCTGGGAAGAGACCATCGCCGAGTTCCCCAAGATGTGGCTCCAGGACGAGTACGTCGGCTTCCAGGGCAAGCACTGGCAGTTGCCGCCGCGCAAGATCCTGCCCAAGCCGTACGGCAAGGCGCACCCGGCGATGTGGTACGCCGCCGGGTCCCCGCCCTCGTACGCCATGGCCGCCCGCAAGGGGCTCGGGGTGCTGGGGTTCAGCATCCAGAAGGTGTCCGACATGGAGTGGGTGCTGGAGCAGTACAAGACGGCGATCGTGAACGCCGAGCCGGTGGGCGCGTTCGTCAACGACAACGTGATGGTGACGACGACCGCGATCTGTGCGCCGACGCACGACGAGGCGATCCGGATCGCGACCAGTGGTGGGCTGCACTATCTGCCGTCGCTCGTGTTCCGGTACCACGACACGTTCCCGCGGCCCGAGGGCTTCCCGGTGTGGCCGGAGACGCTGCCCGAGTACACGCCGGAGTTCGTCGAACTCCTCGTGGAAGAAGAGCTGTTGATCTGCGGGGATCCGGACGAGGTGCTCACGCAGTGCAAGCGGTGGGAGCAGGCGGGGGCGGATCAGTTGAGCTTCGGGTTGCCGGTGGGGGTGCCGAAGGAGGAGACGTTGCAGACGATTCGGTTGATCGGGGAGCACGTGATTCCGAAGATCGATACGGATCCTGTGCATCGGACCACGCGGTTCCGGGAGACGGCCTGAGGCTACCCGGGGGGTGGGGGCGTGTTGTCGCTGGAGTGCGCAGTTCCCCGCGCCCCTAAAGCAGGTCGGTCAGCGCATCGCATGCTGAGGAGGCAAGGTTCGTGCTCGATCACGTCATCAAAGGGGCGACGGTTGTCGACGGGACCGGCTCGCCCGCATTCGTCGCCGACGTCGGTATCCGCGACGGTCGTATCGCCGTCATCGGCACTGTCACCGAGGAATCCCGTACCCGCGAGGACGCGCGCGGGCTCGTCCTCGCCCCCGGTTTCGTCGACCCCCACACCCACTACGACGCCCAGCTCTTCTGGGACCCGTATGCCACGCCCTCCCTCAACCACGGCGTGACGACGGTAGCGGCCGGCAACTGTGGCTTCACGCTTGCCCCGTTGAACCCGGACCGCCCCGACGACGCCGACTACACCCGCCGGATGATGTCGAAGGTTGAGGGCATGTCGCTGGTCGCTCTCGAAGAGGGGGCGCCCTGGACGTGGTCGTCGTTCGGGGAGTATCTGGACGCGCTCGAAGGGCGGATCGCGGTCAACGCGGGCTTCATGGTGGGGCATTGTGCGCTGCGCCGGTATGTCATGGGCGCGGATGCGGTCGGCGGGCAGCCGAGTGAGGAGCAACTCGGCGAGATGCTGCGGCTGTTCCACGAGGCGATGGACGCCGGAGCGTGGGGCTTCTCCACCACCCAGTCCACGACCCACTCGGACGGCGACGGCAAGCCGGTCGCCTCGCGGCACGCGCTGCCCGCCGAACTGATCGCTCTGTCCAGGGCTGTTGGCGAGCACGAGGGGACACAGATCGAGGCGATCGTCGCCGGGTGTCTGGATCAGTTCAGTGACCCGGAGATCGATCTGTTCGTCGAGATGAGCGCGGTGGCCGGGCGTCCGCTGAACTGGAACGTGCTGACGGTGGACGCGGCCGTGCCCGAGCGGGTGCCCCGGCAGTTGTTCGCGAGTGAACGGGCGCGGAAGGCCGGCGGCCGGGTCGTCGCGCTGACCATGCCCATCCTCACGCCGATGAACATGTCCCTCGGCACCTTCTGCGCGCTGAACCTGATACCCGGGTGGGGGCCGATCCTGGGCCTGCCCGTGCCCGAGCGGATCGCGAAGCTGCGTGAGCCGGACGTACGAGCCGAGATGCTGCGGAACGCCAACAGCAAGGAGGCGGGCGTCTTTCGGCGGCTCGCGAACTTCGGCAGGTATGTCATCGGGGACACGTACAGCGCGGCCAACGAGGGGCTGACCGGGCGGGTGGTGAAGGACATCGCCGCCGAACGCGGGCAGGAGCCCTTCGAGTGCCTGGTCGAGATCTGCGCGGCCGACGAACTCCGTACGGTCCTCTGGCCGATGCCGTCCGACAACGACCCCGCCTCCTGGGCGCTGCGCGCGGAGACCTGGCAGCACGAGGACGTGCTGCTCGGCGGGTCCGACGCGGGGGCGCATCTGGACCGGATGTGCGGGGCGCCGTACACGACCCGGTTCATCGGGGACTGTCTGCGCGGGCGGAAGCTGGTCGGGCTCGAGCGGGCGGTGAAGATGCTGACCGACGATCCGGCGCGGCTGTTCGGGCTGCGGGAACGCGGGCAGGTGCGGGAGGGCTGGCATGCGGATCTGGTGCTCTTCGACCCGGATCGGATCGACGCGGGCAAGGCCACCCTGGTGCACGACCTGCCGGGTGACAGTCCGCGCCTGGACTCCAAGGCGATCGGCGTACGGGCCGTATGGGTCAACGGAGTCGAGGCGATCCGCGACGACGTGGTGAGCGGGTCCGTGCCGGGGCGGGTGCTGCGGTCGGGGCGGGACACCAGGACGGTGAGCACCAGGTGAGTTCCCAAGTGGCCGACGGGCAGCGGCTGTTCGTCGGCGGGGAGTGGGTCGAGCCGGACGGCGGGCACTACGCCGTGGTCGATCCGGCGACCGAGGAGACCGTGGGGTGGGCGCCGGAGGCGTCGCGGGATCAGGTGCACGCGGCTGCCGCCGCGGCTCGCGAGGCCTTGGGGTCGTGGTCGCGCACCCCGGCCGAGGAACGCGCGGCGATCCTCGGCCGGGCGGCGGACCTCGTCCGGGGCCGGCTCGTGCCGTACGCCGAACTCGCCCAGGCGGAGACCGGCGCCACGACCGGGACCGCGCGGGGCATGCAGGTGGGCGTGGCCGCAGCTCGCTTTCGGCGCTACGCGACCGTGGAGCCGGCCGAGTGGGCGATCCCGCCGCAGGTCAACGAGGCCGGGCCGTTCGGGCGGGCGGCCGTCATGGGGGCGCTTGCCGTACGGCAGCCGGTCGGAGTGGTCACCTGCATCACGTCGTACAACAACCCCTGGGCGAACCCCGCCGGAAAGATCGCCCCCGCCCTGGCCATGGGCAACACGGTCGTGGTGAAACCCGCGCCGCAGGACCCGCTGTCCGTCTACCGGATGGCCGAGGCGCTGGAGGCGGCCGGGGTGCCGCGCGGAGTCGTGAACGTCGTCAACGGCCGTGCGGTGGAGGTCGGCGAGGCGGCGGTGGCCTCACCGGACGTCGACATGGTCAGCTTCACCGGCTCCACGGCGGTCGGGCAGCGGATCGCCGAGGTCTGCGGGCGCGACATGAAGCGGCAGTTGATGGAGCTGGGGGGCAAGGGCGCGGCCCTAGTCTTCGACGACGCGGATCTCGCCTCCGCCGTCTCCGGGATCGGTACGACCTTCTCCTTCTACAGCGGGCAGATCTGTACGGCGCCGACGCGGGTGCTGGCCCAGCGCGGCGTGTACGACCGGCTCGTCGAGCAACTGGTCGCCTACGCCGGTCGGTTGAAGGTCGGCGACCCACGCACCCCGGACACCGTCGTCGGACCGGTTATCTCGGCGGCGCACCGGGAGCGCGTCGAGTCGTACGTCGAACTGGGCCGGAAGGAGGGCGCGGTGGTGATCACGGGCGGCGAACGCCCTTCCACCGGCCCGGGTTTCCTGGTCGCCCCCACCGTCCTCGCCGACTGCACCCCCGAGATGCGGGTCGTCCGCGAGGAGATCTTCGGCCCGGTGGTCGTCGTCGTCCCCTTCGACGAGGAGGAGGAAGGCATCGCCCTCGCCAACGACAGCGACTACGGCCTGATCGACTACGTCTGGTCGGGCGATGTGGCCCGCGCCTTCCGGGTGGCCCGGCGGCTGCGGGCCGGCGGGGTGGGCGTGAACACCGTGGGGCGCAACATGGAGGCGCCGTTCGGGGGGTTCAAGAAGAGCGGGGTCGGACGGGATGTGGGGTCCTACGCGCTGCATGCGTACAGCGAGGTGCAGGCGATCGTCTGGGCGGGGTGAGGGGCGGACGGCCCTCCTGACCGCCCTCCTGGATGTCGCCGGCGCGCTGTCGGACCAGGCCCCGCCGGCCGTGCAACGGCGCGCGGTCGTCCGGACCAGACCGGAGTCGCAGGAACGCGGGCGCTCCGCCGAATCGGAGGCGACGCTGCTCGCGGAGGTCGGTGTCGCCGTCTTCCGCACCGCGCTCGAGCGCTGGACCGGCGAGCCGGACGGCTCGGCCTGCCGGCCCGTATCCGGGAGGCGGCTGCCGAACTGGCCGCCGGCCTGGGTGCGGTGGACTTCGCCGCGCTGCGCCGCGAGCCCCACCGCTGAACTCCTCAACTCCGCAGATCCACCCGCACCGTAAGCAAGTTCGACCCCACAGTCTTCACCGCCGCACTGTTGAACCGCGGCAGCGTCCGCAGCCGCGCCCGCGGATCGTCGTCCGGCAGAAGATGCGCCGTGCCCGTGTGCCAGCGGCCCATGATGCGTACGCGGACCTCCGGGTTCGCCTTGATGTTGCGGACGTAGTGGGAGAGTTCGCCGAACTCCGAGACCAGCCAGAAGGTGTTGCCGATACGGCGTCCGCCGAGCGGGGTGCGGCGGGGGAGGCCCGAGACGCGGCCGGTGGTCTCCAGGACGGTCTGGGTGGGGAGGTGGCGGGTGACTGAGTTCAGCACGCGTTGGAAGCGGGAGATGGCGCGGTACTTGGACTCGGGGGTCGGTGTGGGCATCGGTTCTCTGGTCTCCTGGTGAGTGGCCGGTCGCGTGGCCTTCAATGGTGCCGTGCGGGTCGTGACATGGAATCTGTGGTGGCGGTACGGGCCCTGGGAGGCCCGGCAGCAGGCGATTCTCGCCGTGTTGCGTGAACTGCGGCCCGATGTCGTCGGGTTGCAGGAGGTGTGGGACAGCGGCGGGGCGAATCTTGCCGGGTGGCTCGCCGGGGAGCTTGGTATGCACTGGGCTTGGGGAGCCTCTCACGATCCCGGGTTCTGGCAGCGGCGGCTCGGTGATCCGCACATCGGCATCGGCAACGCCGTCCTCAGCCGCTGGCCCGTCGCCGAGCAGGCCGTACTGCCGCTGCCGCAGGGGGACGGGGACGGCGGGCGGCTCGCGCTGTACGCGGGGCTCGACGCGCCGGGGCATCGCGTGCCCTTCTTCACCGCCCACCTCTCCTCCGCCACCGATGCCTCGGCCGTACGGTGCCGACAGGTCACCGCGCTCGCCGGGTTCGTCGCCGAGCGCCGTGGCGACGGCCCCTTCCCGCCCGTCGTCACCGGCGACTTCAACGCCTGGCCGGACTCCGACGAGGTCCGGTTGTTGGGTGGCTACAAGACGGCGCCGACCGTGCCCGGCCAAGTCCTCGTCGATGCCTGGGACTTCGCCGAGACGGGCGCTCCCTCGGTCACCTGGGACCTCGCGAACCCTTATGTGGCGGGCACGTTCGGGCCGAGCGTCCGTATCGACTACGTCTTCGTGGCGCCGGTGGGGAGGGGAGAACGCGGTCATGTGCGGGGCGTACGACGGGCCGGGGACGGGCCCGTCGAGGGGGTGTGGCCCTCCGATCACGCGGCGGTCGTGGTGGACCTGAGTGACGGCTCCGTCAGCCCTTGACGGCCGTGCCCAGGAAGATCGGGTTCGTGAGCGCGGCCAGCGCGCCCGGTACCGGTCCCGCCGCCGTCTCGTGCCTCAACTCGGCCCGTACATAAGCCGCGTAGGCCGCCGTCGTCCGCCACTCCACCGTCCCCGCGCCGGCCACCGGCAGCGGATCGCTGGTGAACAGCACCCCCTGGTCGGTCACGAAGCGGACGGTGCAGCGCGGGGCGCCGGTGACCTCCAGCCGCACCGTCACCGGCGTGTCCGCGTCCACCCCCAACCGCTCGCCGATTCCCGCGTGTTCACCGTGTCCGCCGGACGCGGTGAAGGTGAGGGAGACGTTCTTGGACTCGGCCACGTACGAGTGGCCCGCGCGGATGCCGCTTTGGATCGCCTCCCTCGTCAAGTCGTCGGCCAGGACCACGGTTTGGGGCAGGCCGACCGCGTCCGGGGCGCGGTGGGCGTCGCTGTTGCCCATCGCCGGGAGCCACTCCCGGTTGTCGCGCACGGAGGCCACCAGCGTGGCGTCCCAGGAGGCGAGGGCGACCTCGTCGTCGGGCGTGTAGGGGCCGTTCCACACCTCGACGGCGTCCGCCTCGCCGAGGCCGAACTTCCAGGCGCAGCCGATGCAGGTGGCGTGCGGGTGGGCGGGGACGACCAGGCCGCCGGCCCGGCGGATCTCCCGGGCGCAGCGTCCGAAGCGGTTCTCGCGGGCCCGGTAGCGCCAGTCGACGAAGGTGCCGGGCTCGGTGCCGAGGGCGACGACGTGACCGTTGCGCGTGGTGACCTCCTCGCCGAGCATGATCAGCAGGTCGTCGCCCGCCTCCGAGGCCCAATGGGGGTGCGAGGAGTGGGTGTTGTGGTCTGAGGAGTTGATGAAGTCCAGGCCCGCCGACCGTGCCAGCGAGGCGATCTCGGCGGGGGTGCGACGCCCGTCCGAGTACCAGGAGTGCAGATGGCAGTCGCCCCGGTACCAGGCCCGGCCGCGGCCCTTCGCCCGCTCCGGCGGGTACACGGGGTGCGGGGCGGTGCCCGGTTCGCCGTAGGTGAGCGTGATCGTCAACTCGTACGACAGGCCCTGCGGGGCCACCGTGTAGGGGCCCAGCGCGATGTGCCAGGTGCCGGCGTGCACCGGGCCGGGGATGTAGCCGGGCGTCGCGTCGTCCACCCGGAGGAAGAACTCTGTGCGCGCCCCGCCCGACCAGCCCCGGAAACCCCGGCCGCCGAGGTCGGTGCCGTGCTGGTCGAAGATGCCGATGTCGAGGGCGTTGCCCTGGGTGCCGGCCGGCACGGACGGCTTGTCGTAGGTGTACGCCACCTTGAGCTCGCGGACCCCGGCGGGGACCTCGACGGGTACGTACACATAGTCGGGCGAGCCGGTCGGGAGGGTGCCCCGTACCGTCCGGCTCTCCTGCTCGCCGTCTGCCGCCGCCTCGGTGCCGCTCGCGAAGGTCACGCTTCCCAACGTAAGCGCGGCGGCGGCGCCCGTCACGATCAGCGCGCGTCTGTTCAGGCCGTTTCCGTGATCGTCGTCGCACATGCTGCTGCTCCCGGAGTGTCGTCGCTGACAGGGATCGTGCGGGGGTGACCCGTACGACTCTGATAGTCGGCTGTGAACTCCCGTGCAAGGAAAGGGAATCGGCGGGTGTCGGGAAACCGGAGTCGGCATCGCCGACGGCCGCGCGCGCCCGCCGCCAGTGACACCGTGTAACGAACTGCCTGGCCGGAACGAATCGGGCGCCCCTCTTTGGCCTGATCAGAGCGATCGTATGCTCGAAGGATGACGACTCCCGCGAGCTCCGGAACCGGCCCGACCGAGAACTCCATGCGTCGCGCCCTCAAACGGGCCCGTGACGGCGTCGCCCTCGACGTGACGGAAGCCGCGGTGCTGCTCCAGGCCCGCGGCGAGGCCCTGGACGACCTCACCGCGTCCGCCGCCCGGGTGCGGGACGCGGGCCTGGAGGCGGCCGGCCGCACCGGCGTCATCACGTACTCGAAGAGCGTCTTCATCCCCCTCACCCGCCTGTGCCGCGACAAGTGCCACTACTGCACCTTCGTCACCGTCCCGGGCAAGCTGCGCCGGGCCGGCCACGGGATGTTCATGTCCCCCGACGAGGTCCTCGACATCGCCCGGCGCGGGGCCGAACTCGGTTGCAAGGAAGCCCTGATCACCCTCGGAGACAAGCCCGAGGACCGCTGGCCGGAGGCGCGCGAGTGGCTCGACGCGCATGGCTACGACGACACGATCGCCTACGTCCGCGCCATCTCCATCCGCATCCTGGAGGAGACGGGACTGCTGCCCCACCTCAACCCCGGGGTGATGACCTGGACGGACTTCCAGCGGCTGAAGCCGGTCGCGCCGTCCATGGGCATGATGCTGGAGACGACGGCGACCCGGCTCTGGTCCGAGCCCGGCGGCCCGCACTACGGCTCCCCGGACAAGGAGCCCGCCGTACGGCTGCGGGTGCTGGAGGACGCGGGCCGGTCGTCCGTCCCCTTCACGTCCGGGATCCTGATCGGCATCGGCGAGACCTACGAGGAGCGCGCGGACTCGCTCTTCGCGCTGCGCAAGGTGTCGCGGGCCTACCACGGCATCCAGGAACTGATCATCCAGAACTTCCGCGCCAAGCCGGACACCGCGATGCGCGGGATGCCGGACGCGGAACTCGACGAACTGGTGGCGACGGTCGCGGTGGCCCGGCACATCATGGGCCCGTCCGCCTGCCTCCAGGCGCCGCCCAACCTCGTCGACGCGGAGTACAAGCGCCTGATCGGCGCGGGCATCGACGACTGGGGCGGGGTCTCCCCGCTCACCATCGACCATGTGAACCCCGAACGCCCCTGGCCGCAGATCGAGTTGCTGCGCGAACAGTCGGCGGAGGCGGGCTTCGAGCTCCGTGAACGGCTGTGCGTGTACCCGGAGTTCGTGGGCCGGGGCGAACCCTGGCTGGACCCGCGCCTGTTGCCGCACGTCCGGGCCCTCGCGGACCCGGAGACGGGCCTGGCCCTTCCTGACGCGGTCGTGGAGGGCCACGCCTGGCAGGAACCGGAGGAGGCCTTCGTCGCCACCGGCCGCACCGACCTCCACACCACGATCGACACGGACGGCCGTACGTCCGACCGTCGTGACGACTTCGACGAGGTCTACGGCGACTGGGGCGCCCTGCGCGAGGCGGCGGCGCCCGGCATGGTCCCCGAGCGCATCGACACGGACGTACGGCAGGCGCTGGCGACGGCGGCCGACGACCCGACGAAGCTGACCGACGCGGAGGCCCTCGCCCTGCTGCACGCGGACGGTCCGGCGCTGGACGCGCTGACGCGGATCGCGGACGACGTGCGGAAGTCGGCGGTCGGCGACGACGTCACCTACATCGTCACGCGGAACATCAACTTCACCAACGTCTGTTACACGGGCTGCCGTTTCTGCGCCTTCGCGCAGCGCCGTACGGACGCGGACGCGTACACGTTGTCGTTGGACCAGGTGGCCGACCGTGCCCAACAGGCCTGGGAGGTCGGGGCGGTCGAGGTCTGTATGCAGGGCGGTATCCACCCGGACCTGCCCGGCACCGCCTACTTCGACATCGCGAAGGCGGTCAAGGAACGCGTCCCCGGGATGCACGTCCACGCCTTCTCCCCGATGGAGGTCGTCAACGGCGCGACCAGGACCGGCCTTTCGATCCGCGAGTGGCTGACGGCGGCGAAGGAGGCGGGGCTCGACACCATCCCCGGCACGGCGGCGGAGATCCTCGACGACGAGGTCCGCTGGGTCCTGACGAAGGGCAAGCTGCCGACGGCGACCTGGATCGAAGTCGTCACGACGGCCCACGAGTTGGGCATCCGGTCGTCGTCGACGATGATGTACGGCCATGTCGACCAGCCTCGGCACTGGCTGGGGCATCTGCGGACCCTCGCCGGGATCCAGCAACGCACGGGCGGATTCACGGAGTTCGTGACGCTGCCGTTCATCCACACCAACGCACCGGTGTACCTGGCGGGGATCGCGAGGCCGGGCCCGACGATGCGGGACAACAGGGCGGTGGTCGCGATGGCCCGCCTCCTTCTCCACCCGCACATCCCCAACATCCAGACGAGCTGGGTGAAACTGGGCGCGGAGGGTGCGGCGGAGATGCTGCGCTCCGGTGCGAACGACCTCGGCGGCACCCTGATGGAGGAGACGATCTCGCGGATGGCGGGGTCGTCGTACGGCTCGTACAAGTCGGTGAAGGACCTGGTCGCGGTGGCGGAGGCGGCAGGGCGGCCCGCGAGGCCGCGCACCACGCTGTACGGCGAGGTGTCGCAGGAGCGGCAGCGGGCGGCGGCCGTCTCGGACGGGCATCTGCCGGAGCTGCTGCCGGTGCTCGACTGAGGGGGCGGGTGGCCGGGACGGTGGCCGGTACGATGATCCGACCCCTGTTCGATCGGGATGCGGGGGATGTGTAGCTGAGGAGATGCGTGCCCGTGCCTGCCTCGAAGGTCTGGGTGACCGGTCTGACGGTGGGAGCGATCGCCGCGGTCACGGTCCTGGCTGTCCAGGCCAACCAGGGGCCGCACCCCAAGGCGTCCGCCGCCCGCCCGACCGCCTCCGCGTCCGCGAGCGGGCATTCCCAGCCGACGAAGAGCGCCGCTCCGGCCGCCGTCCCCGCCGACTCCGGCAGTGGGCGGCGGATCGTCTACTCGGTGGGTCAGAAACGGGTCTGGCTGGTCGACGCGAGCGACAAGGCGGACCGCACGTTCGCGGTCTGGCCGGGCACGGTCAGCCCCGACCCCGGCAAGTACACGGTGTCCGTCCGCAAGGACGCCACCACGGGTTCCGACGGTGTGGCGATCGAGAACATCGTCTACTTCGCCACCAAGTCCGGCCTCAACATCGCTTTCTCCAACGCGGTGGACGGCTCCTCACCGCCACCGGCCGCGGGCAAGCAGACGGGCGGGGTCCGCATGGGCAAGGCGGACGGGGCGGCGCTGTGGACGTTCGGGACGACGGGGACGAAGGTCAGGGTCGTCGGCTAGCCGCGGCGCCTCTGAACGCAGTCTGAACATGATCGCTCCCCGCGTGACCCGCGTGTGAAGGTCACCGTTGTGCCGTTCGCAATGGTGATCTCGGCAAGGGAGACAGATCGATGCGTCATTCGAGGCCTCACGGGAACGCGCTGCGCGAGGCGATCGCCACGGCGGGGACCACGCCGTTGATCGGCGTGCACGACATGTACTCGGCCTCGCTCGCCGCCGCCCACTACGACGGAATGTTCGTCTCGGGCTTCGGCTTCGCGGGGTCCTACTACGGCCTGCCGGACATCGGCTTCATCGCCTGGCCCGACATGCTGGCCTTCGTGGAACGGCTGCGCTGGGCCTTCCCCCGCCACCACCTGCTGGTGGACATCGACGACGGTTACGGCGACCCGGCCGTGGCCTGTCACGTGGCGCGACGCCTGGAGGCGGTCGGCGCGTCCGGGGTGATCCTGGAGGACCAGAAACGTCCGCGCCGCTGCGGGCATGTGGCGGGGAAGCAGATCCTGCCGCTGGAGGAGTACCTCGACAAGCTGGAGCAGGTGCTGGCCTGCCGTACCGACCTCGTGGTGGTGGCCCGCACGGACGCGACCGACGAGGCCGAGATCCTCGTACGGGCCAAGGCGATGGCGGCCACCGACGCCGATGTGGTGCTGGTCGACGGTGTGCGCGACATCGACGCGATCCGGCGCATCCGCTCGGCCATCGGCGACAAGCCGCTGCTCTTCAACCAGATCGCCGGCGGACGCTCCCCCCGCCTGTCACTGCCCGAACTGGCGGAACTCGGCGTGGATGTGGCGATCTACAGCACGCCGTGCCTGTTCGCCGCGCACCAGGCGATGGACCGGGCGCTGACGGAGCTCAGGGCTGCGGAGGGGCGCCTGCCGGCCGGCGACAGCGGTGACCGGATCGGTGTCGCCGAGTCGGTCGAGCTGCTGAGCCGCAATCTCCACACGGCGAGCAGGTGAGGGCGTCGCATCGGATGGCGGGCGGTGCGCAGGGCGGAGGCCGGATCACATCACCGTGTCCGTCCGCAGCGGGCCCGCCGTGATGCGGATCGTCCGGACGCGGACCGGCTCCTCCCGGTCGAGGTAGAAGATGTGGGTGAACGGGGCGCGCACCACCTGGTCCGGCTCGCTCTTCCTGGCCATGGTCGCCTCACCGCGCAGCAGGCGGACACCGTCGCCGGCGGTCCAGAACTCCAGGACCTCGTGAGTGATGACCAGCGGTTCGTCGATCTTGACGAAGAACGCCTTGATGGCCTCGACGCCCTGGAGGTGCGCGGTGCCGAAGAACATGTCGGTGTCCTCGGTGAGCGGCGCGAAGCCCTCACCGAACTCCAGGGTGTCGATGGCGTCCATGAACTTCAGGACCCAGTCCGGAACGGCGGCCGCTTGCGCGGTGTCTGCCATGGGGGTCGCCTCCTGATCACATCGGGGGTCTTGAAGCGAAAGTAACAAGGTCGGCAACGTCACTCGGTGGAGCCCACTTCGTAAATCGATCTGCCTCTCAACGCACCGTCCCCGTTCGATTACAGTGCTGAGCTGACTCGTACGTAAGGACGGAGCCCCGAGGAGGCCTGGGTGAGTACGGCAACTGGAGCCGTCTGGGGCCGGGTCGAGCAGCAGGACTTTCGGAGCCGGGTGCGGGGGACGCTGCTCGGGGCCGCCGTGGGGGACGCGCTCGGTGCGCCCGTCGATCTGCTGGCGATCGACGAGATCCGCGAGGCCTACGGCGCGGAGGGCGTCGTGGATCTCGCGTTCGGGTACGGGCGGCGCGGTGCCGTCACGCATCTCACCCAGCTCACCCTCTTCACCGTGGACGGGCTGATCCGGGCCCAGGTGCGGCGGGACACCGGGGCCTGGCATCCGCCGACCGATCTGCACCGGGCGTATCTGCGGTGGGCCGCCACCCAGCACGACTGGGGGCCCGACGAGCGCCGTAAGGACGACGGGTGGCTCGCGCGGGAGGAGTGGCTGTACGCGCGGCGCGATCCGACCCGGTCCTGTCTGCTGGGGTTCGGGGACGAGCGGATGGGGACGCTGGACGCGCCCAAGAATCCCGGGGAGGCGGGGGGCGAGGCCGCCGCCCGTTCCGCGCCCTTCGGGCTGCTCGTCGGGTGGGAGCCGCAGCTCGTGATGCAGCTCGCGGTGGAGTGCGCGGCGCAGACCCACGGCCATCCCATCGGCTATCTGGCGGCCGGTGCCTACGCCGTCATCGTGCACGGACTTGCCCGCGGCGAGAGCCTCGACGCGGCCGTCCAACGCGCACTCGCGCTCCTCGCCGCCCGCCCCGGCCACCAGCCCGTCTCCACCGGCCTGCAACGCGCCCTCGGCGCCGTACGCCAGGGCATGCCCACGTCCAGCCGGGTCGAGGAGTTGGTGGCGGACGGAAACGCGGACGGCCTCCTCGCGGGCGCGGTCTACTGCGCGCTGGTGGGAGAGGACGTCCGCCACGGCCTGTGCCTGTCCGTGAACCAGACCGGCCCCTCCGCCACGGCCGGCGCCCTCACCGGTGGCCTCCTGGGCGCCCTGCACGGCGAAACGGCCCTCCCCCCGGCCTGGCTGGCCGAGTTGGAGGGCCGTCCCACGTTGCTCGTCCTCGCGGACGACTTCGCCGTGGAGATGACTCAGGGGCCCGCGTTGCACGGGCCGGCTGGGTCTTCGCCGGGGTGGATCGCTCGGTATCCGCGCGGGGCGTGAGGCGCTTACGGCCGGCCTCGGGGCGCTCACCGGTCGGCTGCCGGGGGCCCTGTGCGGAGAGACGGCCCTCCCGTCGGCCTGGCTGGCCGAGTTGGAGGGCCGTCCTACGCCCCGGTTCCGCGAGGGCGTGACGTGACCAGGAGTGCTACGGCTGGCTGCTGCCCACCACGTCGTCGCCCGCTCCCGCCTGGGCCGGTACCGCGACCGCCGCTGTCT
This sequence comes from Streptomyces sp. NPDC005492, assembly GCF_040605995.1. NCBI lineage: Bacteria > Bacillati > Actinomycetota > Actinomycetes > Kitasatosporales > Streptomycetaceae > Streptomyces > Streptomyces sp. NPDC005492. The sequence goes on from NZ_JBEXDX010000001.1 coordinate 288,301, forward strand.
CGCCGTCGTCGTCCCCGCCGCCGTTGATCCGCTCGATCAGGGCGTCGCGTTCCGGGGTGTCCTCGGGCTTCACGTAGCCGATGAGGATGTAGAGGACGAGGGAGACCGCGAGGGGGATCGACACCTGGTACTGGAGCGGGACGCCGCCGTCGACCTCCCAGTTGATGGGGTAGTTGACCAGCCAGAAGGCGAACAGGCCCGCCGCCCAGCTCGTCAGGGCCGCTGTGGGGCCGGACTTGCGGAAGGGGCGCAGCAGGCCCAGCATCATCGGGATCGCGATCGGGCCCATGAGGCCCGCGACCCATTTGATGACGACGGTGATGATGTCCTTGAACGTGGGCGAGTTGACCTGGGTCGCCACCGTCATCGACAGGCCGAGGAAGACGACCGTCGTCACGCGGGCCGCGATGAGGCCCGAACGGTCGTTCCACGCACGGGCCTTGGCGGAGACCACCGGTGCCACGTCCCGGGTGAAGACGGCCGCGATCGCGTTGGCGTCGGACGAGCACATCGCCATCGTGTGGGAGAAGAAGCCGACCACCACCAGGCCCAACAGGCCGTGCGGCAGCAGCTGTTCGGTCATCAGGCCGTAGGAGTCGGAGCCGTCCGGCTTCTGCGCGTGGACCAGCAGCGGTGACATCCACATGGGGAAGAACAGGACCGTCGGCCAGATCAGCCACAGTGCCGCCGAGAGGCGGGCCGAACGCTCGGCCGCGTAGGGGCTCTTGGTGGCCATGTAGCGCTGGGCCTGGTTGAGCATGCCGCCGTTGTACTCGAAGAGCTTGATGAAGAGGAAGGCGAGCAGGAACACCGTGCCGTAGGGGCCGACCAGGGGTTTCCCGTGACCCTGCAACGCCGGTTCGTCCCAGGCGCCGAAGAAGCCGATGCCCTTGTCGTTCAGCTTCAGGACGACGGCCACGAACATGGAGACGCCGGCCAGCAACTGGATGACGAACTGGCCGAGTTCGGTCAGCGCGTCCGCCCACAGGCCGCCGATCGTGCAGTAGACCGCGGTGATCGCGCCGGTGATGAGGATGCCCTGGTTGAGGGTGACACCGGTGAAGACGGACAACAGGGTGGCGATCGCGGCCCACTTGGCGGCCACGTCCACGATCTTCAGCAGCATCCCCGACCAGGCCAGCGCCTGTTGGGTCTTCAGGTTGTAGCGGTTCTTCAAGTACTCGAGAGGGGACGCCACATGGAGCCGTGAGCGCAGCCGGTTGATGCGCGGCGCGAACAGCTTCGACCCGATGGCGATACCCAGCGCGATCGGGAACGACCAGGTGATGAAGGACGTGACGCCATAGGTGTAGGCGATGCCCGCGTACCCGGTGAACATCACCGCGCTGTAGCCCGACATGTGGTGCGAGATGCCGGACAGCCACCAGGGCATCTTCCCGCCGGCGGTGAAGAAGTCGCTCACGTTGTCGACGCGCTTGTGCGACCACACACCGATGGCCACCATCACGCCGAAATAGCCGATGAGCACGGCCCAGTCGAGCCCGTTCATGTGCGCCCTCCCACGGTTGAGCCGGTTCAGCCCGGGGCTCATCGTGGGCGGTCGCGCGTGAGCACGACAAGTAAGCGTGAGGTCAAGGGAGAGTAAAATCGTTCGGATTGATGTTCTGCGTTCACCTACATGAACTCATCGCATCAGCTCCCCGGCGTTGACCAGCAACGACTGACCCGTGATCGCCCGCGCCCGTTCCGAGGCCAGGAACACCGCCGCGTCCGCCACATCCCCGTCCGTCGCCAGCTCGGGCAGCGCCATCCGGTCGGACAGCCGCTTCAGCACCTCCGCCTCCGGCACCCCCTCCGTGTGCGCGGTGAACTGCACATACGCCTCCACCGGTGGCCCCCACATCCACCCCGGCAGCACGGTGTTCACCCGGATCCGGTACGGCCCCAACTCCCGTGCCAGCGAGTACATCGCGCTCGTCAGCGCCCCCTTCGACGCCGCGTACGCCGCCTGCCGCACCTGCGAGGGGGCCGCCACCGACGACTGCGTCCCGATGATGACGACCGAGCCGCCGCCGGCCTCCTTCAGGGCCGGCAGGCACGCCCGCGTCATCCGCAGCGTCCCCAGCAGATTCACGTCGAGCACCGACTGCCAGGTGGCGAAGTCCGCGTCCTCGATCCCGCCGAAGTAGCTGTCCCACGCGGCCACATGGACCACCGAGTCGATCCGCCCGAACCGCTCCCGCGCCACCTCCGCGAGCGCCTCGCACTGCCCCTCGTCCGTGATGTCGGTCGCCCGGTACGCGGTGTGCGTGCCGTCCGGATCGATCTCGGCGGCCGACTTGGCCAGATTCGCCTCCGTGCGCGCGCCGAGCACGGCGTTCCCTCCGTCCCGTACGACGGCGGCGGCGACCTGGTGGCCGAGCCCGGCCCCGACCCCCGAGACGACGACGGTCTTGCCCGCGAGCAGCGACATCCGATCCCTCCCGGGGTCTGGTGCTTTATCTGACGGGGCGTCAGAGTATGGGCGACCGGCGGAGGACGGAAGGGGAGCGACATGAGCGAGGACACCCGGAGCGACGTGTACGCCGAACTGGCCGCCGTAGGACCGTACGGAGTCCGGCCAGGCCACGCGCTCATCACCATGGTCGAACCGCATCCCGGCCACGAGTACGCCTACAACCGCTGGTACGAGGACGACCACTACTACGCCGGCGCGATGGCCATGCCCTGGATGTACGCCGGCCGCCGCTGGGTGGCCACCCGCGACCTCCAACTCCTGCGCCGGCCCGAGAAGTCGGCGATCGCCGAGCCCGTCACCGCCGGCTGCTACCTCTCCACGTACTGGGTCACCGAGGGCCGCTACGACGACCACATGAAGTGGACCGTCGGCATCAACAAGCGGCTCAACCGCGACGGCCGTGTCTACCAGGACCGTACGCACGTCTTCACCGCGTTCCAGGACCACGAGGCGACCGTCTACCGCGACGGCGCGGCCGGACCGAGGGACTTCCACGCCCTCGACCACCCTTACGCCGGGCTGGTGTTGGAGGTCGTGGACAGTGAATCGGCGGAGCAGCGCGCCGAGTTGCTGGAGTGGCTGCGGTCCCGGCACCTTCCCAAGCGGCTTGTGGGCTCACCCGCCGCGATGGTGACGGTGTTCCGCCCCACCCCTCTGCCGGGCGACCGCATGACCTACGTCAAGCAGGTCGAGGGCGTCGACACCCGCCTCACGCTCCTGTGGTTCCTGGAGGCGGACCCCCGTGACTGCTGGGAGCGGTACTTCGCGGACCTGGAGACGCCCCTGGCCGAATCCGGCCTGGGGAAGGTGGAGTTGGTGGCGCCGTTCATCCCCACCGTCCCCGGCACGGACACATACGTGGACCGGCTGCGCTGACCGCTGGTTACTTCAACTCGTCGGGACACGGCGTGCCCCGGGGCAACTGGTAGGGCGCGGCCAGCCGGTAGGTCCCCGCCTTCGGCGCGAGCAACATCGTCCACTTGTCGCCCTTCGAGTCCTCCTGGGTCTCCATCAGACAGCCGTTGAGGTTGTCGTACGACTTCGCGGTGCCCTCGGCGCGGTGCTTGGAGGCGTCCGTCTCCTGCGGCGGCTTGAGGCTCTTGCCCTTCGCGTCCACGATGCTCAGCCACGGCGAGTACGGGATACGGATGAGGATCCGGCCCTTCTTCTTCACCTCGATGGTCAACTCGCCCTGCTCCGCCCGGTCCACGACCGCGTTCGGCTCGGCCAGCGGCGCCGGGTCGGTGACCTGGAAGAGCTGCCAGTTGGCATCGCCCCAGACCTGCTTCAGATACGGCATCCCGCGCTGCACCAGCGCCCGCTCGCGCTCGCCGCCGTCACCGTCCGGTACGTCCTTGGGCAGCACGACGTAGTGGACGGCCCAGCGCTGGAGCCACTCGTGGTAGTTCGCCGAGTTGAGCGTGTCGTCGTAGAAGAGGGGGTTGCGCTCCATGTCGGCCTGGCGGTTCCAGCCCCGGGCGAGGTTGACGTACGGCGCGAGCGCGGAGGCCTCGATGTGGGAGCGGGCCGGGACGACCTCGACCCGGCCGCGCTCGGCGCCGACCTCCTGGAGTTCGTTGACGAGCGGCGCGAGTTCGTGCGACCAGGACGCGGCCGGTGCGGTGTTGATGACGTCGTCGACCGACTTGAACCCGATCCAGCCGGTGAAGCCGACGAAGGCCAGCGCGATCGTGTACCACTTGCGCGAGCGCGGCACCGCGAAGGGCAGCGCGGCGATGAGGGCCACTCCGGCGAACAGCATCGCCAGCCGGGTGATGTTCGAGCCGATCTGCGAACTGACCAGCCAGACCAGGACGACCCCGATGCTGTACACCGCCGCCGTTATCCGTACGGTGATCCACTCGCGCGGCACCAGGAAGTAGACGAGGATCCCGGACGCCAGGGGCAGGATCATCGAGCCGAACATCATCGGCTGGGTGCCGGAGAACGGGAACAGCCACGCCGACACCGCCACGACGGCCGCGGGCGCGAGCCCGAGCGCCCAGGCGCCCGGCCGCCGCTTCTGCAGGAACAGCGCGACCGCGACCAGCCCCACGAACAGCCCGGCCACCGGCGACGACATCGTCGAGAGCGCGGCCAGCGGCGCCGCGCACAGGGCCTTCGCCCAGCGTTTGTAGCGCCAGCGATACGGCCAGCAGAAGACGACGGCCACCGCGCCGAGCCCGAACACCATGCCCAGGCCGTACGTCACCCGGCCCGACGCCGCGTTGCACAGCAGCGCGAAGACGCCCGCGAGCGAGGCCCACAGCGGGTTCTTCACCGAGCGGCTGCGGATCAGGATCAGGGTGAGCAGGCCCGCCGAGGCGGTGCCGGCGATCATCATCGTCGTACGGACACCGAGGACCGACATCAGATACGGCGACACCATGCTGTACGACACCGGGTGCATGCCGCCGTACCAGGCGAGGTTGTACGCCGAGTCCGGGTGCCGGCCGACGAACTCCGCCCAGGCGTCCTGCGCCGCGAGGTCGCCGCCACTGTTCGCGAACGTGAAGAACCAGACGACGTGGAGGACACCGGAGAGCAGCGTGAAGCCGATCACCGGGTGCCGGAGGAAGGGGGCGCGCAGCCGGTCGATCAGTTGCGCGGGCCAGCCGCTACGCGTTCCGTCGTCTGTTTCCGTGGGGTGCGCGGGCAGGCGTATTCGCGGGCCGGCTCCCGGGCCCGGATCGGCATCGTCGGCGCGTGTCGGCTCCGCTGTCGCCACCTGAAGGCACTCCCCGTGTCCCGTCTTCTGTTCTCGGCCGCGTCCTGTCCCGTTCCCGGCCTGTTCGCCGCCGCGTCGTGCCGACCGGCGACCTGCCCCGATTCGCGACGCTAGCACGCACCCCGCCGGTCGGCTCCCGGGTGGGTGGCCGGCCGGTGGGGTGCGGTGCGTCCATCGCCTCGTGGGTCAGCCGAGACGGGTCAGCTTCGCCGTCAAGGCGGGTTCCGCGAGATCCTTCTGGAGAGCGACCGGCACGACGACCGCGCCGCCCGAACCGTCCCCCACGGTGAGCGTGCCCACCTTGGTGCCGGCCTTCGCGGAGTGCGGTACGGCGTCGGAGGCGAAGGACAGCTTCACCTTGAGGCCGGCCCAGCCGACGGCCGAGACGTCCTTGGTGACGACGACGGGAGTGTGACCGCCCAACTGGTCGTCCACATACCCGACGACGTCGCCCTTCTTCAGGATCTTCGCCGACTTCATCGCGTCCTGCGCCGCGAGCATCGCCGTCTTGCTGACCGCGTTGACGGTGTCGATGATCGGCGCGGTGTGCTGGCCGAGGATCGCGCCGACGACCACGGCCGTCTCACCGCCGACCTCCTTGGTGGCGGCGAAGAGCAGGTTGCCGCCGGCCGCGGTGGTGGTGCCGGTCTTGATGCCGAGCGAGTTGTTGTACGGCACCAGGCGGTTGTAGTTGGTCCACTTGTGGCCGGACGGGTCGACCCAGCTCGGCAGCTTGGTGATGTCCATCAGGGCCTGGAGCTTGACCAGTTGATTGCCGAGCTTCACCTGGTCCCCGGCGGTGGAGACGGTCGTCTCCTTCAGGCCCGAGGCGTCGGTGTACGTCGTCCTCGTCATCCCCAGGGCCTTGGCGGTGTCGTTCATCTTCTTGATGAACGCCGTCTCCGAGCCCGCGTCCCAACGGGCCAGCAGGCGCGCGATGTTGTTCGCCGAAGGGATCATGATGGCCGACAGGGCCTGCTGCTCGGTGAGGACGTCACCGGCCTTGACGGTGTTGAGCGTGGACTCGCCGTCCTTGTCGTAGCCGCCCTCCTTCTCGGCGGTCGCGTCGACGGTGATCTTCTCGCCCGCGGCGCCCGCCTTCAGCGGGTGGTCCTTGAGCACGATGTACGCCGTCATCGCCTTGGCGACCGAGCCGATGGCCACGGGCGTCTGCTTGCCGAAGCTGCCCATCGTGCCGATGCCGTTGACGTCCATCCAGCCCTGACCCTCACTGGGCCACGGGAGGTCGGCCTTGCTGCCGTCGAAGGTGTACGAGTCGTCGGCGGTGAGCGCGAGGGTGGGCGTGGGGAGCGGCCGCAGAGCCTGTACGACCGCAAACACGATCGCCAGCAGGATGACCAGCGGGGTCCAGATCTTCACCCTGCGGATCGCCGTGCGGACCGGGGTCTGCGGGGGCGGCGGGGTGTTGGTCAGCTCGGCGAGCAGATCCAGCGGAGGCTTCGGGGGAAGCGGCTGCTGGGTGGTGCGCTCCGGACCCACCTGCGGCACGGGACGGGTCTCGTCCGGACGCGGGGTGCCCTTACGCGGCTCGTCGAGAGGCTTGAGCGCGACGAACCTGCTGGTGCGCTCGGCGTCGGACTCGGGGGTCTTGTCGGTCTTGGGTGTCTCGGGGGTCTTTGTGGCGCCGCCCAGCTTGAGCATGGTGGTGGGCTGGTCGACTTCGCGCTTGGGCGGTCGTACGGCTTTGAAGACGGTGGTGGGGTGGTCGATGGCTTCGGCTGGGCCGTCGTCCGGCTTGGCTTTGGCGTCGGCGCCGTCCGGGTGGGGTGCGTCGTCAGGGGCGGGGTCGGGGTCGGTGGCGGCGTCTGCCTCGCCGTCGTCGTCTGCGGCCGGATCACTTTCGGCCACGTCACGGTTGCCGTCGGACCCTGCTTCGGTGTCCTTGGCCGCGCCCTCGGCCTCCGGGCCTCCAGCGGCCGTCTCCGCGTCCGCGGCAGGCTCCTCGGCGTCCGCAGCCTCGTCCGTCTCGGGAACCGCGTCCTCCGGGTCGGCGTCGGCGACCAACGCATCCTCGGTCACGTCACCGTCGCCATCGCGGTCGCCATCGGACCCTGCTTCGGTTTCCTCGGGCGTGTCGGCCACCGCAGGGCGAGTCGCCGCGCTCTCGGTTTCCGAGCCTCCGGCGGCCTTCTCGGCGTCCAAAGCCTCGTCCGTCTCGGGAGCGGCGTCCTCCGGGTCGGCGTCGGCGACCGGATCACCCTCGGTCATGTCACGGTTGCCGTCGGACCCTGCTTCGGTGGCCTCAGGCGTGCCCGCCACCGCGGGACGCGTCGCCGCACCGTCGGCCTCCGGACCTTCAGTGGCCGTCTCCGCGTCCGCGGCAGGCTCCTCGGCGTCCGCAGCCCCCTCCGCCTCGGCAACGGCATTCTCGGGCTCGGCGCCGGAGACCGACTCACCCTCGGTCACGTCACCGTCACCGTCACGGCCGCCATCGGCCTCCGCTTCGGCGTCCTCAGGCGTCTCCGCCACCGCAGGGCCATTCGCCGCGCCCCCGGCCTCCGGGCCTCCAGCGGCTGTCTCCGCGTCCGCGACAGCCTCCTCTTCGTTCCCGGCGCCCGCAGCCTCGTCCGCCTCGGGAGCGGCGTCCTCCGCGTCCGCGACGGGCTCCTCGGCGGCAGCCGCCTGCTCCGGGTTCTCGTCGTCCTCGGCCTCGTCCCCGGAATCACGCCCCGAGCCCGGCTCCTTCGGCCCCGTCACCCAGGCCGCCACCGCCGCACGCAACCGCGCGTCGCCCTCTGTGTCGCCCTTGGCGGAAGGGTTCTGCGCGGCGGGGCTCTCGGGGTCCTCGGTGCTCTCCGCGGCCTCGGGGGAGTCGGTCTCGTCCGTCTCGGGGGTCTCCTCCCGCAGTTCCCGGATCGAGAAAACCTTCGTCGCCGTGTCCACACCCCCGCGCCGGGACGGCGACGTGCCCTCGCGGGCCACCGCCAGACGCGGATCGCGCTCGCGCTCACCCCTCGCCTCGGGAACCGGACTCGCGCTCCCCGGCGTCGGTTCTGCCGACGACTCGCGCTGCTTCGACCTGTCGGGGGACTCGCCCGCCACCGATGCCTCCTCCATGCGCCGCACGCCCTGCGTGCGTCAACCGAACCGACCGAGATAACCGAGATAGCTACAGAATCAGCTAGAAAATCCGCTGGAAAATCTCTTACCCGTCGTCCGGACAACGCATCAACATCCGCTGTCCGAACCATGTACCAGTGTCCTGTGTGCGGGCTTAACCCCTGCGGTAGACGAGAACGACATACCTACCGGTTCCACTACGAAGCGGTCACGCACTCTCGACAGACCAATGTGAGAGGGGTCACCCTGTCATTCATCCACGCGGGGAGGCATGGATGGGCAGGAGCCGCAGAACTCTTCCGGAAGAGCTTCTACTGCTGGCATTGGACCCGGCCACGGGTACCACTGCGCAGCCGCAGTCGCTCGACCTCGGTCTGGCCGGAGCACAGCTAGTGGAGCTGGCGCTGGCCGGACGGATAGCCCCAGACGGGGATCGTATCGCCGTGGTCGTGCCACGGCCGACTGGAGATCCAACTTTGGACTGCGCGTTGGAGTTGCTGCGAAGGCGTGGCGCTCCCGTGCGTGCAGTGAACTGGATTGGCGGGCCCCGACTGGGACTTCGCCAGACCTACCTCTCGCATCTGGAGCGGTGCGGCATGGTGCATGCCGTGGCGGGACAGATGTGCGGGGTGTTGCCCACGACTCGCTATCAGGCGACGGACAACGAGATCAGCCGTGAGATCAGGGGCCGACTCGATTCCGCGATCCGCACCGGCGTACCGCCGGACCCGCGGACTGCCGCGCTCGCCGCACTGGCGCACGCGGTGGGTCTGGGCAAACACCTGTATCCGGGTAATGAGGGACGCTCGTCCCGCTCCCGGCTGCGGGACCTGATCAGGCACGACCCCATGGGCGGACTCGTGGCGCATGCCGTGATGGACGTCCAGAACGGTGTGGCCGCACAGCCACGCCGCAGTCCGGCCCCGGCCGGCCGTCAGGCCGCGCCCGGACCAAGGCCACCGGAACCGGCTCGTGGTGTTCCGATGCAGCCGCACCGCGGCACCATGGCGCGCGCCGTGGCTCACTGAGCCGCAGTCCCACGGCACACGCCCGCATCACGACAGGACCGCACCACCGCACGACCGCAGCACAGGCAGTACCGCCGCACCGCCAGTCCCCAAGACCCGGTTCGGGAGCCGCTGGTCCGAGCGGGGTGGAGTAGACGTAACGTCTCTCCACCCCGCTCGGCCGCATCTACGGGCCCCTCGGGCAACCCGAACCTGGCTCGTACCTGCCGCATATCCACCGTTTCCCAGCGGTAGAAACCACCTTGGTGGCAGTCTGCTCAACAGCAGATACGCAAAGTGGCAAGCAGTGAGCAGCACGTAGCAGCGAGTAGAAGCACGCAGCCGGAGGTGCACGTCCCGTGGCGTCAAGTGTCAATCCCACCGTCAGGCGACGCCGGTTGGGCCAGGAGTTGCGTCGGCTCCGAGAGCTCAAGGGCATGACGGCCGAAGAGGTCGCCGAGCGGTTGCTGGTGTCCCAGTCGAAGATCAGCCGGCTGGAGAACGGCCGGCGCAGCATCAGCCAGCGCGACGTCCGCGACCTCTGCGGGGTCTACGAGGTCGAGGACCTCCGCATCGTCGACTCGCTCATGCAGATGGCCAAGGACTCACGCCAGCAGGGCTGGTGGCACTCCTTCGGTGACATCCCGTACAGCGTCTACATCGGTCTTGAGACGGACGCGGCGAGTCTGCGTGTCTACGATCCCCAGGTCGTCCCGGGCCTGTTGCAGACCCGGCAGTACGCCGAGGCGCTGATCACCGGCGCGTTGCCGGAGACCGCGTCGGCCGATGTCGAGAAGCGCGTCCAGGTGCGGCTGCGCCGGCAGGAACGGATCTCCGCGCCGGAGAACCCGCTGCGGTTGTGGACGGTGATGGACGAGTCCGCGCTGCGCCGGGTGGTCGGCAACCGCTCCCTGATGCGGGACCAGTTGGAGCACCTCGTCGAGCAGTCCCAACTGCCGCACGTGACCGTGCAGGTGATCCCCTTCGACATGGGCGCCCATCCCGGGCTCAACGGGCAGTACGCGATCCTGGAGTTCCCCGACGCGGCGGACTCCAGCGTCGTCTACATCGAGGGTGTCACCAGTGACCTGTACCTGGAGAAGGCGAACGACGTCCAGAAGTACAGCGTGATGTACGAGCATCTGCGGGCGCAGGCCCTGAACGTGGATCAGTCCCGCCAGTTCATCGCGGACGCCGCGAAGGAATACGCGCGCTGAGGGCGCCTCCGGCGGAAGGTGGCGCACACTACACCTTCCGCCGGGCGCGATGGAAGGCGCCAAGGGTATATGCCACCCGGTCGAGTGAATGGCCCCTGCGGTAGCCGATGTTGGCGAGTAGCGTCGATCACGCCATCAAGTAACAAACGTTGGCGCAAACCGCGTTGTGTGTCCGGAGTGTTCGTGGCCGGATGACGCGCGGTGACAGCACTCATCAACTGGTAATAACCGGAGCAAAAATGGCAATTCGTCAGGGCGTCTCGGACTCGTGGACCAAGTCCTCGTACTCCACCGGCAACGGCGCGTGCGTCGAGATCAAGTCACCGGTTCTCGCGGCCATGGCCGTACGGGACTCCAAGGTCACCGAGGGGCCGACGCTGGCCTTTCCCGCGGACTCGTGGAACGCCTTCGTGGCCGATGTCGCCCGGGGGGCGCGCGACCTTCACTGATGTGGCTCGGTCACCTTCCACAACTCCATAAGCAGCACAAGCACTTCAAGAAAGAGCCCTCTCGACTGGCCCGCCGTCCTGGCCGAGGGGGCTCGGCTTGTGCCCGCGGGCAGTCACGCGCCCGTCCGGCGGAGCCTCACTCCACCGGGAGCATCACCGGAAACGCCACATCGCACACCGGGTCTTCGGGCCCCGCCACCTCCCAGTCCGCGAAGTACACCTCGCGGCACGGACCGGCGTACCGCAGCCCCTGCCCGGCGACCCACTGCTCCACCGCCTCGAACGCGGCCAGGATCTGCGGGTGCGCCACCTGCGCCTTGGTGATCCGGGTGTACGCCAGCCGCCGGGCCGGTTCCACGCGGACCGCCGTCTGCCGGGCCCGCCCCTGCCGTGCCGCCCATGCCCGTGCCGCCGCCTCGTCGGCGACCGGGACGCAGGACTCGGCCGGGCCGTCGCTCTCCATCGACACCTCGGCGTGGTAGACGACGAACGGCGCGGCACTCACGCCCCCGCACTCCTCGGCCGCCGCCTCAAGGCGCCCCAGCGACGCCCCGATCCAGGTTGGCAGCTCGTCCGCGAGGGTGTGCCGGGTCTCGGTGATCAGCACCTGTTCCGGTACCTCGACCGTCTCGACCACGAACTTTCCGTACATCTCGGAGCTCCTCCCCGACAGTCGTGCACGGAGGTACTCGGCGAGCGTGCGCTGTCCGGCGATCCGGCTCTCGACGTCCGTCCAGTACGCGGCGAGGAGTTCCGCCGCGTCGCTCCCGTCCGCCGCCACCAGCTCGGCGATCCGCGCCAGCGGCATGTCCAACTGCCGTAGCAGCGCCACGAGTCGGGCCCGCTCGACCTGGTCGGCGCGGTAGCGGCGGTACCCGCTGACCTCGTCGACCTGGGCCGGGCAGAGCAGCCCGAGGCGGTCGTACAGCCGTAGCGCCTTGGGCGAAAGCCGTGCCCGCGCCGCGAAGGCGCCGATGGTCAGCAGGTCGTCGTCCACGCTCGAAATCCTCCGTCACCGGGCGGGTTCTGTCCGCCCGGTGACCAGGACGCTCCGCCTTGCCCCAGGGGCAAGGTCAATACAGGTCAGGCGACGGCGCTCTCCACCGCCGCCACGACCTCCGCCGACTCCGGCTCGGTCTGCGGGGAGAAGCGGGCCACGACCGTGCCGTCGCGGCCGATCAGGAACTTCTCGAAGTTCCAGCGGATGTCGCCAGTGTGGCCCTCCGCGTCCGCGAAGCCGACGAGACGGTCGTACAGCTCGTGCCGGCCATCGCCGTTGACCTCGACCTTCTCGGTCAGCGGGAAGGTCACGCCGTACGTCGCCGAGCAGAACTCGGCGATCTCCTCGGCGCTGCCGGGCTCCTGCCCGAGGAACTGGTTGCAGGGCACGCCGAGCACGGTGAAGCCCTGTGCCGCGTACCGCTCCTGGAGTCGCTCGAGGCCGGTGTACTGGGGGGTCAGCCCGCACTTGGAGGCCACGTTCACCACGAGGACGGCCTGGCCCGCGTACTGCGCGAGGTCCGCCGAGCCGCCCTTGAGCGACCCGATCTCGACGGCGAGGGGACCCGTGTTCTCTGTAGTCGTCATAACCGGATGCTAACTCCGGTAAATGTCGTTCTCCCCACGGCCCCACCAGCCTCCGCCCTCACAGACCGGCCGCCTTCACCACGACCTCCCCGGCCGCCGTCCGCGAGTACAGCACCGAACGCCCCGCCCGCCGCCGCTCCACCAGACCCGCGTCCAGCAGCACCCGCAGATGGCGGCCCACCGAGCCGAGCGCCTGTCCGGTCACGGCGGTCAGTTGACTGGTGCTCATCGGCGACCCGAGGAGCACCAGCACCTCCGCCCGCGAGACACCCAGCAGCGTCCCCAGACTCTCCGGCACCGGCCGCCCGCCACGGTCGGCGAGGACGCCCGCGCAGGGGTAGATCATGGCGTAGCGGTCGGGCTCCTCCCATGACGCCCACCCCGTCCTCGAAGTGACCGGCATGAAGAGCAGCTCCGCGCCGGAGATCTCGCGCGGCGGATTCGCGTGCAGGTTGATCTGGAGCCGGTTCTCGCCCAGCCACCGCGTCCGCCCCGGTTGCAGGGCGTCCAGTACGGCCGCCCAGCCGCCCTGGCTCACCTGCGTGATCCGGGCCACGACATCGGCCTCCAGTACACGCCGCCGCCGCGCCCAGTACGGCCGTACGGTCTCCTCCCAGACGTACTCCAGGAGCCGGGCCGCCCGCTCGGGCAGGTCGTCGCGCTCCAGGGCGGCGGGGAGCGGGCCGCCGAGGGAGACCGTGAGGTCGGCGCGCGCGGTGGCGGGCGGGGTCTCCCGCACCCGCGCGACGGTCTCCGCGAACGACTCCCGGTCGGTCTGGGTGGGGCAGACGAAGTCGGCGATCCAGGACCGCCCGAGCGCCGCCCGCACCAGCGCCCCGGTGACCGGATCGTCCGCCAACAGCCCCCGGTACTGCGGCAGATGATCCCGCAGCCACACCTGTTCACCGGGGTGCGAGCCCACCCCCGCGTGCAGCAGTTCCAGCGCGGCGAAGGTCTCGGCGAACGACGACAGCACGAACCGGCTCCGGGCAAGGGTGTCGGCGTTGAGCTGCCACCACCCCATCCGCACTCCCCGTGTTTCGCGTCCGCGCGAAAGAATAGGACCCCCGGGCGCGCCCCCGCAGACTCCGCGCATGCGCAGCTACCGCGAGCTCTTCCGCACCCCCGAGTACACGCCGCTCTTCTTCTCCGCGGCCGTCCAGACGGCGGCCCTGACGATCAGCGGGCTGTCGATCGCCACCCTGGTCTACCGGGCCACCGACTCGCCCTTGCTGTCGGCGCTGAGCATGTTCGGCCCGCAACTCGCGCAGATGCTCGGCGCGACCTTCTTCCTCTCCGGCGCCGACCGCCTGCCCCCACGGGCGACGCTGGCCGGCATGGACGTCGGCTTCGCGGCCTGTACGGCACTGCTGGCGCTGCCGGGTCTGCCGGTCGGGGCGGTCCTCGGCATCGTGTTCCTCCAGGGGCTGATCGCCTCGCTGGGCGGGGGAGTGAGCGGGGGCCTGCTGAACGAGATCCTGCCCAAGAACGGCTTCGTGCTGGGCCGTTCGGTGTTCAACATGGTCTCCGGCCTGATGCAGGTGGGCGGCTTCGCGATGGGGGGCGCCCTGCTGACCCTCCTGTCCCCCCGCATCTGCCTCCTCCTCGCGGCCGCTCTGTACGCCCTCGCGGCCCTCCTCGTCCGCTTCGGCCTGACCGCCCGCCCACCCCGCACCGCGGGCCGCCCGTCCGTCGCCGCGACCTGGCGCACGAACGCCCTCCTGTGGTCCTCCCGCCCCCGCCGGCTCACCTTCCTGGGCATGTGGCTCCCCAACGGCCTGGTCGTCGGCTGCGAATCCCTCTACGTCTCCTACGACCCCGGGTCCGCGGGCACGCTGTTCGCCGGCGCGGCGCTGGGCATGTTCACCGCCGACCTGACCCTGGGCCGGTTCGTACCGCCCGCCCTGCGCACCCGCCTCGACGTCCCGCTCCGCCTCCTGCTGGCCGCGCCGTACCTGTTCTTCGCACTGCGACCGGCCATGCCGTGGGCCGCCGTCGCCGTATGCGTCGCCTCCATGGGGTTCGGCGCGAGCCTCGTCCTCCAGGAACGCCTGATGGCCCTGACCCCCGACGAACTGGCGGGCCACGCCTTCGGCCTGCGCTCCGCGGGCATGCTCACGATGCAGGGCGTGAGCGCGGCCCTCGCGGGCACGATCGCCCAACTCACCTCACCGGGAACGGCGATGACCCTGATGGCGGTCACGTCGGTCGCGGTGACCCTGACCTTGGCCGCCCTCGCCCGGCAGTACAGGTGGGGATTTCGGGGCGTCTCTACCGGGGTCGGGTGATCCGTACTTTTCCGTAACCACAGGCATCCTTGACAGCGTGCGTACTGTTTCGCGACGTTTGAGCCCTGCCGAACTGTTCGTGTCTCGTCGTACCTTGGGATAGGTAGGCAGGACGCGGACGACGCGTCGTGGGGGAATGGGGGGACGGTCGCCCATGCGATCCAACAGCAAGGCGGACATCACGATCCACAGACCGGAGGAGCTCAGCAGCACGCTCCGCCAGGCCTGGCACAAGGCGATGGACGAGTCGCCGGACTACGCGAACCCTTTCCTGGCACCGGAGTTCGCGGACGGCGTCGGCCGCCATCGCGGTGGGGCGCAGGTGGCGGTGCTGCACGAGGGCGGCGAGCCGGTCGGCTTCTTTCCGTACGAGCGCAACCCCGTCGGTGTCGGCCGGGCCATCGGCCTCGGTCTCTCCGACTGCCAGGCCCTGGTGCACCGGCCCGGTGTCACCTGGGACGTCCAGCAACTCCTGCGGGCCTGCGGCCTGTCGGTCTTCGAGTTCGACCATCTCGTGGAGGAACAGCAGCCGTTCGGCCGTTATGTCACGGGCACCTTCGCGTCCCCGGTCATCGACCTGAAGGACGGCGACGGCGAGGGCACCTACGCCGAGTGGCTGCGCGCCGCCTACCCGGGCATCGCCAAGACGACCCTGAAGAAGGAGCGCCGGCTGGGCCGCGACCTCGGCGAGATGCGGTTCGTCTACGACGACCGCGACCCCGAGGTGCTGCACACGCTGATGCGGTGGAAGTCCGCCCAGTACCGCAGGACCGGCCGCATGGACCGCTTCGCGCGCCCCTGGATCGTGGACCTGGTGGACCACCTGTTCCGGGTCCGCGAGGAACACTTCACCGGCATCCTGTCGGTCCTCTACGCCGGGGACCGCCCGGTGGCGGCCCACTTCGGACCGACGTCCCGCACCCTGTTCGCGGCCTGGTTCACGGCGTACGACCCCGAACTCCGTTACTACTCCCCGGGGTTGATCATGCACCTCAGGATGGCCGAGGAGGCGGGCCGGCACGGCGTGCGCCTCATGGACCTGGGGCGCGGCGACAAGGAGTGGAAGGACTGGCTCAAGACCCGCGAACTGCGGGTGGGGGAAGGTTTCGCCACCCGCCCCCACCCGGTGGCGACGGCCCACCGCCTGTGGCGCCGCCCGGTCCGCGGGCTGCGCAACACGGTCCTGGCCCACCAGTCCCTGCGCGACCCGGCGGACCGCCTCCTGAAGACGGTGGGCACGCTGCGCACATCGGGCCGGGCGACGCCGAGGAAGTGACGTCGCGGCACCGGCGACAGGGGCCCCGGACCGGGAAGGTCCAGGGCCCCTTCCGTGTTTCCGCCCAGGACGGCCCGACCTGCCCCGACACCTGGACGACAGGCGATCGTGGTAGACAACGCCGATGACGGGCAAGGATGTTGATGCCCGGCCCGCGGGCGACCGCACGACAACAGGAAGGGGCAACCCGTGCTTCTGAAGACCTTCCGCTGGTCGTTCGCGATCACCGCGCTCGGCCTGGCCGCAGGAGTCTGGTACGGCGGCTGGACGGCGTTCGGCGTCATCGCGATCCTCGCCGTCCTGGAGATCTCGCTGTCCTTCGACAACGCGGTGGTCAACGCCGGGATCCTGAAGAAGATGTCCGCCTTCTGGCAGAAGATCTTCCTCACGGTCGGCGTCCTGATCGCGGTCTTCGGCATGCGGCTGGCCTTCCCGGTCGTCATCGTCGCGGTCACCGCCAAACTGAACCCGTACGACGCCGTCAACCTCGCCCTGACCGACAAGGACCGCTACCAGCAGTTGGTCACCGACGCCCACCCGGCGATCGCGGCCTTCGGCGGGATGTTCCTGCTGATGATCTTCCTGGACTTCATCTTCGAGGACCGGGACATCCAGTGGCTGGGCTGGCTGGAACGCCCGCTGGCCAGGCTCGGCAAGGTCGACATGCTGTCGGTCTGCATCGCGCTGATCGTCCTGCTGATCACCTCCTTCACCTTCGCGGCCCACGCCCACCAGCACGGCGGCGCCCACGCGGACAAGGCACAGACGGTCCTGGTCTCCGGCATCGCGGGCCTCATCACGTACCTGGTCGTCGGCGGCCTCTCCGGCTTCTTCGAGGCCCGCCTGGAGGCGGAGGAGGAACGCGAACGCGAGGGCGAGCGCTCGGCGGTGGTCCTCGCCGGCCAGGCCGCGTTCTTCATGTTCCTGTACCTGGAGGTCCTGGACGCGTCGTTCTCCTTCGACGGCGTGATCGGCGCGTTCGCGATCACCAACGACATCGTGCTCATGGCCCTCGGCCTCGGCATCGGCGCGATGTACGTCCGCTCCCTGACGGTGTACCTGGTCCGCCAGGGCACCCTGGACGACTACGTCTACCTGGAGCACGGCGCGCACTACGCGATCGGCGCCCTGGCCGTGATCCTCATGGTGACCATCCAGTACCAGATCAACGAGGTCATCACCGGCCTGGTCGGCGTCGTCCTGATCGGCTGGTCCTTCTGGTCCTCGGTCCGCCGCAACCGCGCGCTGGCGGAGACGGAGGGGGAGGCTGCGCCGGTCGACGCGGCGCGGGTCCCGTGAAGGTGCAGTACGGCATGTTCATGGCGATTTCACGCGATGATCGTCTACGCCCCGGATCCTCACCCTCATGACATCGCTGAAGGCCCTGAAACTGACCCTCCCCGTGGGGCTCGCCGCCCTGGTGCTCGCCGTGACGGGCTCCATGTCCACCGCGTCGGCGACGACCTACTGGGTGTACAAGAACTCCTACGAAGGCAACTGCCTCACCGCGTCGACCGTGACCGACAACGTCTGGTCGGGCTCCTGCGACCAGAGTGTCGGCACCTACTGGTTCTGGGGCAGCGAAACCTGGTACGACGTCTCCACTCAGCGGACGTACCGACGCCTCGTGAGCCGAGGTACCGGCGACTGCCTCACCACGGACCAGAAGACCAACACCAACGCCGTGTGGATGTCCCCCTGCGGCGGCGGCAACGGCTATCAGTTCTGGAACGCCGACTACGACGAGCTGAGAAACCTCGACGGAGACGAACTCCGCACCTCGGCCAACGGCGATGCCGTCTACTCCACCCCCTGGGGCCAGAACGGCATCGAGGTGGGCCGGTGGACCTGGACCGGCACGCACAGTTGAGGCCCACTGCTCTCTTCAAGTAGGTCGATCCGGCCACCCTGGAGGTCCGGGGTGGCCGTCAGCGCTACGGGCCACCAGCGCCGCACGGGTCACACCTGACCGAGGTCGATCTCCACCGGGAACGGCGCCGTCACTTTGAGGACACCGGTGAACACGTCGCCGTCCCGGTAGGTCCTCGTCGCGGGGTCGAGAACGTAGGTGTAGACGAGGGGAACACCCGTCACGGCCTGCTCGATCCGCCAGTAGAAGCCGATCCCCGCCTTGGCGTACTGGTCGACCTTCACGATCCGGTCGGTGGTCTCCGAACCCGGCGACACCACCTCCGCGACCAGGAGCACGTGCTCAGGGCGGGTCGGGGTGACGTCGATCGTGTCCGCGCGGTACACGACGACATCCGGGCGGCGATTGGTGAGCGGGACATCCTGAAGTCGGACGTCGAAGTCGGTGTCGGCGTTCCAGCCCGGCCCCGCTGCGGCATCCAGAGCGTTCGCGAGAACTCGGGCCAGCCGGTTGTGCCGCTTGGACCCGCGCGCCCCCGCGACGACCAGCCCGTCCACGATCTGGATTCCGGCGCACCGTTCCTCGGACCAGGAGTCGTACTCCTCCGCCGTAACCACGCCGACCTCGCTCACGCCCCATCTCCCCACCATGAAGGTAACCGTTTGCTGGCCGCATCCGGCAAGATCCCCATGCGCCCCGGCACTCCGCCCCGAGCCAACTCATGCCTTTTATGCATGTATAGCCCCACTAGCGCTCCGAAAACCGTCACCGAAACATTCGAGACCCCGCACACTC
This sequence comes from Streptomyces sp. NPDC005492, assembly GCF_040605995.1. Classification (NCBI taxonomy): domain Bacteria; kingdom Bacillati; phylum Actinomycetota; class Actinomycetes; order Kitasatosporales; family Streptomycetaceae; genus Streptomyces; species Streptomyces sp. NPDC005492. The sequence goes on from NZ_JBEXDX010000001.1 coordinate 307,078, forward strand.
CTTGCCCCTCACAACAACGCGCCCCTACCTTCACAGAAACCGTTTTCTCAAGCGAGGTGCCTGACTCGATGAAGAGTTGCATACGGCGGAGACCGGCGAGATGGCACGGCGGGCGCGGGGCCGCCCGATGGTGGGGGACGGTGACCGCGCTCTGTGCGCTGCTGGTGGTCATGATCCCGGCGCTGTCGGCGACACCGGCGAGCGCGGCGACCTCCGCCCCGCAGGACGCGTTCCCCACCGTCATCCTGAACCAGGTCACCAGCGCCGCCGGATTCGTCCACCCCGGAATCGCCGTCAGCGCGTCCGACCTGGAACAGGCCCGCAGTCAGGTGCTCGCCGGCGCGGAACCGTGGGCCTCCTACTACTCGGCGATGCTGGAAACCAAGTACGCCTCCGCCACCCTCGCCCCCGTCAACAAGGGCTCACAGGTGGACACTCCGAAGACGGACGCGTTCAACTCCCAGGGCGTGGAAGCCCAGTTCATCGAGGACGCCTTCGGCGCCTACACCCAGGCCATCCGCTACTTCATCACCGGTGACCCCGTCTACCGCGCCAACGGCATGCACATCATCCGCACTTGGTCCCACATGGACCCGGCGAAGATCGCCAACTACCCCGACGACCACATCCACGCCCCCATCCCGCTGATGCGCATGCTCGCCGCCGCCGAGATCTTCCGCTACTCCAGCGTCAACGCCACGTCCGACGGCTACGACACCACCTGGACCGACGCGGACACCACCAACCTCACGAAGAACCTGGTGACACCGGTCATCAACACCCTGCTGTACGGCAACACGTTCTTCATGAGCCAGCAGACCTACCCCGTCGTCGGCGAGCTGGCCGGCTACCTCTTCACCGACGACCGCACCGGATACGACCGTACGGTCGAGTGGTTCTCGGTCAACTCCGGCAACCCCGACAAGAACACCAACGGCGGGCTCACCTCCCTGATCCGTGAGATCAAGGCGAGCGACCCCCTCAACCCCTACGGCCACTCCTTCGTACAGGAGCAGGAGATGGGCCGCGACCAGGCCCACGCCTGGGACGGCATCAACGCCCTGGCCGAGAGCGCCCGCCTGCTCACCGTGCAGGGCACCCTCCTGGACCCGGTCACCGGCAAGGTCTCCACGAAGCGGAACGCGGTGTCCCCGTACCGCTTCGGCAACGACCGCCTGCTCGCCGGACTCGACGCGTACTACGCCCACATGATGGGCCGCACGATCCCCTGGATAGACACCACCGGAGGGCCGGGCAAGGTCTCGGAGGCCTATCGGGGACGGCTCTTCGACCCGATCGACGAGCTCTACGACGTCTACCGCTACGACCTCGGTGTGAACGTCGAGAAGCAGGCCCCCAGCGTCGCCCAGGTCCACGCACAGGCAGACGGACCGAAGTTGTACTGGGGCACGGCCGCCTACAACTTCTGGAACAGCAACCCCGACTACAACCCGGACTACTGGCTCTCACTGCCCGCGCGCACCGCCGGTGAGACCCGCCCCCAACAGACCACGCCACTGGTCTCGTTGGCGCAGCGCAGCATCGCCCTGGACAGCCGCTCCAAGATCCACGAGGCGGACGACGGACACGACGTCGTACGGATGACGGCGTCGAAAAAGGGCACGACCATCGCCGTCCGCACCCTGATGTACGACAACCGCAACGGATCCAGCCCGGTCGGCGTCCTGGTCCGCACGACGGGCCCGGCGACCCTCCAACTCCGCAAGAACATGTCGCTGGCGCCGTACGGGACCGTCAACATTCCTGATACGCATGGCAGTTGGCGGTACGTCACCTACGACATGGACTACGCCGTCGTACCCGGAAGCACGGGTGGCGAGAACCTCGCCTACTACACGATCACCGGCGTCTCCGGCGCGACGGTCGACGTCGACAGCGTCAACCTCCAGGCCAAGGCGCAACTCGGCACCCCGACCTTCCCCCAGGGACAGCGGACCACGCTGATCGGCGTGGCCGGCACGGCGCTTCAGCGTTCGCTGGCCGCGACCCCCGCCGCGGGCGACACCATCACGTACACCGCGCCGGGCCTGCCGAAGGGCGCGACCGTCAACGAGGCGACGGGGCAGTTCGGTTGGACCCCTGCCAAGGCTCAGCAGGGGACCTTCCACACCAGCGTCGTGGCCTCCGGCAGCAAGGTCGACACCGTCCTCGCCGTCACCCTGAAGGTCGCCGGCGACCGGCAGGAGGCACTGAAGCTGGCGGAGTCCGGTTTCGATGCGAAAGCCACGTACGTCACCAAGTCGCGCCAGACATACGAGACTTCGCTGGCCTCCGCCCAGGGGGCTCTCAGCACGGCCGACGACACCGCATTCCTGACCGCGCTGGCCGATCTCCAAAGTGCCGTAGCGGGGCTGAAGTTGCTGAACCCGAAGCTGCCCGACGGCACCCTCGACTACACGGGCGCGGTCACTTCATCCCTCCCCGCCACCGCCGTATGGAACATGACCGATGACGACGTCAACACCTTCTCCGGCGATCTGACGGCCCCGTCCACCATGGACTTCGGCGCCGGCTACCGCGTGCGGGCCGACTCCTTCGGGCTGCGGGCCCGCTACAACTTCGCCAACCGCTCCCAGGGCGCCAACGTCTATGGCTCTAACGACGGTTACACCTGGACCCTGCTGACCTCGCGGGAGACCACCGACACGACTCCGACGTTCCCGATGGAGACCATCCCGGTCCGGCCCGAGGTCAAGGACGAGTCGTTCCGCTACCTCAAGATCCAGGTCGACGACCCGGGCATCCCGACCGACCCGAACTATCCCGGCCTGTCGTCGTTCAGCGAGTTCCGTATCCACGGCGAACGGGTGGAGACCGCGCAGCCCCTGTCGTCGGTGTCGCTCTCCTCCGACGACCCGGACACCGGCAAGGCCGTCAACGGCGACACCGTACGGCTCGACCTGACCGCCACCGAGCAACTGGCCGACGTACAGGCGAAGATCGAGGGGGTCACCGCGAAGCTCACCCACACCGACGGCGAACACTGGCAGGCCACGGCCGTCCTACCCGACGACGTCGACTTCGGCCGCGCCCTGCGCTTCACGGTCGACTGCACGACGACGGACGGCCGCACCTGCTCGACGGTCACCACCACGACCGACGGCTCGACCCTGGCCCTCTGGAACACCCACGTATCGGAGGTGCCGGTCGCCCAGAGCTGGGTGGACGCGTCCAGCGCGCAGTTCCCAGGCGTCGGCACGACGGCGGCCAACGGCTGGCGGATGTTCGACGGCGACCTCACCACCGCCACGGACACCACCTCGGGCAACGGCTGGGTGAGCGTCAAACCGGCCGACGGCTCCTCCCTCACCCTCGACGCGGTGATGGTCCACCCGAGAGCCACGTTCGTCAGCCGGGGCAACGGCACCCTGATCCAGAGCTCCACCGACGGCGGCCAGACCTGGAAGACCCTCGTGACGGTCAACGGCATGACCAGCGACCAGGACTGGTACACCTTCAAGTTCCCCCAGCGCACGACGACACCACTGCTGCGGATCTACGACGGTCACGGCGGCTTCACCAACCTCGCCGAGGTCCGGCTGCTGCGGCTCGACTCGGCAGCTCAGTAAGGCGATACCTCCTGAGCCGGCCACCGCATCTCCACGCGGTGGCCGGCTCCGGCGCGCTTCCAGGTCCCGAACTTCCCCCGTACGAGCCTCATTTGACTCTCCTGTAAAGGGAGAGTGGAGAGTCTTGGCATCGGCCGGACGACGACTGGAAGGAGGTCCCTCGATGAGCGCGCTGGACGAACGGGCTGCTCTGTTGAGCATCGGGGAGTTCTCTCGGCTGACCCATGTCAGCGTCAAGGCGCTGCGCCACTACCACGATCTGGGCCTGCTGAGTCCCGCGCGGATCGACCCGGGCAGCGGATACCGGTTCTACGCCACGGCACAGGCCCCCACAGCGCAGCTCATCCGGCGCTTCCGGGATCTGGACATGCCGCTGGACCGGATCAAGGTCGTGCTGGAGGCGACCGATCCGACGGTACGGGACGAGATCATCGCCGATCATCTGCGCGGCATGGAACGCCAGTTGGAGCAGACCCGGTCGGCCGTGGCGTCGCTGCGTCAGCTTCTTGAGGGGGGTGGACCACACCCGCTGAACGTCGACTTCCGGACACCTGCCGCCGGGCCGGCCCTCATGGCGAGCGCGCGGGTGACCTGGAACGAGGTCTTCGAGTGGCTGCCCGACACACTCACCGACCTGCGTCGGCGGATCGGCTCGGACACCGCTCTGCGCGGGGGCCCGGACGGCGCGATCTACAGCGCCGAGATCTTCGAGTCGCACGTCGGCGAGGTCACCGCCTTCATCCCGCTCAGCGCCGCCGCAGGCCACATCGACCACGCCGGGGACCCGCTGCCCGAAGGCCCCATGGCGGTGACGGTGCACAACGGCCCGCTGCGGGAGCTCGACCGGACCTATGCCGCGCTGGGCGGCTTCGTCGCCGAACAGGGCATGGGTTCGCGCACACGCACGGCGATCCGGGAGAACTACCTGGTGAGCCGGTTCGACACGGACAACGAGCACGGTCTGGTCACCGAGGTGTGCTGGCCGGTGCTCTCCAGAAGAGGAGAAAAGGAATCATGACGAACCGACTGTTCGCAGTGACCTTCGACTGCGCGGACGCCGCCGGACTCGGCGAGTTCTGGGCGCGGGCGCTCGGCCAGGAACTGGATCCGGGCGCGGGCAAGGCGTTCGCCTCCATCGGTATGGGGGACTCCGGCCGGACCGAGCCCCGCTGGTGCTTCGCCCAGGTCCCCGAAGGCAAGACGGTGAAGAACCGGATGCACCCGGACCTCATCACCGCGGACCTCGAGGCGGAGACCGAGCGGCTGATCGGCCTCGGTGCGAGCCGGAAGGAGGACATCGAGATGGGCAGCATGCGCTGGACCACTCTCCTGGACCCCGAAGGCAACGAATTCGACCTGATCGCCGAGGCGTCGTAATCCCGCCGCGGCCACGAACCCACCCGAAGAAAAGGAATCAGCCATGACCACCGCTGTCAGCCTGAGTTTCGCATCCGTGAACATCGACTCCGCCGATCCCGCGGGCCTGGCGGACTTCTGGGGAAAGGCCCTCGGCCGCCCGGTGACCCCGGGCGCGACCCCCGGGGTCATGACGGTCGACGCCCCCGACACGGGGAGTGGCCTCCAGATGATCTTCCACCCGTCCGCCGAGGCCACGAAGGGCACGGGCGGCTTCCGTCCGACCCTGCTCACGGACGACCACGACGAGGAGACCAAGCGCTTGACCGGCCTCGGCGCCCAGCTGATCAACGAGGCCTACCTCCCCCCGATCCGCCTGAGCGTGCTCGCCGACCCGGAGGGCAACCCGTTCAACCTCGCGACCTGGAAGTCCGAGTGAGGGACAACTGAAAAAGGCCCCGGACCGATCTCGGTCCGGGGCCTTTCTGTCTGGTGCCCTCGGCAGGATTCGAACCTGCGACACCGGCTTTAGGAGAGCCGTGCTCTATCCCCTGAGCTACGAAGGCGGGACGCTGTGGACAGGGTAGCGGATTCGGGTAGGCCGATGCCGCCCGGTTCTGCGGGGGCGGGGTCAGGACACCGGCACCCGTGTGAACCGCCCCGTCACCCGCAGATCCGCCTCGATCCGCCCCGCCGTGATCTTCAGCTCGGGCAGGATGTCCCGCACGCACTCCTCGGTCGTCCGGCGGGCCACATGGGTCGCCGTGTTGAGGGCGGCGACGACCCGGCCCGTGTGGTCGCGGACCGGTACGGCGATCGAGCGGAGGCCTACCTCCAACTCCTCCTCGACCAAGGCGTAACCCTGGCAACGGACCGTTTCCAGGGCCGCTGCCAGGGCCGCCGGGTCGGTCACGGTGTGCGGGGTCAGGGCGCGCAGCTCACCCGGGTCCGCCGGGCCTTCCGCCAGGAGCACGCGGCCAAGTGCCGTCGCGTACGCCGGGAGCCGGGTGCCGACCGCGAGGTTCACGCTCATCACCCGGCTCGTGGCGACCCGGGCCGTGTACTGGATGTCCTGGTCCACGAGGATCGCCAGGGACGCCGACTCGTGGATGCGGGTCGTGAGGGCGGTGAGGTGGGGGAGCGCGAGGTCGGGCAGGGTCGCACGGGACAGGGGCGGGAAGCCGAGGGCCAGGACCCGGGGGGTCAGGGCGAAGCGGCGGTCGCCCGACGGGGTCACCAGGCCCAGGTGCTCGTAGGTGATCAGGGCCCTGCGCGCGGTGGCCCGTGCCAGGCCCGTGGCCTGGGCGACCTCGGTCAGGGTCAGCTCGGCGCGGCCTGCGCCGAAGGCGGTCAGGACTGTCAGCCCGCGGGCCAGGGACTCGACGAACTCCCGGCCCAACTCCTGCTTGGACGCGCCCGTCCAGGTCGCCAGCCCGGAGGGGGCGGCGACGGCATCGCCCTCGGGCGCTTCGCGCAGGTCCTCCTCCATCGTCCGCACCGCCGCCCGGAGCCGCGGCAGCAGCGAGTCCCGCAGATCCTCCGCCGTGTGCCGGCTCGTATGGCTCACGATGCTCGCCACACACGCGATCGCGCCGGTACGGGGGTCCCGTACGGGTACGGACAGAGCCACCAGCCCCGGTTCGATCAGTTGGTCGTCCAACGCCCAGCCGTCCTCGCGGGCCTGTACGGCGGATCGTTCGAAGTCGGGTCCCGGGGACGACGACCGCAGGGGGACGGCCGGGAAACCCCGGTCCGCCGGGTCCGCCGCCCGGCGCTCCCGCCAGCGCGCCCAGTCCCGTTCCGTCCACTCCGTCGCGAACAGCGGTCCGGGCGCGGTGCGTTCGGCCGGCAGCAGGTCGCCGATGCGGAAGCTCAGGGACATCGCGCGGCGCCGGGTCGCCTGGTGGATGAAGCGGATCCCGTCCCGGTCGGCCACCGCCAACGACACCGACTCGTCCAACTCGTCGGCCAGCGCGTCCGCACGGGCGTCCAGCAGCGAGGGCAGCCGCAGCGCGGCCAGATAGGCGTTGCCCAGTTCCATGACCCGAGGGGTGAGAACCGCGTCCCGGCCGTCGAGACGGACGTATCCCACACGGGCGAGCGTCGCGGTGATCCGGTCGACGGTGGACCGGGCGAGTCCGGTGGCCCGCTCCATCCCACTGAGGCTCAACGTGCCGCCCGCATCGGTCAGTTGCCGCAACACCGCGACCCCCCGAATCAACGGAGCGACCGCCTCGGCGGGCACGGCTTCGACAAGCGGACGGGCATCGGCGATATCAGCGGGCATCGACTCTCCGGTACGGCAATCTCGACAGCCCTACGGTAAGCCCGCGCGGGGTGTCGCTACGGCTGCGCAGGTTCTGCGGGGGGGCCCGCGTGTGGCCGGTGCGGCTGGTGGCTCGTCGGCGGGGCCGCGTCCGGCAGCGTCACGCTGGTGGTCCTGCGGTGGGCTCAGGCCCTGTGTCGTCGCGGCTGAAAGCGTTGCGGGGGGCCTGCGTCCGGCACCAGAACGCCGATGTTTCCGTGGTGGGCCCGCGCCCGGTGTCGTCTCGGCCGCTGGCTCTGTTGCAGGCCCGCGCCCCGGACCGTCACCGGTTGCTCGGCGGGAAGCCCGCGCCCGGCGTCGTCATCGCTGCGACACGTCGGTAGGCCTCGCCCCACGATCACCGCCGACCGCCGACCCGGTGCGAACGTTCCGTACCCCGCCTCGTGGACCCGCCTCCTGCACCCGCCGCACCAGCACTCGACGCCCCCGCCCCGACAGCCCTACGGCGACCCCACTCCCCACGAGCCCGGCTCCCGACTGACCCCCACCCGGTAGTTCCCCGCCGCATCCACCCCGAGGACCTCCACCCGAACCCCCCTCCTCGGATCCCGGAACGTTTCCCCCACTCCGAACGGCGCGTCCGACAACTCGGCGTGGACGTTCGGGCTCCGGGTGCAGCCCCCGCTGTCGGGGTGCGCGTCGTAGACCTTCACCGGGCCCATGCCCGTGTCGACGTCCGTCTCGACCTTGTAGATGAGGACCCCGGGTCGGCAGACCGCCTCGTCGTTGCCTTCGTGGGCGCGGAGTTCCAGCGCGTAGCCGGTGCGGCGGTCGAGGGGGATGAAGATGAGCTTCGCGCCGGAGCCGCCGGAGGTGCCGGAGCCGCCGGGGAGTTCCAGCGGGGTGAGGGTGTACTCCGTGGTGCCCCGGGTCTTCGCGCAGTCGACCTGGGACGGGTCGAGCCAGCCCAGCTTCCACTTGTGCCAGCCGAGGAAGTCGTTGTCGGCGCCCCAGTCCTCGCTCATGATGTCCCAGTGGCCGACCGCGCCTCCGCCCGACTGGGTGTAGAGGTCGGGCAGGCCGAAGGTGTGGCCGTTCTCGTGGGGGAGGACGCGGTAGCCGGTCCGGGAGTAGGTGCCGGAGCCGTCGTCCTGGCGGGAGTAGACGAAGGAGGCGTTGGCGACCGGGACGCCGTCCGCGACCGGGGCCTCCGTGTTGCCGGCGAATGTCACGGAGAGGACGGTGTCCAGGGCGGACGGCCCGGCGTTCGGGGTGACCAGGACGTTCAGGAGGTCGTACTGGCGGAAGTCCACCGTCGGGTCCGCCGCGGCCACGATGTCCTGGACGAACTGCCGGTACCCGGGGTCGAAGGGCGCGCCGCGCTCTATGCCGTAGGACTTGAAGGGCTTGGGCATGCGCAGCCAGTGGTCGACCGGGGTCTCGGGGCGGTAGTCGAGGCGGCCGTAGGAGCTGGTGCGGAACCAGTTCTGGGTCTGGGGGAAGAACTCGCGGTAGCGGTCCATGGCGCCGCCCTGGCCGGGGGCGTCGGAGAAGTCGACCATCAGGGTCAGGGCGTGGACCGTGCCGGTGGAGCGGGAGTAGCCGCCGGGGGTGGGGATGCCCTCGGACATCTCGACGTCGGTGGGGCCGTTGATCATGCAGGGGCCGAGTGCGGAGGTGCGGGCGAGCGCGGCCGGGCCCGCCGCCGTCATGGCGCCCGCGGTGAGGTGTCCGGTACCCGCCGAGGTGCTGACCGCGAGGGTCAGGACGGTCACGGACGCGAGGGCGGCCACGCGGCGCGGGCGTATCCGACAACTGGGCTGCATGCAGGGACCCTTCGCGCCACGGCAGCCGCCGGTCTCGGGCTGCACCCTTTCGATCACCCTGTGTCGTGTGGTGCGGGGGCGCGCGCTGGAGGAGACCGACCGTGTGTTTCTTGCCGGTAGGGGGCCGAACGGGAGGCCGCCGGGGAGACGGCGGGGGCCCAGCAGGAGTCCAAACGAAATGTGACTCAGGTCACATCAGAAGTCCCGCTGAGTGGGAAATAACCGGGGACCGTTTCCCCGTTTAGCCATGTGTCCGAGCGAAACGGGGACTCCATCCCCGGATCGCCACCAGTAACGCAAGACCTTCAGGAGCACGCCGTGACGACCGCGACCCCCGTACAGCGAAAGGCGACCCGGCCGCGCGCCGACGCTTTGCGCAACCGGGAGCGGATCGTCACCGCCGCCCGCGAGATGTTCGTCGAGTTCGGCCCGGATGTGCCGCTCGACGAGGTCGCCCGCCGGGCCGGCGTCGGCAATGCCACGCTCTACCGCAACTTCCCGGACCGCGACGCCCTCGTCCGCGAGGTCGTCTGCTCGGTCATGGACCGACTGTCGGAGGCCGCCGAGCAGGCGCTCGCCGAGACCGGCGACGCCTTCGCCGCTCTGGAGCGCTTCGTGCACGGTGCCGCCGACGAGCGGATCGGCGCGCTGTGCCCGATGGTCGCCAGCACGTTCGACCAGTACCACCCGGACCTGGAAGCCGCCCGCGAGCGCGGCGAGGAACTCATCGGGGAGGTCATGGACCGCGCGACGCGGGCCGGACAGCTCCGCCCCGATGTGGGTGTCGGTGACGTGATGGTCGCCGTGGCCCAGCTCAGCAGGCCCCCGGCCGGTACCGGATGCGTCAGCGCCGACCGCTTCGTACACCGACACCTGCAGTTGTTCCTGGACGGACTCAGGGCCCCGGCCCGTTCGGTCCTGCCCGGCGCGGCCGCGACGATGGAGGATCTCCGGCAGCCCTGACCGATTAGTTCAGCGCGTCTCGCCTGTCTCAACCACAAGCGTCCCCGACCACGTCTTCGACGTCCTTCTTCCGAATTTTTCCGTCACGAAGTCCCGAAGTGGGTACCACCATGTCTGAAACAGCTCGAAGCGGCGCGCCAAGCGCCCTCGACAAGGCGGCCGAGGCCGCCGAGCACGAAGCCCATTCCAACCGCTGGAAAGCGCTCGCGTTCATCGCGCTCGCCCAGTTGATGGTCGTGCTCGACGCGACCATCGTGAACATCGCCCTCCCGTCCGCCCAGACCGATCTGGGCATCTCCGACGGCAACCGGCAGTGGGTCGTCACGGCCTACGCCCTCGCCTTCGGCGGACTCCTCCTCTTCGGCGGCCGCATAGCCGACCTGTGGGGGCGCAAGCGCGCCTTCGTCGTCGGCCTGACCGGCTTCGCCGCCGCGTCCGCGCTCGGCGGTCTCGCCACCTCCGGCGCCATGATGTTCGGCGCCCGTGCCCTCCAGGGCGCGTTCGGCGCCCTGCTCGCGCCCGCCGCGCTCTCCCTGCTCGCCGTGATGTTCACGGACGCCAAGGAGCGCGCCAAGGCGTTCGGCATCTACGGCGCGATCGCCGGTGGCGGCGGCGCCGTCGGCTTCATCCTCGGCGGTGTGCTGACCGAGTACCTGGACTGGCGCTGGACGTTCTTTGTGAACATCCCGTTCGCCATCGTGGCCGCGCTCGGCGCGTACTTCGTCATCCGTGAGCCGGAGGGCGGCCGCAACCGCAACCCGCTCGACATCCCCGGTGTCCTGCTCTCCACCCTCGGTCTGGTCTCGCTCGTCTACGGCTTCACCCGCGCCGAGTCCGACGGCTGGGGCGACACCACGACCGTCGGGCTGTTCATCGCCTCCGCGGTGCTGCTGATCTCGTTCGTGGTCGTCGAGGCGAAGGTCAAGGCCCCGCTGCTGCCGCTGCGCGTCATCACCGACCGCAACCGCGGCGGTATCTACCTCTCGCTCGGCATCGCCATCATCGCGATGTTCGGCACCTTCCTGTTCCTGACCTACTACCTCCAGGTCGTCAAGGGCTTCTCGCCGATCAAGACCGGCTTCGCCTTCATGCCGATGATCGTCGGCATGATGGTCGGCTCGACCCAGATCGGCACCCGCCTGATGACCCGTCTGCCGGCCCGCCTGCTGATGGGCCCCGGCTTCCTGGTCGCCGCGGTCGGCATGCTGCTGATGACGCGGCTGGAGATCGGCTCGTCGTACGCCTCGATCATCCTGCCCGCGATGCTGCTGCTCGGTCTCGGCATGGGTACGGCGTTCATGCCGGCCATGTCCCTCGCCACCCTGGGCGTCGAGCCCCGGGACGCGGGTGTCGCCTCCGCGATGGTCAACACCTCGCAGCAGGTGGGCGGCGCGATCGGTACGGCCTTGCTGAACACGATTGCCGCCTCCGCGACGACCGCGTACATCAAGGACCACATCGCCGGCGCCGGTACGTCCAAGACCCAGCAGCAGCTCGTCCAGTTGCAGGGCCAGGTGCACGGCTACACCAACGCCATCTGGTTCGCCGTGGGCATGCTGGTCGCGGCCGCCGCGATCGTCTCGGTCCTCGTCAACGCGGGCAAGCAGGGTTCCGACCCGGTCGCCTCCGGTGACGGCGTCGAGGACGAGTTCAAGGTGCCGGTGGTCGCGCACTGACGGCGCCCGGCCCGGTCGTACCCCCTTCGCACCATCCGTACGTACGGGGAAGGGGACGCCCCGTACGTACGACTCCCAGGAACTGCCCTGGTCTCCGGCTGAGTTGAGCGGCTCAGCGGAGCCAGGGCAGGTCCGCGCCCGCTTCGTTCGGCTGAAGTCCCTCGGCGACGATCTCCATGATCTCGCCGAGGGACTTCTGCTGTTGCGGGCTCAGCCGCTCGAACAGCGCCTGCCGTACGGCGGCCACATGGCCCGGCGCGGTGCGGCGCAGCACCTCGTACCCCTCGTCGGTCAGCACCGCGAACTGGCCGCGCTTGTCGGAGGGACAGTCCTCGCGGCGCACCCACCCGTTCTTCTCCAGCCGCGCTATCGCGTGCGAGAGGCGGGAGCGGGTGATCTTCGCGTTCATGGCCAGCTCGGTCATCCGCAGCCGGCGGCCCGGGGCCTCGGCGAGCTGGACGAGGAGGCCGTAGTAGATGTGCGGCATGCCCGCGTCCCGCTGGAGCTGGCGGTCCAGATGGTCCTCCAGGAGGGTGCTGGCGTGCATGTAGAAGCGCCAGACGCGCTGCTCCTCGTCGGAGAGCCAGGGGGGTTCAGCGGAGGTGGATGCCGTATTCATGTATCCACTGTACGAGAGCTCTCCTTGAAGGTTAAACAAATCGGGCGTAGGGTCGTACCGAGACGTTTGAGACTTCAAGCATGGGGAGTGACCGTGATGTCCACCGCCGCACCGGAGCGCATGCCCGCCCTCTACCTCAGCCACGGCGCGCCGCCCCTCGCGGACGACCCGATCTGGCCCGGCGAGCTCGCCGCCTGGTCCGCCGACCTCCCCCGTCCCAAGGCGATCCTCATGGTCTCCGCCCACTGGGAGGAGGCCCCCCTCGCCCTCGGCGCTACCGACCCGGTCCCCCTCGTCTACGACTTCTGGGGCTTCCCCGAGCACTACTACCAGGTCCGCTACGACGCCCCGGGCGCCCCCGAACTCGCCGCATCCGTGCGGAAGTTGCTGCGCGCCCCGGGCATACCCGTGCAGGACGTCCCGGACCGCGGCCTCGACCACGGGGCGTACGTCCCGCTCGTCGAGATGTTCCCGGCGGCCGACATCCCGGTCCTCCAGGTCTCCATGCCGACCCTCGATCCGGCGAAGCTGATGGACATCGGGCGCAGGCTCGCCCCGCTGCGCGACGAGGGCGTCCTGATCGTCGGCTCCGGCTTCTTCACCCACAACCTGGCCGCCCTGCGCCACACCGGCGGGGGAGTGCCCACCTGGTCCTCCGAGTTCGACGACTGGGGCCGGCGCGCCCTGGAGGCCCGCGACTGGGACGGCCTGCTGGACTTCCTCCACAAGGCACCGGCCGGGCGCTACGCCCACCCGCGCACCGAGCACTTCGCACCGCTGTTCGTCGCCATGGGCGCGGCGGAGGCGGGCGGCGAACTGGACGCGCAGCACTCGGTGATCGACGGGTTCTGGATGGGGATGGCGAAGCGGTCGGTGCAGTTCGGCTGACGACCGTAGGTCCGCGGGACCTACAACTCCTTCTCGTACCAGGCGACATCCCAGTAGCGGCCGAACTTGCGGCCCACCTCCCGGTAGGTGCCGACGGGCCGGAAGCCGAAGCGTTCGTGCAGCCGCGTGGACGCTTCGTTGGGCTGGGCGATGCCCGCGTACGCCCGGTGGACGTCCTCGGTCGCCAGATCCGCGAACAGGGCCTTGTAGAGCAGGGTTCCGATGCCCCGGCCGCCCGCGTCCGGGGCGAGGTAGACGGTGACCTCGACCGAGGTCGAGTAGGCGGGCTTGGGCCGGTAAGGGCTGGATGTGGCGTAGCCGAGGATTCGCTGTGTGTTTCCTTGGAAGGTCCCGTCGACGGCAACCTTCAGCCGGTATGGGCCGTCTTCAGGGTGGGAGAGCAGCCAAGGGCGGCGCTCCTCCGGCGTGAAGGCGGCGGTGTCGAAGGTGATCGGGGTCTCGCGTACGTAGTGGTTGTAGAGGTCGGTGAGGGCATCGAGGTCGCTCTCGACTCCTGGCCTGACCTGCACCTCTGTACGCTCCGATGACATCATGCCTCCCTCTGTGGCCGGACAGGGTACTGCAAGATCAGAAAAATAGGGGAGCGGGTCGGGAATTCTGTCCGGATTCCAGTCGTTGTTTCCATCAGATGCAGGGCACACGAGAAGAGTGCCGAAGCAAGAGCATCCGACGAACACCTGCTGACCCACCATCGCAAGGGAGCACGCATGGCAACCCGTGCCGTCGCCCGTCGTAAGTCCGCCACCGGCGAGACCTCCGACGGTGCGCGCAGTGTTCGCGCCCATGGCGGCGAGATCGCCGACCGCGACCTGGTCGGCATGTATCTCGACGAAATCGCGCGCACACCGCTGCTCGACGCCGCCAAGGAAGTCGAGCTGTCACAGACCATCGAAGCGGGCGTGTTCGCGCGCCAGGTCCTCGACGGCGAGGAGGAGTCCCAGGCGGACGCCAGCCGCGCCGAGCTGGAGGCCCTGGTCGCCGAAGGGGAGCGTGCCAAGGACGTCTTCATCCGGTCCAACCTCCGTCTGGTCGTGGCCGTGGCCCGCCGCTACCCCCGTAGCGGCCTGCCCCTGCTCGACCTGATCCAGGAGGGGAACGCGGGCCTGGTCCGCGCGGTGGAGAAGTTCGACTACCGCAAGGGCTTCAAGTTCTCGACGTACGCGACCTGGTGGATCCGCCAGGCCATCACCCGCTCGATCGCCGACCAGTCCCGGACCATCCGGCTCCCCGTCCACCTCGTGGAGGAGCTGGGCCGGATCCGCCGTGTGCAGCGGGAGTTCAACCGTAAGAACGGCCGGGAGCCCGAGCACGCGGAGATCGCCGCCGAGCTTGACTCGACGCCCGAGCGCGTGACGGACGTCCTGGACTGGGCGCGTGACCCGGTCTCGCTGAACATGTCGGTGGACGACGACGGGGACACGCAGTTCGGTGACCTCCTGGAGGACACCTCCGCGGTCTCGCCCGAGCAGTCCGTGATGACCCTGCTGCGCAGCGAGGAGCTGGACGACCTGATCGGCCGCCTCGACCAGCGCACGGCCTCCATCATCAAGATGCGCTACGGCATCGAGGACGGCCGGGAGCGCACGCTCACCGAGGTCGGCAAGGAGCACGGTCTGACCCGCGAGCGCATCCGCCAGATCGAGAAGCACGCACTGCTGGAACTGAAGAAGCTGGCCGGCCAGACCGGCTTCGACGCGGCTGCCTAGCGGCCGTGAGCGCGACGGGAGGTGTGCCGGAGGCGTGAGCCTCCGGCCCCGGCCCGGCAGTCGCGGGGCGCGCACGCATTCTGTGCACGCCGGGCCGCGTACGCCGGGTGGCGGGAGCCCGCGCAAACATGGCCGGGAACACCGCTTCAACCTACGGAGCCCCGGGAACAAGACTTCAGGGCCCAGGAGTTCGAGTCCGGGGCCCCGCCCCGAGACCCCTTGAGCCACGTCCCGACGCACATCCCCCCCGGCGCCGGGACTCTCCCGAGCCGGGCTCCGGCGCCTGTCCCCCCGGGCGTCGGGGCCCGGCTCTTTTCGTGTGCGGGCACGCAAGGACGGCGGGGCACCCCGTACCTGAACTCCGGGGTGGCCCGCCGAATGGCAGATTCTGCCACAGCGGCATAGCCTGCCGATGTGAGCAGCCCCACCCCAGCACCGGATTCCCCTACCGCCTCCCCCTCCGCACCGCTCTCGCTGACCGAGCGGCGCAAGGCCGAGACCCGGATGGAGATCGCCCGGGCCGCGGCCGGACTCTTCGTGAGACAGGGGCTGCGCGCCACCCGCGCCGAGGACATCGCGCAGGCCGCCGGCATCGCGCCCCGCACCTTCTACCGCTACTTCGCCACCAAGGAGGAGGCCGTCGCCCCGCTCTACGCGGCCGGCACCGAGCGCTGGGCGGAGGCGGTCCGCACGGCCCCGCCCGCGCTCTCGGTACCGGAGGCGCTGGAACACGGGGCGCTCCACACCCTGACCCCCGGGGTGGGGGTCTCCCACTCCTCCTGGACCTGGGTCCGCCCGCTGATCCGCATGGCGGAGTCCAGCTCCGGCCTGCGCAGGGTGTGGGCGGAGGTCTGCCAGGCGGGAGAGCGCACCCTCGGAGAGGTACTCGCGGAACGGATGGCCCAGACCGACGACCTCGGCACCGCGCGGATCCCGTCCGTGACCTCCCCGGAACTGCGCTTCGCCGCGGCCGTCGCAAGTGCCGCCGTCCGCACGGCCGTTGAGGGCTGGGCCTTCGGGGAGGAACCGACCGGGACGGGCGCGCAGGCGGGACCCGCCGACCTGGCGCTGCGGAACCTGCGGGAGTTGCGGCACTTTCCGTGGACGGAGATCGGCGGGGCAGCCCGGTAGGGGGCGGGGTCACGCGCTCCCGGCGCGGCTCAGCCGTTCCCCCAACTCCCGTACGCACCGCACCAGTTCCTCCGGTTCCTGGACCGTGAACTCGCACTCCAGCATGGCCAGCCGTACGGCGAGCCAGGACACCGCATCGCCGGTCGTGGCGCGCAGCCGGCAGGTCTGCTCGTCGAGCGGCTCGGGTGTGCCGAGCCAGGCCGGGATCCGGGCGGCGATGACCTCGGCGGGGGCGGCGAAGGTCACGGTGTACTCGTAGGTCTCCTGCCGCCGGTACATCGACTGCCGCAGGAACTCCGCCGCGTTGCCCGTGGGCAGCTCGCGCGGGGTGAACCGCGCCCCTGTCGCCAGCGGCCTGCTCACCCGGTCCACCCGGAAGGTCCGCCAGTCCTCGCGGTCGAGGTCGTAAGCGACGAGGTACCAACGGCGTCCGGTCGAGACGAGCCGGTACGGCTCCGTCACGCGGCGCGACTCGGTGCCGTCCTTGGCGCGGTAGGCGAAGCGCAGCCGCTCGTGGCCGGCGACCGTGGAGGCCATGACGGTCAGTGTCTCGGGGGCGATGCTCGCCCCGTCCCCGCTGGTCAGCGGGGTGGTGGCGGCCTGGAGGGTGGCGACCCGGTGCCGTAGCCGCGAGGGCAGTACCTGTTCGAGCTTGGCCAGGGCCCGCACCGACGCCTCGTCCACGCCCTCGACCGCGTGCCCGGCGCCCGCGCGCAGCCCGACCGCGATGGCCACCGCCTCCTCGTCGTCCAGCACCAGGGGCGGCATCGCCTTGCCCGCGACCAGCCGGTAGCCGCCGTCGGCGCCGAGCGTCGCCTGCACCGGGTAGCCGAGTTCGCGCAGCCGGTCGATGTCCCGCCGGACCGTGCGCCGGGAGACCCGGAGCCGCTCGGCCAGCTCGCCGCCGGGCCACTCGCGGGGCGTCTGGAGGAGGGAGAGGAGCTGGAGCAGCCGTGCCGGGGTGTCCGTCGTCATGGGTTCGAGGATGCCGTAGAACTAGGACACGATCTGACCTAGTGGGGTCGTAGTTTCAGAACATGACCTCCACCGAAACCCTTGTGGACAGCCCGGCCCCCGTAGTGACGGCGTCCGGGGCGGCCGACCGGCGGCGCTGGTTCGCCCTCGCGATCGTGATGACCGCGGCCTTCATGGACCTCGTCGACGTCACGATCGTCAATGTCGCGATCCCCTCGATCCAGCGGGACGCGGGCGCCTCCTTCAGCCAGATCCAGTGGATAACGGCCGGGTACGCGCTCGCCTTCGCCGCCGGACTCATCACCGGCGGACGGCTCGGCGACATCTACGGCCGCAAGCGGCTGTTCCTCCTCGGGATCGGCGGCTTCACGCTCGCCTCCGCGCTGTGCGGCTTCGCCGCGAACCCGGAGATGCTGGTCGCCTCGCGCATCCTCCAGGGCGGGATGGCCGCGATGATGGTGCCGCAGGTGCTGTCGATCGTGCACGCCACCTTCCCGGCGCACGAGCGGGGCAAGGTGTTCGGGCTGTTCGGCGCGATCGTCGGCCTGGGCGCGGTCTCCGGGCCGCTGCTCGGCGCCCTGCTGACCGAGTGGAACCTCTTCGGCCTCGAATGGCGCCCGATCTTCCTGATCAACCTGCCGGTCGGCATCGCGGGCCTGCTCCTCGGCAGCCGCTTCATCACCGAGTCCAAGGCCCCGCGCGCCCTCAAGCTCGACCTCGTCGGCGTCGCCCTGGTCACCCTCGGCCTGCTGATGCTGCTCTACCCCCTCACCCGGGGCGACGAACTGGGCTGGCCCGCCTGGGGGTTCGTGTCGATGTCCGGCTCGATCGGCGTCTTCGTCGGACTGGTGGCGTACGAGGGGCGGAAGGCCGAGCAGGACGGTTCCCCGCTCGTCGAGCTGTCCCTGTTCCGGGTGAAGAGCTTCGCGGCCGGTATCGCCGTGCAGACCGTGTTCGGTGTCGGACTCGGCATCTTCTTCCTCGTCTGGACCCTGTACATGCAGATCGGCCTGGGCTGGAGCCCGCTGCGGGCCGGGCTGACCGGCGTACCGTTCTCGATCGCCTGCTCGGCGGCGGCCGGCATGTCCGTGCAGAAACTGGTGCCGCGCCTGGGCGGACGCAACGTCCTTCAGACAGGCGCGCTGGTGATGGTCGCGGGTGTGCTGCTCTACCTCTGGGAGGCCGACCGGTACCAACTGGCCATCGCCTCCTGGCAGATGGCGCTGCCGCTGGTCGTGATGGGCGTCGGCATGGGCCTGATCTTCGCCCCGCTGACCGACACGATCCTCTCCGAGGTACCGCGTGAGCACGCGGGCTCCGCCTCCGGGCTCATCAACACCGTGCAGCAGATGGGCAACGCACTCGGGCTCGGGCTGGTGTCGGTGGTCTTCTTCGGCGTGATCGACGACCGGCTGACCCCCGCCGAGGTGGGCCCGGCGTTCGTCAACGCGTTCCAGCACGCACTGGGTTGGGTGGCCGCGGTGATGGGCGTGATCTTCCTGCTGATGTTCGCGCTGCCGGGGCGGGGGGCCGCGCAGACGGTCAAGGAGGCGGATCCGGCCGGGAGTTGACGCCGCTCGGCACCGCAGGACAGCGCCCCGCCCCGAGGCCGTACCGGGGGCGGGGCGCTCGACGCAGTCGGCCGGACGGTGGCGTACGCCGGTGGCCGGAGTGGGGCGCGCGGCGGGCGGACCCGAGGTCGGCGGCCGTGTCGGACGCACCCCAACTCACCTGCCCTGTAACAAAACTGACTGGACGGAAGTTCACGCTGGGGCGGCCGGGACGGCCGGGTCCGATGGGAGTGCCGGCGCTGGACCGGGTGATGGTTGCCTTGTTCCTTAGTCGACAATTTGTGATGTGCGACGGTGAACTGTGCATTTCCGTACGAGATTCCGCCGCCACCCGGAGCCGCCGCATTTCCTGTTGTCTCCGATTGCCTCTCGAAAAGAAATTGCCGTAGTCGTGGCGGCCTAATTCGGCGGACCGGAGCGGCCCGCTCCGCCTGTTCCGGCGGGTGGGGTTCCGGTCGGCGGTGCCGTCGGTCGGGCTGAGCCGTATTGGCCGGATCTGTTGACTCTTGATCGATGGACTTCGCTTGATAACGCTGTCGGTGCGCTGTGGGGCCGGGATCGTCTCGCCCCTGCGTGCATAAAGGGGGTAAAACGTGCCGCGCGGCTGGGTGTTCCGGTGGTGTGCGCGGGGTGGCGTGACCTCCCTCGCGCATCCTCCACGGCCGGGGTTCCGGCTGGCCGTCGGGTACTGAGGGCTGCCGTTTGCCTGACGGGGAGTGACCTAAAGGCCATCCGTGGTGTTTACTGGGCACCGGTCTGATCCCTGGTGGGTCCGGACCTTTCCGGGAGGTCCTGGGGGTGGTGCCCCGGGGCCTCTCGTTTTTGCCGGGGGTTTGTGCGGGCGTCATATGTTGCTCATCCGAGAAGAGTCCTACCGCCCGCTGCGGGCGGTACGTGGATAACCGGGATCGGTAATTGCGTGGAAAAGGCGGTGGCTTTCCCGTCATGATTACGCGCGATGTTCTGTAACAAAGCCCCACGGCAAGGGGTTTCCCGCATGATCACCATCTTCGCGATCCCCTTGGAAATGGCGACTGGCTCTTCGCTTACGGTGAGCGGTACGGTTTCTCTCGCTCAACTGTCTCCACCCGCCCGGCCTCACCACCCGGGCGCTGTCGCACCTCCCGGAGAGGGAGCAGGACCCACCACCGGAACCCCGCTGGCCAGTGGGGTTCCACAGCGTCAACGGAACAAGGGATCAGGTCAATGCGCACCGTCACCGCCGACGGCGTCATTCCGCCGTCGTGCCGCGGACCCCGCGGTATCTCACCCGTGACACATCGTCACCATCACTCTCCCCGGGGCGCGTACGCCGGGACACGCGCCACCACGGCCGCCGGAGCGGGGGAGTGAGCATGCCCTCGACCGTCGTCATCCCCCGGCCGGCCGACCTTCTCCTCGGCCATGAGAACAAGCCTGAGGGAAGCTTCCTGCACCGCCTGAAGGCCGAGGACTGGCCGGCGCTGCTCGCCCTGCTCCAGTCGGAGCTGGACGCCAGTGGTTTCGTCCGCGACCAGTGCCTGCCCCTGGGGCCGGAGGGCCGGGACGTCTACATCATCTGGGACGGCGTCGTACGCCAGGACCGCTTCCCGCTCGGCCGCGGGGAGCACGTGCCCACCGTCACGCGGTTCCGCGGCCGGGGCCAGCTCGTCGGCGAGGCCAAGCTGATCACGCCCGACTCCGCCGTCGTCACCAAGTGCCTGACCCCGACCGTGGCCATCCCCTGCCGCGCGCGCCATCTCAACGTCCTGCTGCGCAGGCGGCAGGACATCCAGGTCGCGCTGCTGTGCAGCCTGGAGGAGCGCAGCCGTAGCGACGAGCTCGTCTACACCATGGCCACCCGGCCGCCCGTCGAGCGGGTGAGCCGGCTGCTGGCCCACCTCGCCGACACCACGGGCGTGCCCGATCCGCGGACGGGCTGGACCGTCATCACCGGACCGGGGCAGAAGGACATCGCCGCGTCCCTCCAGATCGCCGTCTCCACGGTGGAGAACGCGGTGCGGACCCTGCGCTATCAGGGCGTCATCGAAGCCAGGTACCGCCAGTTCGTCGTCCACGACGTCGACGAGTTGCGGCACTTCCACGCCGGGAGCCCGGCATGATGGCCGGCACCGGCACGCTGGCGATCGGCACCGGCGCCGGTTCTCTCGCGCTGGGCGCCGTGTCCTTTCTGGTTATGGGGGCCCTCGGCGCCTACACCGTCGTCCACCACAGACGGGTCTTCGCCTGGACGCGCAGGATCCGGCGCAAGGACGAGACCAACACCGCGTTCGACAAGCCCTCCGAGTGGCTCGCCGACCTCTACAAGGCCCAGTGCCGCCTCGCCCAGAAGCCCTGCCGCGCCGACGACTTCGAGGACATCGCCCAGACCGGCACCATGATCAAGGGGATCGCCGACCACGTCGAGGCCATCCGCCCCGAACTGACGAAGGTCGTCGAGCGCGTCGGTGAATACGTCGCCACCGCGCTGCCCGAGCCGGGCCCGGCCGTGCGGGGAGTCCCCCTCCCGGAGCACCGCGGTCTGCTCGTCAGGGCGATGCGGCAGGAGGCCGCCCGCGACGAACTGGCGCACGCCATCATCGCGGCCCAGCAGAAGATCACCACGCAGCGGCACGGCTGACGAGGCACCGGCAGGGCGTTTCCGAGGAGGGAGCGCTCTGCCCGTTCATGTCCATCTAGTGCCCGAACCTGTTTACTTTCCGGAAATGCGGGCGTAGCCTCCGAGCGAAACCACAAGTTCGGGCACTGGACGGAGGCGAACGGACATGTACGCACCGGAGCGGCAGCAGGAGATCCTCCGGCTGGCCCGTGACGGCGGCCGGGTGGACGTGGTGTCCCTGGCCGAGGAGTTCCAGGTCACGGCGGAGACGATCCGCCGGGATCTGAAGGCTCTGGACCGCGCGGGCCTGCTCCGCCGGGTGCACGGCGGTGCCATACCGGCCGGACGGCTCGACTTCGAGCCGGATCTCGCCGAGCGCGAGTCCACGGCGGCCGACGAGAAGGACCGCATCGCCAAGGCGGCCCTCGCCGAACTGCCCCTCCATGGCACGGTGATCCTCGACGCCGGTACGACGGTGGCCCGCCTCGCGGGCATCGTCCCGCTGGAGGCCGAGCTGACCGTCGTCACCCACTCGCTGCCCATCGCGGCCCGCCTCGCGGACCACCCGGGCATGCAGCTCCACCTCGTCGGGGGGCGCGTGCGGCACCGTACGCGCGCCGCCGTGGACGCCTGGGCGCTGCGGGCGTACGGCGAGATCCGCGCGGATGTCGTGTTCGTGGCGGCCAACGGCTTCTCCGCCCAGCACGGGCTGACCACGCCCGACCTCGCCGAGGCCGCGGTCAAGCACGCGGCGATGGGCGCCGCCCGCCGGGTGGTGCTGCTCGCCGACTCCGCCAAGCACGGCCAGGAGCACTTCGCCCGCTTCGGTGCCCTGAGTGATGTGGACCTCCTGATCACCGACACCGGGCTGAGCCCAGAAGACGCCACCGCCATGGAGCGCGGCGGCATGGAAGTAGTGCGCGCATGATCCTCACGGTCACCCCGAACCCGTCCCTCGACCGCACCTACGAGGTGCCCGCCCTGGAGCGCGGTGAGGTCATACGGGCCACCGGCGAGCGCATGGACCCGGGCGGCAAGGGTGTCAACGTCTCGCGCGCCGTCGCCGCCGCCGGGCAGCGCACAGTCGCCGTGCTGCCCCTGGGGGGCGCACCGGGCGCGCTGGTCGCGGACCTGCTCGACGCGCAGGGCATCGAGGTCGCGCCGGTCCCGGTCGCCGGGGCCACCCGCTCGAACATCGCCCTGGCCGAGGCGGACGGCGTCCTCACGAAGATCAATGCCCCCGGCCCCGAACTGACCGCCGCCGAACAGGAGTTGCTCCTGGAGACGGTCCGGCGGCAGTCCCGCGACGCCGACTGGATCGCCTGCTGCGGCAGCCTCCCGCGCGGCCTCGCGCCGTCCTGGTACGCCGAGTTGGTCGCCCGCGCGCACGCCGCCGGCGTCCGTATCGCGCTGGACACCTCCGGCCCCGCGCTCATCGAGGCCCTGCGCGAGCGCCCCGACGTCGTCAAGCCGAACGCCGAGGAACTCGCGGAGGCCGTCTCCCGCCCCCTGTCCACCGTCGGCGACGCGGTCAAGGCCGCCGAGGAACTCCGCGAGCTGGGCGCGGGCGCCGTCCTCGCGAGCCTCGGCGCCGACGGGCAGTTGCTGGTGGACGCTTCGGGTGCCTGGTACGGCAGCGCGCGCGTCGACGCCGTACGCAGCAATGTCGGCGCGGGCGACTCCTCGCTGGCCGGCTTCCTGATCGCCGGCGGCAGCGGCCCGGAGGCCCTCGCCTCGGCCGTCGCCCACGGCGCCGCGGCCGTCCAGCTCCCGGGCAGCGTGATGCCCACCCCTGCGGACCTGGACCCGGCCGCGGTGACGGTCACGGCCGACGTCCCGGTGGACCTCGTACTGACGGAGCCGGTGGCATGAACGTTTCTACGGCGACGACGGCCACGGCCGATTCCGCTACGACCCTTCCGGCACCCCTTCAACCGGCCCTGAAGCGGCGACACTCCCCGTTACTCGCCGCGACCCGGGGGAGGCGGGGTCTCCCCGGCCCCGCCTCCGCCACCACCCGCACCACCGCGACACCCCGCTGTACCCCCGTCCCCACCCCCGCCCACGGCAGTTCCCGGGCGATACGCGTGCGAAGGAGCCCGCGATGAGCGAGATGATCACCGCGGACCTGGTCGACCTCGACCTGTCCGCCGATACCAAAGAGGCGGCGGCGCGTGCCCTCGCCGAGCGCATGGTCGCCCAGGGCCGGGTCACCGACCTCGACGGCTTCCTCGCCGACGTGGCGGCCCGCGAGGCGCAGATGCCGACCGGCCTCGACGGCGGCATCGGCATTCCGCACTGCCGCAGCGAGTACGTCACCGAGCCGTCGCTCGCCTTCGGACGCAGCGCCGAGGGTGTCGACTTCGGCGCCCCCGACGGCCCCGCCGACCTGATCTTCCTGATCGCCGCGCCCGCCGGGGCCGACGACGCCCATCTGACGATCCTGTCGTCGCTGGCCCGGCAGCTCATGAACACCGAGTTCACGTCCGCGCTGCGGTCGGCGGGCGACGCGGAGTCGGCGGCCGCGCTGATCCGCGGGGACGAGCCCGAGTCCGAGGCCGCGGGCACCACAGACTCCGTGGCGACGTCGGCGGCGGCCTCCGCCGACGCCGCCACGGGCACCACGACACCGGCACCGGAGTCCGACGACGACCGCCCGTTCCGTATCGTCGCCGTCACCTCCTGCCCGACCGGTATCGCGCACACCTACATGGCGGCCGAGTCGCTGGAGAACGCCGGCCGGGACGCGGGCGTCGAAGTCGTCGTCGAGCCGCAGGGCTCGGCCGGTTTCACCCGGCTCGACCCGGCGGTGATCGCGGCGGCGGACGGCGTGATCTTCGCCCATGACGTGCCCGTACGGGAGAAGGACCGCTTCGCCGGCAAGCCGACCGTCGACGTCGGCGTCAAGGCGGGCATCAACCGCCCCGCCGAGCTGATCACCGAGGTCCGCGGCAAGGCGGAACGGGGTGAGGTGACGGCCGGTTCGGGCGCCGCGACCCCCGTCGAGCGCGGCGGCGAGCCGGGCGAGGGCTACGGCTCCAAGCTGCGCAAGTGGCTGATGTCCGGCGTCAGTTACATGGTCCCGTTCGTCGCGGCGGGCGGTCTGCTGATCGCCCTCGGCTTCGCGATCGGCGGCTACGAGATCAAGTCCGCGCCCTCGGTCATGCAGCACTTCGTGTGGACGCAGACCGACAGTTGGGCCGCGCTGATGTTCCAGATCGGCGCCGTCGCCTTCGGCTTCCTGGTCCCGGTGCTGGCCGGTTACATCGCCTACGGCATGGCGGACCGGCCCGGTCTGGTGCCCGGCTTCGTCGGCGGCATGATCGCCTCCACCATCAACGCCGGCTTCCTCGGCGGCCTCGCGGCCGGTCTGATCGCCGGTGGTGTGGTGCTGGCGATCCAGAAGGTGAAGATCCCCAAGGCGGTCCGCGGGATCATGCCCGTGGTGGTGATCCCGCTGATCTCCACGGCGATCGTCGGGTTCCTGATGTTCGTGGTCATCGGCAAGCCCATCGCCTCCGCGCAGAAGGGCATGACCGACTGGCTGAACGGCCTCAGCGGCTCGAACGCCATCCTGCTGGGCGCCCTGCTCGGCCTGATGATGTGCTTCGACCTCGGCGGCCCGGTCAACAAGGTCGCGTACACCTTCGCCACGGCCGGTATCGCGGTCTCCAGCCCCAGCGACTCGGCGATGAAGATCATGGCCGCGGTCATGGCGGCTGGTATGGTCCCGCCGCTGGCGATGGCCCTGGCCACCACCGTGCGCGGCAAGCTCTTCACCGAGACCGAGCGCGAGAACGGCAAGGCCGCCTGGGTGCTGGGCGCCTCCTTCATCTCCGAGGGCGCGATCCCGTTCGCGGCGGCGGACCCGCTGCGCGTCATCCCGTCCTCGATGGTGGGCGGCGCGATCACCGGTGCCCTGTCGATGGCCTTCGGCGCCACCCTGCGCGCCCCGCACGGCGGCATCTTCGTGGTCCCGCTGATCGGCAACGCGTTCCTCTACCTGATCGCCATCGCGGCCGGCATGTGCGTCACGGCAAGCCTGGTCGTCGTACTGAAGGGCATGCGCAAGCAAGCCGGCGGCACGGCCGCCGGGACGCCGGACGGCATAGCGGCGCCGACGGCGGACGCGAAGCAACCGGTCGCCGTCTAGCCGCTTTTGGACCGCTGTGAGGTGTTCACGGCAACTGCGAGATACATCACGGTCCGGGACCACAGTCCCGGACCGTGGTGTCTACTGGAACGTATGCCTGAGCACGTCTCGATCCTCCAGTTGACCGGTGTGGCCGTTCTCGCCCTGGCGACTGTCGCCTGGGTGTTCGGCCTGACGCGCATCCTGCGCCGCTCCCTCGCGGAGCCCACCGTGTGGCACGCGGCCCACCCGCTGTACGGCCTTCCGAACCAGCGCGCCACCGCTCCCCACCTGGAGTCCGTCGACCTGACCCCGGCCGAGCGCGACGCCTTCGCGGGTCTGGTACGACAGCTCAGCGACGGGCGTTGAGGCGGCGGCCCGAGGGTCGGCCCTAGGAGACCTGCGCCGCCCGCCGCTCCATCGCGTCGCGGGCCGCGTCCTCGTCCGCGTACACCTCGCACATGTGCCGGCCGTCGGGTGTCGCCGTGTGCTCGACCTCCCACAGGGAGATCTCCGCGCCGTCGCGCAGCAGGAACGCGTGCTCGTAGAGCGAGAAGCACAGCGCGGGGCGGCCCGCTCGGTAGGGGCGGCCGAAGGCCTGGGTGATCTGGTGCGCGAAGGCCGTTGCCAGCAGCGCGGCGGTCTCGTCGTCCGGCCGGTCCGGGTTCTCCGCCCGGCGCAGTAAACGGCGCGCGTGGTCGGCCGAGTGGTCCGCCAGATACGCGTGCCGGGGCTCGGGGACCATCGACAGGTGCACCAGCACCGGCAGTTCGAAGTCCGGCGCGTCCGGCGGCAGCGGCAGGCGCGCGGTCGCGGCCCGCACCTCCTCCTCGTCGACATACACCTCGTGCTGCGCCTCACGGCCGAGCACGGTGTTGTGGACGAGCTCCCACAGGGTCAGGGCCGAGCCGTCGGCGAGCAGCCAGGTGTGCCGGTACGTCTCGCGATGCAGGCCCGCGCTATGGTGCGCGGAGTGCAGTGAACTGTCGTGCGCCAGCGCGCAGTCGAGACGCCGTATCGTCTCGTCCGGCAGCTCGAAGGAGTTCAGGGCACGACCGAGGAGCCGCGCGAGGTGCTCCTCCGGAGACTCGGGCGACTCGGGTGGTTCGTACGCTGCCATGTCGTACGGAACGCTCAAGGCTTCTCCCGGCGTTGCTGCATGTCACCTTGTGGGTGCATACCGTAGCCCCTCGGTCGGACATCATGTCCGGGAACCGAGAAAACGTCTGCCCGCAAAACGCGCGGGCCGCGCGAGATGTTCCCGCGCGGCCCGAAGATCCGTCAAAACCCGCCGGTCAGGCGGCACTTCCGGCGGTCCACTCGCTCCACGCCATGTTCCAGCCGTTGAGCCCGTTGTCCGGGGCGACCGTCTTGTCGGGGGAGTTCTTCACGATCACGACGTCCCCGATGAGGGAGTTGTCGTAGAACCACTTGGCGTTCGTGGCGCCCTGCGCGCCCTGTACGTCCGCGAGCCCGACGCAGCCGTGGCTGGTGCCGGTCTGCCCGAAGGGCGGGTTCGACCTGCTGTACCAGTAGTTGCCGTGGATGAACGTCCCCGACGAGGTCAGGCGCATCGCGTGCGGCACGTCCGGGATGTCGTACTCGCCGCCCAGGCCGACCGTCTGGCTGTTCATCCGGGTCTGGGTGAACTTCTCGGAGATCACCATCTGCCCGTTGTACGTGGTGTGTTCGGGGCTGCCCGAGGAGATCGGCAGCGACTTGAGGGTCTGCCCGTCCCGTACGACCGTCATGGTCTGCGTGTTGACGTCGACCGTGGAGACCTGCGAACGGCCGATGGTGAAGGTCACCGTCTTCTTCTGCACGCCGTAGACGCCGTTCGCGCCCTCCACGCCGTCCAGGTCGATCTTCATCGTGACCTTGGAACCGGCCTTCCAGTAGTCCTGGGGCCGGAAGTCGAGCCGCTGCGCCCCGAACCAGTGCCCCACGACCTGCTGCCCGCTGCTGGACGTGACCGTGATGTGCGACTGCACGGACTTCTGGTCGCTGATCGCCTTGTCGAAGTTGAACGACACCGGCATCCCGACACCGACCGTCGTCCCGTTGTCCGGCGTGTACGTCCCGATGAAGCTGTTGCTCGAACTGACCGTGGTGAAGATGGAGTTGGCGGCGGAGGTCTTGCCGCTGGAGTCCTTCGCGGTGGCTGATATCTGGTACTTCGTACCGCGCTCCAACTGCTCCTTCGGCTTCCAGCTCGCGCCGTTCGCGGAGATCACGCCGTCCACGGCCTGCCCCGACCCCGCGACCGTCATCTTCACGTCCGTCAGCGTGCCGTCGCTGACCTGCACGCCGGTGGCGTTGATGGACGCGTTCGTCGAACCGTCCTTCGCCGAGATGACGATCTTCGCGGTAGACGTCTTGGCGGACGTCCCGCCGCCGCCCTTGCTGTTGGTGTCGGTGTCCGCGCTGGCGTTGCCGCCGCACGCGCTGAGGGTGAGGGTGCCGACCACCAGGGCGGCGATGGCCCCCAGTACGCGCCGCGCTGCTATGTCCGGCGTTGTCACGGGCTGCTCCAGGTTCGTGTGGTGTGCGTGATCCGCTGCGATGCGTGGACAAAGAGGGGCCACACCCCCGCACGGGTTCCCGCCGTTCCCCACGAAGGCCATCCGGTGACAGAACCGCGACAAACACAGGGTGCCTACCGCCTCCCGTACAACTCCTCGTACGACGGCCACGCCCCGCCCGGCCCGTCCACCGACTCGGCGGCCCGCACCGCGCGCACGATCGCGCGGGTCACCATGTCCGCGCCGGCCGCGAGGACGTCGTTGAGGGCGAGGGGGTTTTCGGCGTCGAGCGGACGGGCTCCGGTGGCGAGGGCGAACACCGTGTCCCCGTCGTGCAGCAGATGCACCGGCCGTACGGCGCGCGCGATGCCGTCGTGTGCCGTGCCGGCCAGCTTCTGCGCCTGCGCCTTGCTGAGTTCGGCGTCCGTGGCGACCACCGCGAGCGTGGTGTTCAGCGGCGGAGGCGCGTTCTTCGCGGCGGTCTCGGCGAGACGCCGACACGCGGCCTCGTGAACACGCGCTTCCGGATAGGTGACGCGCCCCTGGAACAACTCCCCGTACAGGACGCCCGTTTCGGGATCCATCACCGACCCCGCCGCGTTGGCCACCACCAGCGCGGCCACCGTGATCCCGGACTCCAGCACGATGCTCGCGGTCCCGACCCCTCCCTTCATCGCCCCGACCACGGCGCCCGTACCGGCACCCACGCACCCCTCGCGCACCCGCACCCCGGGCCCGCTGATCGCGGCCGCCTCGACCGCGGCCCGCCCGGTGGCCGCGTCCGGCCTGGCCCTGAAGTCGCCGCCCCGCCCCAGATCGAAGACACAGGCCGCGGGCACCACCGGCACGACATGCAGTGGATCCACCCCGACCCGCACCCCGCGCCCCTGCTCCTCCAGCCAGCCCATCACCCCGGACGCGGAATCAAGCCCGTACGCGCTACCACCGGTCAGCACGATCGCCTCGACCTTCTGCACCAGGTTGCGCGGGTCAAGCGCGTCGGTCTCCTTGGTCCCGGGCCCGCCGCCCCGCACATCCACGGCAGCCACGGCCCCACCCTCGGGCGCGAGCACAACGGTGGTACCGGTAAGCCACCCACCCCCCGACCGCGTCGCATGCCCCACCCGCACCCCGGCCACGTCCGTCAACGCGTCAACTGTCATGGGGTTCAGTCTTGCCCAAGGCGGGGCGGATCCGGGGGCGGTCGGCTCGGTGTTCATCGTCAGCTCGCCGGCGCCGTCGCCTCTTCCCTGCGCTTCCCGGCTGCCGTCCGCGCTGTGAGTGCCACTCCGGCCGCGACCGTCAGCGCCGACACCAGGCCCGCCGCGAGTACCGCCCAGGAGCCCGCGAACGTGCAGCAGATCACCAGCAACGCGGCCAGTGGAAGGACCAGTTGCTGGGTGATGCCCACCTTGTAGTGGCGGGCGTGCAGGGCCCAGACGCTGAGCAGGTACAGGGCCGTCGGCAGGGTCACCGCGGCGGAGGCGGACAGGGTGGAGATGTGTGCCTTGCCGACCGCCTGAGTGACCGCCACCTCCAGGCCGGCGCCGATCATGGCCGCCGAGGCGAAGATCAGGTAGTGGCCGTAGCCCCACAGGAACGCCTGCTGGTTGGAGCGAAGGTGTCCGTGGATCGGCACCACGAAGTAGATCCACCACGCGGCGAACACGATCAGCAGCCCGCCCGCCGCGATGGGCAGCAGCTCGCCCAGCGCGTCGTGCTCGTCCACCCCCGACTTCACGGCGACCGTGGCCGCCGCGATCGTCTCGCCCAGCACGATGATCGTGAACAGCCCGTACCGCTCGGAGATGTGGTGCGGATGCCACGGCGTAGGGAAGTTTTTCTCCGCGAAGCGCGGCACGCACAGCTCGGCGATCACCATCACGAGGAACACCCAGCCCCGGGCCGGTTCCGGCAGGACGACCAGACCCGTCCAGCCGATCATGCAGAGCAGCACGCCGCCCGCGTACCGCAATGCCATCGTCCGCTCCGGCCCGGTGGCGCCCCGTGCCGCCCGCAGCCACTGCGTGGCCATCGCCAGCCGCATGATCAGGTAGCCGAGCCAGACCACCAGGTAGTCGTGTTGCTCGAAGGCTCGCGCGACCCCGGCCGCGAGGACCAGGACGCCGGCGATCTGCACCAGCGTGACGATCCGGTACAGCACGTCGTCGTTGTCGTACGCCGAGGCGAACCAGGAGAAGTTCATCCAGGCCCACCAGATCGAGAAGAACTGCATCGCGTAGTTGAGGATGCCCCCACCCGCATGGCCCTCGGCGACGGCGTGCGCCAGTTGGATGCCCGCCTGCGCGATGGCCACGACGAAGCACAGGTCGAAGAAGAGCTCCAGGGGCGAGGCGACCCGGTGCGGCTCGTCCCGGCCGCGGGCGGTGAGTGGACGCAGGGGTCTTTGAATCTCGGACGTCATGAGGCCAAGCACAGCAGATGACGTCCACCGGGGGCCGTACCCTGGAGGCATGAGTACCGCCCCCGCCCCCGAGCCGCGCGATCCGAAGCCCGCGCTGGTTTTCGACGATCCGTTGAGCCGGCCCTCCTCGGACGACACGGATCGCGGGTGGGGCGAGCGGGCCGAGGGCGACGGCACCGCCGATCTCAGGCGCTTCCTCGACGAGAAGCCGCCCCACCACATCTGAGCCGTCGGCTACTGCTCCCGGTGCCCGTCGCCGCGCTGTGCGACGAGCGCGTCGCGGATCTCCTTGAGCACCTCCAGCTCGGTGATCTCGATCACCTCGTGCGTGCCCTCCCTGGCCCTGCGCTGGGCTTCCACCCGGGCCAGGTACTTCGCCATCGGCAGCACCATCAGGAAGTAGACGACCGCCGCGGTGATCACGAAGCTGAGGGTGGCTCCCAGGACCGAGCCCCACATCAACTGGATGCCCTTCTCGCCCGAGCAGGAGCTGCTCAGACACGAGCTGTAGGTGTCCAGGTTCTGTGTACCGATCGCGCCGACGACCGGGTTGATGAGCCCCTTCACCACCGAGTTGACGATGTTCGTGAAGGCGGCGCCGATGACCACCGCGACTGCCAGGTCGACGACGTTCCCGCGCATCAGGAAGGTCTTGAAGCCCTGCCAGACGCCCGGTTCCTTCTTCTTCTCGCTCAACTCGGAGCCTCTTCTCGCACGCGCACGGTGTGGAACGAACAGCTCCGCAACCTACGTCAACGCACGGCCATCCTGTCCAATTCAGTAACTCGATCGAGCGACTTGACACGAATTCGCACAGGCGGCTGAGGGCGCGGCTCACGATACGGAGAGCACGGTTCACCACATCGTCACCGCCAGCCGCGCCGTAGCACCCGCACCGGCCAGCCGCGCCGCCGTCGCGCGCGGCACCGAGAGCACCACCAACGCGCCGCCACCGTCCGCCTCCTGGAGTGGCTCGGGCACCTTCGCCACCCGCGCCCCGCGCGCGACCACCCGGGCGTCACCGCCCGCCGCCGACTCCTCTGCGGCGATCACATCGACCCGGTCGCCGGACCGCAGCAGCCTGACCGTGCCGGCGTCGGCGATCCGCACCGGCGCCGACACCCACTCGACCGCCCGGCGCTGCCGTACCGGATCGGCCACCGGGTGCCCTCGGGGCCGCTCGCTGTGCCGCGCCTCCACCGCCTCGCGCGGGCCCGCCGCCACGAGGGCGGCCGCGGTCACCGCGAGCCCGGCCGCCACGGCCCGCCTGCGGTGCCGTAGCAACCGGCGCAGTTGATACCACCCGCCGCGCACCCGCACGGGCGCGAAGTGCGGCACCTCGCACGTGGCCGGAGCGTCGGTGCCCAACGGGCGCGGAAAGGGAGGGGGAGCGAGGGACATGTGGACCACCACCTGCGACGAGGGATCGGCTTGCGGTCCCACGATGAGGCACCGCGCCGCCGCCCGCCGAAGCCCGTGCGCTACCCGCCGGTTGTGGACAACTCCCTCACCCGAACGGGACGTTCCGCGCCCTGGAAGCCTCCCGGCTCCCTCCGCTACGGCAGTTCGAAGCCCGGATCCATCCCGCCCAGCGCGTTCACGCACAGGCAGTCCCGTGCCCCGCTCTCCGGCAGCGCGGCCACCGCGTCGAACAGCACGCCCCGCAGCCGGTCCACGTTCGCCGCGAACACCCGCAGCACCTCGTCGTGGGAGACGCCCTCGCCGGTCTCGACGCCCGCATCCAGGTCGGTGACCAGGGTCAACGAGGAGTAGCAGAGCTCCAGTTCACGGGCGAGCGCGGCCTCGGGATGGCCGGTCATGCCGACCACCGACCAGCCCTGCGCCCGGTGCCACAGGGACTCGGCGCGAGTCGAGAAGCGCGGGCCCTCGATCACCACGAGCGTGCCGCCGTCGACCGCCTCCCAGTCCCGCCCCTGCGCCGCCTTCAGCGAGGCCGCCCGGCCGGTCGGGCAGTAGGGGTCGGCCAGGGACACATGCACCACGTTCGGCACCCGGCCGTCGGGCAGCGGCAGCCCGTCGAAGTACGACCCCGCCCGGGACTTCGTACGGTCCACCAGTTGGTCCGGCACCAGCAGCGTGCCCGGCCCGTACTCGGGGCGCAGCCCGCCCACCGCGCACGGGCCGAGGACCTGGCGGACCCCGACGGAGCGCAACGCCCAGAGGTTGGCGCGGTAGTTGATGCGGTGCGGCGGCAGATGGTGGCCGCGTCCGTGCCGGGGCAGGAAGGCAACCCGCCGGCCGGCGATCTCGCCGAGGAAGAGGGAGTCGCTGGGTGGCCCGTAGGGGGTGTCGACCTGGACCTCGGTCACGTCGTCGAGGAACGAGTAGAAGCCGGAGCCGCCGATTACGCCGATCTCTGCGTTCGCCATGACCAGCACCCTAGCCGCCGCCGGGAAGCCCGCAGGAGGCGGCTCCGGAAACGCCGAGGACCCTGTCGTCGACGACGACAGGGTCCCGCGACGAAGAGTCCTACGCGGCGGAGCTGCTGCTGGACGAGGAGCCCGAGCTCGACGACTTCGACTTCGCGTCCGAGGACGAGGAAGCGGTCGACGGGGTGGACGGCTTCGAGTCCGAGGACGTCGACGGCTTCGGGGTCGCCGGCGAGCTGCTCGACGAGGAGCCGCGGCTGTCGTTCCGGTAGAAACCGGAGCCCTTGAACACAATGCCGACCGCGGAGAACACCTTCTTCAGGCGGCCACCGCAGTTGGGGCACTCGGTCAGGGCATCGTCGGTGAACTTCTGCACCGCCTCGAGGCCCTCGCCGCACTCGGTGCACTGATACTGGTAGGTCGGCACTGTGTCTTCCTCCTGGCACTCTCACTCAATGAGTGCTAACGAGCGTCCATAGTGACGTATTCCCGGGGATCAGTCCACTGCCACCGGCACTCGGTGACCGACGCCACGTGCCACGGTGCGGTTGTGGGGCCGGGTCGCGAGGCGCGACCGCAGGGCCACCAGGGTCCCCAGGGCGAGCACCGTACCGGCCATCGGGACCAGGAAACCGGCGCCGCCCCACAGGCGGTCCTCCAGTTGTCCGGCGGCCGTGACGGCGGCGGCCTGGCCGAGGGCGACCGCGCCGGTCAGCCAGGTGAAGGCCTCGGTGCGGGCGCCGGCCGGGACGAGCCCCTCGACCAGGGTGTAGCCGGTGATCAGGGCGGGCGCGATGCACATGCCGACCAGGAGACCCAGGGCGGCCAGGAGCAGCACCGAGTGGGCGGTCCACAGGGCGGACGCGGTCAGCGCGAGCGCCGCGTAGCCGACGAGGAGACGGCGTTGCGGGGCGACCTTCCAGGCGACGGCACCGCAGACCACACCAGAGAGCATGTTGCCGGCGGCGAAGGTGCCGTACAGGACGCCGTTCAGGCCCGGTTCGCCGATCGACTCGCTGAAGGCGGCCAGGGAGACCTGCATCCCGCCGAAGACGGAACCGATGCCCAGGAAGGTCACGATCAGAACGCGCACTCCGGGGACGCCCAGTGCGGAAACGTGCTCCACGCGTGCGTGCCCGGTGGCGGTCACCCTGGGCTGGGTGCTCTTCTGCGCGGCGAACAGCAGACCGCCGACGAGGGTGAGCGCCGACTCGGTGACCAGGCCGGCGGCCGGGTGCACGGCGGTGCACAGGGCGGTCGCGAGCAACGGGCCGAAGACGAAGGTCAGTTCGTCGGTGACGGACTCGAAGGCGGCGGCGGTCGTCATGAGGGGCGAGTCCTGGAGCTTCACGCCCCAGCGGGCGCGCACCATGGGCCCGATCTGCGGCACCGAGGCGCCGGTCGGCACGGCGGCCACGAACAGCGCCCACAGGGGCGCGTGTCCGAGCGCCAGCGCCGTGAACGTCAGGCCGGACAGAGTGTGCACCAGGACGCCGGGGAGCAGGACGGCCCGCTGTCCGTGGCGGTCGGCCAGACGTCCGCTGTAGGGCGCGAACAGGGCCATGGAGACGCCGGTGACGGCCGCGGCGGCGCCCGCCACGCCGTAGGAGCCGGTGGTGTGCCGCACCAGCAGCACGATGGAGATGGTGAGCATCGCGAACGGCTGGCGTGCCGCGAAGCCGGGGAGCAGGAACGTCCAGGCGCCGCGCGTGCGCAGCAGTTGCCCATATCCAGGACGGGATCCCGAGCGGGAGGTGACCGTGGATGCCACGGCCCGTGCCTTTCTGCCGCCTGGTAGCGCGCCCTGTGCGGGAGGCGCCGAGCACTGTCCTCTTGCGCGGAACTGCGGTAGATACCGGTGCCCACGCGGGGAGGGATTCGGCCGCCATACGGTCGCGCCAGCACTGCGTCAGGCAGGGTTTGGTTCGATGCTGGTTCGATCAGAATGTGCCTTCATCGTACAGGGGATAAGTGAGAGCGGGCCTGTGAAAATGGGCACCACGCGCGCGTTCACCTGTGATTGGTGCAGGCGTGAACCGTACGAAACATGCCCTTAACGGCCGCCCCGGTTGGTGTCCGTGCCCAGCCACCCGGCCAGCTTGCCGCCGTGGCCCACCGCGCGGAGCCGCTGTTCCGCCGCGTCCCGGACGGGGTCCGTGGTGACCACGAGGAGTTCGTCGCCGCGCCGCAGGACGGTGGTGGGCAGGGGGACAAACGATTTTCCGTCGCGTACGACGAGGGTGACCGCGGCCCCGGCCGGCAGCCTCAGCTCGTTGACCTCGACGCCGTGCATCTTCGACTCCGCGGGGATCGCGACGGACAGCAGATGCCCGCGCAGCCGCTCCAGGGGCGCCGATTCGACCCCCAGGTCGGCGGCCTCCGGCCCCTCGCCCAGCTTCAGCGTGCGCGCCAGCCAGGGCAGCGTCGGACCCTGGACGAGGGTGTAGACGACGACCAGGACGAACACGATGTTGAAGATGCGGCGGCTGCCGCCGACGCCGTTCACCATGGGGATCGTCGCCAGGATGATGGGCACGGCGCCGCGCAGCCCGGCCCAGGACATGAGGGTCTGCTCCTGCCACGGCACCCGGAACGGCGTGAGGCTGACCACCACGCTGAGCGGCCGGGCCACCATCGTCAGCACCAGGCCGATGATCAGCGCCGGCCAGACGTCGTCGCCCAGTTCGTGCGGGGTGACCAGGAGGCCGAGCAGGACGAACATGCCGATCTGGGCGATCCAGCCGAGCCCGTCGGCGAAGCCGCGCGTCGCGGGCCAGTGCGGCAGCTTGGCGTTGCCGAGCATCATCGAGGCGAGATAGACCGCGAGGAAGCCGCTGCCGTGCGCCAGGGCGCCCGCGGCGTACGCGGTGACGGCTATCGCCAGGACGGCGATCGGGTAGAGGCCGGAGGCGGGCAGTGCCACATGCCGCAGCCCCCAGGAGCCGAGCCAGCCCACCGCGAGGCCGATGGCCGCGCCGATGGCCAGCTCCAGGGCTATCTCGCCCACCAGCCTGTACCAGTGCTCGACGGGGCCCGCCGTGGAGAAGGCGACGACCAGGATGACCACCGGGGCGTCGTTGAACCCGGACTCGGCCTCCAACGTGCCCGTCACGCGCGCGGGGAGGGGGATTCTCCGCAGCACGGAGAAGACCGCCGCCGCGTCCGTCGAGGACACCACCGCCCCGATGATCAGCGCCTGCCGCCACTCCAGACCGACCAGGTAGTGCGCGCCCGCGGCGGTGACGCCGACGCTCACCGCCACTCCCACCAGGGCCAGCGTCGCGGCGGCCGACAGGACCGGCTCGACCTCCTTCCACTTCGTGCCGAGGCCGCCCTCGGCCAGGATCACGACCAGGGCCGCGTACCCGATGACCTGGGTCAGCTCGGCGTTGTCGAAGTGGATGTCGCCGATGCCGTCCTGGCCCATGGCGATGCCGATCCCCAGGTACACGAGCAGGCTGGGGAGCCCGCTGCGCGAGGAGATCCGGACCGCCGCGACGGCGACGAGCAGGACGAGCGAGCAGACGAGCAGAAGCTGGTCGAGGTGGTGGACAGTCAGTGGCCTTCCCTTCCTCGGCTGACGCGCGCGTGGGGCGGCAGCACACGTACAGGGGACGCGAGGCGGCGGTGCCATGCATCCAAGTACTTCGTTACCTTACCTAACTCTTGACGCTTTCTTGACACTTCTCAAGGCAAGATCGAACGCCCGTCCGCGTCGGTACCCGACTCCGCGTCAAGTCGCTCGGAACCCTGCGCCTATGGTTGCTCCAGCGCTCAGTCAAAAGCACAGCCCGCCCTGCCGCTCGCGTTAGGACAGCAAGGACAGCGATGCCCCCCAACACCACCGCCTCATCGGGTCATAAGCCCGGCAAGTCCGGCAGGAAAAAGGGGCGCAAAGCCCGTCTATTGGTTCTCGTCCTGGTCATGGCCATCATCGGGGGCATCGCCTACGGCGCGTACTGGTCCGTCAGCACCGTCCGCGCGTCCCTGCCGCAGACCACGGGCTCGATCACGCTCGACGGCCTGTCCGGACCCGTCGACGTCAAGCGTGACAGCTACGGCATCCCGCAGATCTACGCGTCCTCCGACGCGGACCTGTTCATGGCGCAGGGCTACGTCCAGGCCCAGGACCGGTTCTACGAGATGGACGTGCGGCGGCACATGACCGCCGGGCGACTGTCGGAGATGTTCGGCAAGGGCCAGGTCAAGAACGACGAGTTCCTGCGCACCCTGGGCTGGGACCGGGTGGCCAAGAAGGAGTACGACACCACGCTGTCGGCCTCCACGAAGAAGTATCTCCAGGCCTACGCCAAGGGGGTCAACGCCTACCTCCAGGGCAAGGACGGCAAGGACATCTCCCTGGAGTACGCGGCCCTCGGCTTCACCAACGACTACAAGCCCGAGAAGTGGACCCCGGTCGACTCCGTCGCGTGGCTCAAGGCGATGGCCTGGGACCTGCGCGGCAACATGCAGGACGAGATCGACCGCGCCCTGATGACCACCCGCCTCGGCCCGAAGCAGATTTCCGACCTGTACCCGGAGTACCCGTACAGCCGCAACCAGCCGATCGTCACCGAGGGCGAGTACGACCAGTACACCAAGACCTTCGACGGCGGCGACAGCTCCAGCGGCACGTCCACGAGCGGCACCACGGGCTCCTCGTCGTCCTCGTCCGGCTCGGCCCTCACGAGCCAGCTCTCGGGCCTCTCGAACGTCCTGGACGACCTTCCGACGGCCGTTGGCGTGAACGGCCAGGGCATCGGCTCCAACTCCTGGGTCGTCGCCGGGAAGTACACCATTACCGGCAAGCCGCTCCTGGCCAACGATCCCCACCTGGAAGCCTCGCTGCCGTCCGTCTGGTACCAGATGGGCCTGCACTGCCGCGCGGTCTCCAGCAAGTGCCAGTACGACGTCACCGGCTACACCTTCGCGGGCATGCCCGGCGTCGTCATCGGCCACAACCAGAACATCGCCTGGGGCATGACCAACTCCGGGGTCGACACCACCGACCTCTACCTGGAGAAGCTCTCCGGCGACGGCTACCTGTACGACGGCACGACGAAGCCCTTCACGACCCGCACGGAGACCATCAAGGTCGCCGGCGGCACGTCCAAGAAGATCGTCGTCCGGGAGACCAACAACGGCCCACTGCTGTCCGACCGCGACGACGAACTGGTGAAGGTCGGCAAGAAGGCCGCCGTCGACACAGCGGCCCCCGATAGAGGCGACGGCTACGGCATCGCCCTGCGCTGGACCGCGGAGGACCCGGGCACCACCATGGACGCCGTCTTCGCCATGGACAAGGCGTCCGACTGGAGCGACTTCCGCGCGGCCTCCACGAAGTTCGACGTGCCCTCGCAGAACCTCGTCTACGCCGACACCAAGAACAACATCGGCTACACGCTGCCCGGCAAGATCCCCACGCGCGGGAAGGGCGACGGCTCGCTGCCGGTGCCCGGCTGGGACTCCAAGTACGACTGGACCGGCTACATTCCGCAGGCCGCTCTGCCGTACGAGTACAACCCGAAACGCGGCTACATCGTCACCGCCAACCAGGCCGTGATCGACAAGGACAAGTACCCCTACACGCTCACCACGGACTGGGGCTACGGCACCCGCAGCCAGCGCATCACCGACCTGATCCAGTCGAAGATCGACGGCGGCGGCAAGATCTCCACCGACGACATGCGGCAGATGCAGCTCGACGACAGCAGTGAGATCGCCAAGCTGCTCGTGCCCAAGCTGCTGAAGATCGACGAGTCCGACGCGGACGTGCGCGAGGCGCAGAAGCTCCTGGAGGGCTGGGACTACACCCAGGACGCCGACTCGGCGGCGGCCGCCTACTTCAACTCGGTCTGGCGCAACATCCTCAAGCTCGCCTTCGGCAACAAGCTGCCCAAGGAGCTGCGGGTCAAGGGCCAGTGCCTGCTGGTCTCGCCGGTCGACACCACCGGTCCCGCCGACGAGACCAACCAGAAGGTGCGCGAGTGCGGCGAGCGCGACGCGGACCAGGCGCAGCCGGACGGCGGCGACCGCTGGTTCGAGGTCGTGCGCACGCTCATGGACGACCCGAACAGCGACTGGTGGAAGACGCCCGCCTCGGGCACCCGTCCGGCAGCGAGCAACATGAACCAGTTGTTCAAGCGCGCCATGATCGACGCCCGCTGGGAGCTGACCGCCAAGCTCGGCAAGGACATCGACACCTGGAGCTGGGGCCGGCTGCACCGCCTGTTCCTGAAGAACCAGACCCTGGGCACCGACGGCCCCGGCATCGTCCAGTACGTCCTCAACCGCGGCCCCTGGAAGCTCAGCGGCGGCGAGGCCACGGTCAACGCGACCGGCTGGAACGCGGCCGGTGGCTACGGAGTCGTCTGGGTGCCGTCGATGCGCATGGTGGTCAACCTCGACGACTTCGACAAGTCCAAGTGGATCAACCTCACCGGGGCCTCCGGACACGCCTACAGCGCGCACTACACCGACCAGACCAGCAAGTGGGTCAACGGTGAGCTGCTGTCCTGGTCGTTCTCGGACAAGGCGGTCGACGGCAGCACGAGCGACACCCTGGTGCTGAAACCGTGAGCCGCTGACATCTGAAATGGCCCTCCACGCGCGCGTGGAGGGCCATTTTCAGTTCTCCGGGAACCGGTGCACCCCGCTCGGTGTCACCGCCGCCCGCACCGGCCGGTCGTGCGCCTCCGAGGGGACGTGTCCGACGACCTCGGAGTCGTACAGCAGCACCATCAGCGCGGGATGCGCACCCGTCCGCTCCAGCCGTGCCAGCACGCGGTCGTACGACCCCCCGCCGCGCCCCAGGCGCATCCCGCGCCCGTCGACCGCCAGGCCGGGCAGCAGGACGACGTCGGCGGCGGCCACGGCCTCCGGGCCAAGCCGCTCCCCGGACGGCTCGAACAGGGCCATCCGTCCGCCGTGTTGGACCCGCGCGAGCGAGCCCTCGCCGCCGTAGGCACCCCAGTCCAGGTCGTTGTCCGGGAGCAGCACGGGAAGCAGGACCTCGACCCCCCGCGCGCGGAGGGCGTCCAGGAGCGCGAGCGTTCCGGGTTCGCTCCCCACGGAGACGTACGCGGCCACCGTGCGCGCCCGTGCCAACTCCGGCAGTTCCAGCGCGCGATCGGCGAGCGCGCGGCCGGCCGCCCGCACGTCATCGGCCGTCAACCTGTTCCTCACCGTGAGGAACTCTTGTCGCAACATTCGCTTGTCAGGCTCGGCTTCATGGCCTAGGTGACGCACAGGTCCCACCCGCATCCTTCCTTATGTGCTCATATGAGAGCGTTTTAACCGGAGCCACAGATTCAGCACAAAGGCACCGGATAAGGTTCGGGCATGACTCAGTCGCACCCCAGGATCAGCAAGGCTGTCATTCCCGCAGCCGGTCTCGGCACCAGGTTCCTGCCGGCCACGAAGGCAACTCCCAAGGAGATGCTGCCGGTCGTGGACAAGCCCGCGATCCAGTACGTGGTCGAAGAGGCCGTGTCGGCTGGGCTCGACGACGTCCTCATGATC
Source organism: Streptomyces sp. NPDC005492 (assembly GCF_040605995.1). Classification (NCBI taxonomy): domain Bacteria; kingdom Bacillati; phylum Actinomycetota; class Actinomycetes; order Kitasatosporales; family Streptomycetaceae; genus Streptomyces; species Streptomyces sp. NPDC005492. Next base: position 347,255 of record NZ_JBEXDX010000001.1, read on the forward strand.
ACCGGACGCAACAAGCGCCCTCTTGAGGACCACTTCGACCGCAACTACGAACTCGAATCCGCCCTCCAGAAGAAGGGCGACGCGAGCCGGCTCGCCAAGGTCCAGGAGTCGAGCGACCTCGCGACCATGCACTACGTCCGCCAGGGCGACCCCAGGGGCCTCGGCCACGCCGTCCTGTGCGCGGCCCCGCACGTCGGCCACGAGCCCTTCGCCGTCCTCCTCGGCGACGACCTGATCGACCCCCGCGACCCCCTCCTCGCGCGCATGGTCGAGGTCCAGGAGCAGCACGGCGGCAGCGTCATCGCCCTCATGGAGGTCGCGCCCGAGCAGATCCACCTCTATGGCTCCGCGGCCGTCGAGGTCACCGGGGACGCCGACGTCGTCAAGGTCACCGGCCTGGTCGAGAAGCCGGACGCGGCCGACGCCCCGTCGAACTACGCGGTCATCGGCCGCTATGTCCTCGACCCCACCATCTTCGACATACTCCGCAAGACCGAGCCCGGCCGCGGCGGCGAGATCCAGCTCACCGACGCCCTCCAGCAGCTCGCCACGGACGAGAAGATCGGCGGCCCGGTGCACGGGGTCGTCTTCAAGGGCCGTCGTTATGACACCGGCGACCGGGGCGACTATCTGCGTGCCATTGTCAGACTCGCGTGCGAACGTGAAGACCTGGGCCCGGACTTCCGCGCCTGGCTTCGCAGTTACGTAGCCGAGGAGATGTAGCAACGTTGAGCACCGCCGCGACCCGCACCCCAGGACCGGACCACCTCTGGTCGGTGGACGAGCACCTGGAGGACATCCTCGCGACCGTCCGCCCTCTGGAACCCATCGAGCTGCAACTGCTCGACGCCCAGGGGTGCGTCCTGGTCGAGGACATCACGGTGCCGGTCTCGCTCCCGCCCTTCGACAACAGCTCGATGGACGGATACGCGGTGCGCGTCACAGACGTGGCGGGCGCGAGCGAGGAGTACCCGGCCGTCCTGACGGTCGTCGGCGACGTCGCGGCGGGCCAGTCCGAACCCCTCCATGTGGGCCCCGGCCAGGCCGCCCGCATCATGACCGGCGCCCCGCTCCCGCCCGGCGCCGAGGCCGTGGTCCCCGTGGAGTGGACCGACGGAGGCCTCGGCGAGGGCCCGGTCACCGGTATGCGGGCCCGCGGCCAGGACCCCGAGGCGGCCGGCGGACACGTGCAGGTGTACCGCTCGGCCGAGGCACGCGCGCACGTCCGCGCGAAGGGCAGTGACGTGAAGGCCGGCGACCGCGCCCTGGACGCCGGCACGATCCTCGGCCCGCCGCAGATCGCCCTGCTCGCCGCGATCGGCCGCGGCACGGTCCGCGTCCGCCCCCGCCCGCGCGTGGTCGTCATGTCCACCGGCAGCGAACTCGTCCAGCCCGACGAGCAGTTGGGCAGTGGCCAGATCTACGACTCCAACAGCTTCGCCCTCACCGCCGCCGCCCGCGACGCCGGCGCCATCGCCTACCGGGTCGGCGCCGTCGCCGACGACGCCGAGACGCTCCGCTCCACCATCGAGGACCAGCTCGTCCGCGCCGACCTCCTGGTCACCACCGGCGGCGTGAGCGTCGGAGCGTACGACGTCGTCAAGGAGGCCCTGTCCTCGGTGGGCGACGAGGACGAGGAGGGCGCCGGGATCGACTTCCGCAAGCTCGCCATGCAGCCCGGCAAACCCCAGGGCTTCGGCTCCATCGGCCCCGACCACACCCCGCTGCTCGCGCTCCCCGGCAACCCGGTGTCGTCGTACGTCTCCTTCGAGCTGTTCGTCCGCCCCGCGATCCGCACCCTGATGGGCCTGGACGACGTCCACCGACCGACGACCCGGGCCACCCTCACCACCGACAAGGCGCTGACCTCGCCCAAGGGCCGCAGACAGTTCTTGCGCGGGACGTACGCCGACGGCGAGGTGACCCCGGTCGGCGGCGCCGGATCGCACCTGGTCGCCGCCCTCGCGCTGGCCGACTCGCTGATCGTCGTCCCCGAGGACGTCGTGTCCGTCGAGCCCGGCACCGAGGTCCAGGTGGTCCTGCTCCGCTGAGCAGGCGCGGTTGGCGGTACCGTGTCGCGCACAACACGCCCGGACCGGGAGCGCCACACAGCATGACTGAGCCTTTCCGGGGGGACACCCCCGGACCCCTTGAGCAAGACCGGCTGACGCACATCGACGACGCGGGCGCCGCCCGGATGGTCGACGTGTCCGGGAAGGACGTGACCGCGCGTACCGCCACCGCCAGCGGACGCGTCCTCGTCTCGCCCCGCGTGGTCGAACTGCTGCGCGGCGAGGGGGTCCCCAAGGGCGACGCCCTGGCCACCGCTCGCATCGCGGGGATCATGGGTGCCAAGCGCACCCCGGATCTGATCCCGCTCTGCCACCCGTTGTCGGTGTCGGGTGTGAAACTGGATCTGTCAGTCGCGGACGACGCCGTACGGATCCGGGCCACCGTGAAGACGACGGACCGCACGGGCGTCGAGATGGAGGCGCTCACCGCGGTCTCCGTCGCGGCGCTCACCGTGATCGACATGGTCAAGGCGGTCGACAAGGGAGCGGTCATCACGGACGTGAGGGTCGAGGAGAAGACGGGCGGCAAGTCGGGCGACTGGAGCCGGACATGACGTACCGCGCGCTGGTGCTCACCGCCTCCAACCGGGCCGCCGCCGGGGTCTACGAGGACAAGGGCGGCCCCTTGATCGCCGACGGCCTCAAGGGCTTCGGCTTCGCCGTCGACGGGCCGCAGGTCGTCCCCGACGGCGCCCCCGTCGAGTCCGCCCTGCGGGCCGCCGTAGCAGCCGGTTACGACGCCGTCGTCACCACCGGTGGCACCGGCGTCTCGCCCACCGACCGCACCCCCGAGGCGACCCGCGCGGTGATCGACTACGAGGTGCCGGGCATCGCCGAGGCCATCCGGGCGTTCGGACGGGAGAAGGTGCCGACCGCGGCCCTGTCCCGGGGCCTGGCCGGAGTCGCCGGGCGCACACTGATCGTCAACCTGCCCGGTTCCACCGGCGGGGTGAAGGACGGCCTCGCCGTCCTGGAGCCCCTGCTGGCGCACGCCGTGGACCAGATCCGCGGCGGCGATCACCCCAGACCCGCCGACACCAGTGGGGGTGCGAGCTGAACAGCCCATCCTGGCCCGCCGTGCTGGTGGACGGTGACATCGTCCTGCGGCCGATAAAACTCCGCGACCAGCGGGCCTGGCGCGAGGTCAACCGGCGCAACCGGGACTGGCTGCGCCCCTGGGAGGCGACCATTCCGCCGCCCACGCCCAGCGGGCCGATCGCACACCGGCCGACGTACCGGCAGATGGTCCGGCATCTGCGCTCCGAGGCCAACTCGGGCCGGATGCTGCCCTTCGTCATCGAATACCAGGGGCGCCTGGTCGGGCAGTTGACGGTCGCCGGGATCACCTGGGGTTCGATGTGCTCGGGCCATATCGGTTACTGGGTGGACGAGTCGGTGGCCGGGCGCGGGGTGATGCCGACGTCCGTGGCGCTTGTGGTGGACCACTGTTTCCGGGCCGTCGGACTGCACCGCATCGAGGTCTGCATTCGCCCGGAGAACGGCCCGAGCCGTCGGGTCGTCGAGAAACTCGGATTCCGTGAGGAGGGGCTCAGGCCCCGTTATCTCCACATCGACGGCGCCTGGCGCGACCACCTCGTCTTCGCGCTCACCGCGGAAGAGGTGCCCGAGGGTTTGCTGAGCCGCTGGCAGCGGGCACGCTCCCGGAGCACCCCGCACGACAATCCCGCATAGCGCGGAAATTGAATGAGTGTTCGAATGTGATCGCCGGATGACCGCCTTGGGGCAATGAATTCGCCAACTCGGCGGCCTGTTGATCGCATCGGTCACAAAAAAAGCTCGAAATATCAGCCGGATCGTGCGACACACCGGCTCAATTGGCAGATGGCCTCACGCAAACCCCTCTACCGTGTGAGGCGTGAGCAGCAGCGGCCTCATCTACGCAGTCATTGTCGGGGCCTGGGCCGCCTACTTGGTGCCGATGTGGCTCCGTAGGCAGGACGAGCTGAACGAGGCCCGTCCGACGGAACGCTTCAGCACCGCCATCCGGCTGCTGTCCGGACGGGCGGGAATGGAGCGCCGGTACGCCAAGGACCTGCGGGCGCGCTCCACCGAGGAGGGGGAGCCCAGCGCCGTCGTGCCGGACGTTGTCACCGACTCGGTGGACGTCCGGGCCTTCGCCATGCCACCGGCCCGTCCCCAGGTGCACGCACCGGTTCGCCGGCAGAGCCAGGACCGGCCGGAAGCGGCGCGGGAACCGGAGCGCGCGCCGGTTCGCGAACCGGCGCGCGACCAAGCGGCCAAACCGGCAGCCCAGCAAGCCCCCGTCCCCGCCCAAGCACCCAAATCCGCACCCGCGCCCAAGCCCGCGCCCGCACGCAAGCGCGTCCCCGGTGCGCGGCGCACCCCCGCCGAGGAAGCCGCCGCGGCGCGCGCCCGGCGGGTGAAGGTGCTTGCGCGCCGCCGACGTACCACCGTGATGCTCTTCCTCGCCTTCACACTCGGCGCGGTCGTCGCGGCGGTCGGCGGGCTGACCCTCCTGTGGGCGCCCGGCGTACCGGCGGTGCTGCTCAGCGGATACATCGCCTACTTGCGCTCCCAGGAACGCCGCCGCTTCGCCTACCAGATGGACCGGCGCCAGGCCGAAGTCGCCGCGCAGCGACTGCGGGAGCGTCAGACGCGCCGGCGCGCCTCCGTGGACGCCGGGATCGACGACGCCGACGAGGGACCCGACGCGGACACGGACCCCGGGATGTCCGCGCTCGCCGCCGACCGCCGTGCCCTGGTCGAGCAGACCGACCACGCCGAGTGGGTCGACCAGCAGCGCGAGCGGCAGCACCGGCCGGGCCAGGGCGACAGTTGGGACCCGGTACCGGTACCCCTGCCGACGTACGTCACCGCGCCGGTCGCGCCGCGCGCCACGTCCGACGTGGACCTCGGTGCACCCGACGCGTGGAGCTCCGCGCGCTCCAGCGCGGTGTCCCCGGAGCAGGAGACGGTGGCCCACGACGAGGACGCGGAGGACCCGTCGGACGACAAACCGTCGGCGGACGGCCGCACCGACGCCCGCCGCGCGGCCTCCGCCCGCCGCGCCCGCGAGCGCGGTCGCACCCCCCTGTTCGACCAGTACGAGGACGGCGAGCGGCCCCGCGCGGCCAACGAGTGACCAGGCACGGAACGGATTTCCAAGCACCCTGAGGGGGATGCTAGAGTTTCACTCGTTGCAAGGGCCTGTGGCGCAGTCTGGTAGCGCACCTCGTTCGCATCGAGGGGGTCTGGGGTTCAAATCCCCACAGGTCCACCGCAATGAAGATCCCGTCCGATCTGATGATCGGGCGGGATTTTCGCATGTACGGAGCCCCGCAACCACCCCTCCTTCTACGGTGATCCGCATGCGAACCGTCTGGCAGGCCCTGGTGTGGCGTCGGTTTCTGTGGTCGGTGTGGCCGTGGCGGGCCGTGCTGTATCTCGGGAGCGGGGCGGTCGGTGGGGTCGTCGTGCTGGTGGCGGTGTCGGCCGGGGTCGTCGGCGGGGGTGTGCTGGCCGTCGTGCTCGTGGGGGTGCCGTTGCTCGTGCTCACCGCGCTCGCCGGGATACCTGTGGCTGTCGCCGAGCGGTACAGGTTGAGGCTTGTCGACCGGGAGCCGGTGCCGGGGCCGCACCGGGTGCCGGTCGAGCCGGGGTTGCGCGGCTGGCTGACGACACGGTTGCGGGAGCGGGCGACCTGGCGGGAGTTGGCGTACACGCTGCTGTTCGCGCTCGTGCTGTGGCCGCTCGACGCGCTCGCGGTCGGCCTTGGGCTCGGCGCCCCGCTGGCCATGCTGGGGACGCCCGCGCTGATGGGCGACGGCGAGGCCAAGGTGCTCAAGGTGTGGACGGTCACCACCTGGCCGGCCGCCGCCGGGGTCGCCCTGCTCGGGCTCGTGCTGCTGGCGCCCGGGCTCTACGCCCTCGGGGTCGTCGCCGGGGCGCGGGGCGGGCTGACCCGGCTGCTGCTGGGGCCCGATCGCGAGGAGTTGGGACTGCGGGTGGTCGAACTCGCTCGCTCCCGTGGGCGGTTGGTGGACGCGTTCGAGGCCGAGCGGCGGCGGATCGAGCGCGATCTGCACGACGGCGCCCAGCAGCGGCTCGTCGCGCTCACCGTGACGCTCGGTCTGGCCCGGCTTGACGCACCGCCCGGCCCCCTCGCCGACCAGCTCGCCAGGGCCCACGACGAGGCCGGGCGCGCGCTCGCCGAGCTGCGTGAGCTGATCCACGGCATCCACCCCCAAGTACTGGTCGACTACGGCCTCGAAGCCGCCGTCGCCGATGCCGCCGACCGGAGCGCCGTACCCGTCGATCTCGAACTGGAGCTGCCCGGGCGGCTTCCGCCGGCCGTCGAGGCCACCGCCTACTTCGTCGTCTGCGAGGCCCTTGCCAACGTCGACCGGCACAGCGGGGCCGCGCGGGCCGGGGTGCGGGGCGAACACCGGGACGGGCGGCTGGTGTTGGAGGTGCGGGACGACGGGTGGGGGGCGCGGACGCCGGGCGGGGGAGCGGGCTGACCGGGCTCGGGGACCGGGTGTCAGTGCTGGATGGCAGACTTTCGGTGTCGAGCCCGGTGGGGGGTCCGACGGTCCTGCGCGTGGACATTCCCTGCGCTGTGGCCGAGGGGAGGGGGGACTGATGGCGCTGCGTGTCGTGCTGGCCGAGGACAGCGTGCTGCTGCGGGACGGGATCGTCGCGCTGCTCGCCCGGTTCGGGCACGAGGTGGTGGCCGCCGTAGGGGACGCGGACGCGCTGGTGGCCGCCGTCGCCGAGCACGCTCCCGACATCGTGGTGACGGATGTGCGGATGCCGCCCGGATTCCAGGACGAGGGACTGCACGCGGCGGTGCGGCTGCGGGCGGGGCGGCCCGGGCTGCCGGTGCTGGTACTCAGTCAGTATGTGCAGCGCGCGTACGCGGCCGAGCTGCTCGACTCCGGGGACGGGACCGGCGTCGGCTATCTGCTCAAGGACCGGGTCGGCCAGGTCGAGGAGTTCGTGGACGCCCTGCGCGAGGTCGCGGCCGGGGGCACGGTCGTGGACCAGGAAGTCGTACGGCAGTTGCTGCGCCGGCGCCGTGATCCGCTGGCGCGGCTGACCCCGCGCGAGCGGGAGGTGCTGGGGCAGGTCGCGCAGGGCCGGTCGAACGGCGCGATAGCCCGCGAGCTGGTGGTCACCGAGGCAGCCGTCGGCAAGCACATAGGCAGCATCCTCGCCAAGCTGGACCTGCCGCCGGCCGACGACGTGCACCGCCGGGTGCTGGCCGTGCTCACCTACCTGAGAAGCTGAGCCACACCCGCCGAGACACCGGTCACAGCGCCTTCGCGAAGCACAGGCTGTCCTCGTGGAAGCGGTAGTAGCCGAAGCGCACGCAGGGCTCGTAGCCACTGGACGTGTAGAGGGCGATGGCCTCCGGCTGCTTGGTGCCCGTCTCCAGGACCATGCGGATACGGCCGGCCGCGCGGGCGTCCGCCTCCAGGGCGGCCAGTATGCGGCGGGCGAGGCCCAGACCGCGCGCGTGCTCGACGACGTACATCCGCTTCAGCTCGGCGTCGCCGTCCTCGTTGCCCTCGCCGTTCGCGTCCTGGGCGCGCCAGCCGCCGGTGGCGACGGGGGCGTCCTGCTCGTCGTACGCGATCAGGTAGACCCCGTTCGGGGGCTGGAAGTGCGACGGTTCCAGGGTGGTGGCGTCGCCGCCGTCGCCGTAGCGGGCGTGGTACTCCGCCTGGACCTGGTCGTTCAGCTTGACGGCGTCGGGGTGGTCGAACGGGACGGGTCGAATATTCACGCGGAGAATCGTACTTCTCTGTGAAAGGAGGGATCGGGGGCTCCGTCCGGTGTGCCGGTATCGTGCCGGAGTGCTCACTGTGACCTCTGCCAATGTGAACGGACTGCGGGCCGCCGCGAAGAAGGGCTTCGTGGAGTGGCTCGCCGGGACCTCCGCCGATGTGCTCTGCCTCCAGGAGGTGCGAGCCGAGCCGCAGCAGTTGCCGGAGCAGGTCCGTGCCCCCGAGGGCTGGTATGTCGTGCACGCGCCGGCCGCCGCCAAGGGGCGCGCGGGTGTCTCCCTCTATACGCGCCGGGAGCCGGACCACGTCCGGATCGGCTTCGGGTCGGCCGAGTTCGACGGCAGTGGCCGGTATGTCGAGGCCGACCTGCCCGGTGTCACGGTCGCGAGCCTGTATCTGCCCTCCGGCGAGGTCGGCACCGAGCGGCAGGACGAGAAGGTCCGCTTCATGGGTGAGTTCCTCGCCCACCTGAAGGGCCTGCGGGAACGGGCCGCCGCCGACGGCCGCGAGGTCCTCGTCTGCGGTGACTGGAACATCGCCCACCAGCCCGCCGACCTCAAGAACTGGCGCGCCAACCAGAAGAACTCCGGGTTCCTGCCGGAGGAGCGCGAGTGGCTGAGCGGTGTCCTCGCGGCCGAGAACGGCGGGTACGTCGACGTCGTACGGGCCCTGCACCCGGACGTGGACGGGCCGTACTCGTGGTGGTCCTACCGGGGCCGGGCCTTCGACAACGACAGCGGCTGGCGCATCGACTACCACGTGACGACCCCCGGGCTCGCCGCCAAGGCGGTCAAGGGGTACGTCGAGCGCGCGGCCACACACGAGGAGCGCTGGTCGGACCACGCGCCGGTCACCGTGGTCTACGACCTCTGAGGGCCCTGGCCGGACTGCAGTCGCCGGTCCATCGCCAGCGACAGCTCCGCCTCCACCACGCTCTTCGCCAGTGGCCGCAGCCGTTGCAGATCCTCCGTCGTGCCGCCCCGGGTGAGCACCAGGTCGGCGAAGAGTTCCGCGAGGGACTCGGTGTGCTCGCGGACGCGGCGGCCCGCGCTGAGCACGTCGGCGAGCGGGATGCCCTCGCGCACCAGCGCGGCCGTGACATCCAGGAGGCGGCGGCTGATGTGGACGATCTCGCCGCCGTCGGTGCCGAGATAGCCGAGTTCGAGCGAGGCGGCGAAGTTCTCCGGGGTGGCCTGGTCGCCGAAGTAGTCGGCGAGGGCCTCCGGGGTGAGCCGGACCGGGGTCTCCTCGGTGGGCGCGCCGAGGCCCAGCAGCTCGCCCACGTTGCGGCCGTGGTCGAAGGCCTCGGCCAGTTCCGCGATGCCGTTGAGGGTGTGGCCGCGTTCGAGCAGCGCCGAGATGGTGCGCAGCCGGGCCAGGTGGGTCTCGTCGTACCAGGCGATACGGCCCTCCCGGCGGGGCGGGTGGATGAGTTTGCGCTCGCGGTAGAAGCGCAGGGTGCGCACCGTGATGCCGGCCGCCTCGGCCAGCTCCTCCATGCGGTATTCGCGCTTCTCGGTGTTCTCCGCCACGCCCGCACCCTACGTCGTACCCTCAGTAACTTTCCTCGTGCTGCCCCCTACCCATGAGTACGGAGCTGCTCTACGCTCCGATTGCGCCAGTGTTCACTGGCGTGGTCGCATGGTCGTAGGGAAGGGCACGGGATGACCGAACACGAGCATGTGCGGGTGGCGGTGATCGGGTCCGGGTTCGGTGGGCTGGGGGCCGCGGTGCGGCTGCGGCGCGAGGGCGTCACCGACTTCGTCGTCCTGGAGCGCGCCGACAGCGTGGGCGGGACCTGGCGGGACAACAGCTATCCGGGGTGCGCCTGCGACGTACCGTCCCATCTGTACTCGTTCTCCTTCGCGCCGAACGCCGACTGGCCGCGCACCTTCTCCGGGCAGGGGCACATCCGCGCCTATCTGGAGAATGTCGCGGACGTCTTCGGGCTCAGGCCCCACCTCCGCCTCAACACCGAAGTGAAGATGATGACCTGGGACGCGGAGCGACTGCGCTGGGACATCGAGACCAGCGGCGGTTCGTACTCCGCCGACCTCGTCGTCTCCGCCACCGGGCCGCTGTCCGACCCCAAGATCCCGGACGTCCCCGGGCTCGAATCCTTCCCCGGCAAGGTCTTCCACTCGGCCCGCTGGGACCACGACTACGACCTGCGCGGCAAGCGCGTCGCCATGGTCGGCACCGGCGCCTCCGCGATCCAGATCGTGCCGTCGATCCAGCCCGAGGTGGAGCGCCTCACCCTCTTCCAGCGCACCCCGCCCTGGGTCATGCCCCGCGTCGACCGCGCCATCAGCGGCGCCGAACGCGCCATGCACCGCGCACTGCCCTTCACCACCCAGGCCCGCCGCGGACTCCTGTGGGGATTGCGGGAGTTGCAGGTCCAGGCGTTCACCAAACGGCCCAACGAGCTGGGCCTGGTGGAGCAGTTGGCCAAGCGGAACATGGCCCGCTCCATCAAGGACCCGGCGCTGCGCGCCAAACTCACCCCCGACTACCGCATCGGCTGCAAGCGCATCCTGCTCTCCAGCACCTACTATCCCGCCCTCACCCAGCCCAATGTCGACGTCGTGACCAGCGGGTTGAGCGAAGTCCGCGGTTCGACGGTCGTCGCCGCCGACGGCAGCACGGCCGAGGTCGACGCGATCGTCTTCGGCACCGGCTTCCACGTCACGGACATGCCGATCGCCGACCGGGTCGTCGGCGCGGACGGCCGCACCCTGGCCGAGGCCTGGAAGGACGGCATGCAGGCCCTGCGCGGCGCCTCCGCCGCCGGATTCCCCAACTGGATGACCGTCATCGGGCCCAACACCGGCCTCGGGAACTCCTCGATGATCCTCATGATCGAGTCCCAGTTGAACTATCTCGCCGACTACGTACGACAGTTGGACGTCCTCGGCGGACGCGTGGTCCTCGACGCCCGGCCCACCGCCGTGAGCGCCTGGAACCGGCGCGTGCAGGAACGGATGAAACGGACCGTGTGGAACACCGGCGGCTGCACCAGTTGGTACCTCGACGCGAACGGCCGCAACACCACCATCTGGCCCGGTACGACGACCGAGTTCAGGCGCGCGACCCGCCGCGTGGATCTCACGGAGTACGACGTCGTCCGAGCGCGGGCCGACAAAAAGGCGGAGCAGGCGGAGGTGGTGGACGCATGAGCCGGCTGCTGCACGTCTCGTCCGGGCCCTACGCCCCGCCCGCGCCCGTCAGCGAACTCACCGTCACCTCGGCCGACGGCTCCCGGCTGCACGTCGAGGTGCACGGCCCCGAGCACGCGCCCGCCGTCGTCCTCGCGCACGGCTGGTCCTGCTCAACCGCCTTCTGGGCGGCGCAGATCCGGGACCTGTCCGCCGACCACCGCGTCATCGCCTACGACCAACGGGGCCACGGACGCAGCCCGGTGAGCGTCGCGCACAGCACCGACGCCCTCGCCGACGACCTGGAAGCCGTACTGGAGAAGGCGCTCGCGCCCGGTGAGAAGGCCGTGGTCGTGGGGCACTCCATGGGCGGGATGGCCGTGCTGGCGGCTGCCGGGCGGGCCCGGTTCCGGGAGCACGCGGTGGCCGTTCTGCTGTGCAGCACGGGGAGTTCGCGGCTGGTCGACGAGTCGCTCGTCGTGCCGTTGCGAGCCGGGCGGGCCCGGACCTGGCTGACCCGGAAGGTCCTCGGGACCCGGGCGCCGCTCGGGCCGGTCACGCCGGCCGCGCGGCGGATCCTCAAGTACGGGACCATGGGCCCCGGTTCGGCACCGCACATGGTCGAGGCGTGCGCGCGGATCGTGCACGCGTGTCCACGAGCGGTGCGGTACGCGTGGTCGCGGGTCCTCGACTCCCTCGATCTCGACCACGGCGTACGGGAGTTGGCGGTGCCCACCGCGGTCGTCGTCGGTACGGCGGACCGGATGACACCGCCGGTGCACGCACGGGCGCTGGCCGCCGCGCTGCCGCAGTGCGTCGGAATCACCGAGCTGGCGGGGCTCGGCCACATGACGCCCGTCGAGGCGCCCGAGCTGGTCAGCGCGAAGATCCGCGAACTGACCGCCACCTACCTGGAGTTCGACCAGGCCGAGCAGGTCAAGGAGGGCACATGAGCGACAGGGTGAGCCTGGAGGGTCAGGTCGCGGTCGTGACCGGGGCCGCGAGGGGCGTCGGCGAACTGCTCGCACGCAAGCTCTCCGCGCGCGGCGCCAAGGTGGCGCTGGTCGGCCTGGAGCCTGACGCGCTCAAGCAGGTCGCCGAGCGGCTGCACACCGACAGCGGCCACTGGTACGCCGACGTGACGGACCACGAGGCGATGGCGCGGGTCGCCGCCGAGGTCAAGGAGCGGTTCGGGAAGGTCGACATCGTCGTCGCCAACGCGGGCGTCGCCAGCGGCGGGCCGTTCCTCGACTCCGACCCGGTGGCCTGGCGGCGGGTGATCGAGGTCAACCTCATCGGATCCGCCGTGACCGCGCGGGCGTTCCTGCCCGTGCTGATGGAGAGCCGCGGCTATCTGCTGCAGATCGCCTCCCTCGCCGCGATCACACCCGCGCCGATGATGAGCGCGTACTGCGCCTCCAAGTCCGGCGTCGAGGCGTACGCGCACAGTCTGCGCGCCGAGGTCGGCCACAAGGGCGTGCGCGTCGGTGTCGGGTATCTGTCGTGGACCGACACGGACATGGTGCGCGGGGCCGACCAGGACGAGGTGATGCGGGAGCTGCGGCAGCGGTTGCCGTGGCCGGCCAACAAGACGTATCCGCTGGGCCCCGCCGTGGACCGGATCGTCGCCGGCATCGAGCGGCGGTCCAGTCATGTGTACGGGCAGCGGTGGCTGCGGGGGATGCAGGGCGTGCGCGGGTATCTGCCGGGGATCATCGGATCGGTGGGGCAGCGGGAGATGCGGCGGTTCGGATCCCGGCTGGAGGGGATGCGATCCGGGCTCGTCGGCGCAGGTGGGGCGGCCGATGAACAGGCGCGCGCTACGGACCGTAGTTGATCGAAATGCGGAGTGTGTCCGCCCGTGTGAATCTGGTCGAGGCCCGACCAAGGGCCAATCCCCTCCGTTTACGGGAGTGAACCCACATGGGTATGAAGGACCAGTTCCAGGACAAGGGTGAAGACCTCGCGAACAAGGCCAAGGAGAAGATGGGTCGGGAGCGTGGCCAGGGCCAGCGCCAGGGCCAGGGCCAGGGCCAGGGCCAGGGCCAGGGCCGCGAGGGCCGCGAGGGTCGCGAGCAGGAGCGCGAGCGCGGTCAGCGGCGTGACGAGGACGTCGAGCGTACGTCCCAGGACGCGCGGGAGCAGCAGGACCGCATGGACCAGGACTACGACATCTGACGTCTTTTCCTGAGCGAAGGGTGCCCCTGACGAGGGGCACCCTTTCTCATGTACCCGCGCCCTCAGGAACGCGGCGGGAGCTTCGGCCGGGAGCGGTCCGGTACCTCGCTGTAGTCCGGGGGAGTCGCCGCCGGGTGGATGGCCAGGAGGTCCAGGGCCAGCCTGATCGCGTCGTCCAGTTGGGCGTGGCGGCCCTCCGCCCAGTCCAGGGGGGTGCGCAGGATCTCCAAGTCCGGTGTCACGCCCCGGTTCTCCACCGACCAGCCGTACGCGTCGAACCAGGCCGCGTTCATGGGGATCGTGATCACCGTGCCGTCCCCCAGTTGGTGGCGGCCGGTCATGCCGACCACTCCGCCCCAGGTGCGCTGGCCGACCACCGGGCCGAGCTTCAGCAGCTTGAAGGCGGCCGTGATCATGTCGCCGTCCGAGGAGGTCGCCTCGTCGGCGAGGGCAACCACCGGACCCCGCGGGGCGTTTGAGGCGTACGACACCGGCTGGGCGTTGCGGGTCAGGTCCCAGCCGAGGATCGTGCGGGTGAGCTTCTCCACGACCAGCTCGCTGATGTGGCCGCCCGCGTTGCCGCGCACATCCACGATGAGCGCGGGGCGGGAGACCTCCAGGCGCAGATCGCGGTTGAACTGGGCCCAGCCGGAGCCGCCCATGTCGGGGATGTGCAGATAGCCGCAGTGGCCGCCGCTCAACTCCCGTACCACCGCCCGGCGTTTGGCCACCCAGTCCTGGTAGCGCAGCGGGCGCTCGTCGACGAGGGGGACGACCGCCACCCGGCGTGCCCTGCCCTCGCCCTCCGCCGGGGTGAACGTCAGCTCCACCGTCGTACCGCCCGCGCCCGCCAACAGCGGGTAGGGGCCGGTGAGTTGGTCCACCGGGCGGCCATCCACATGGGTCAGGACGGCGCCCTCGCGGATGCCGGTGCCGGCCAGCGGGGAGCGGGCCTTGGAGTCGGAGGACTCGCCGGGGAGGATCCGGGCGACGGTCCAACCCCCCTCCCTGCGGACCAGGTTGGCGCCCAGCAGGCCCTGGCGGCGCTGGTAGTGGGGCGGCCCCTCGTTGCGGCGGGAGGGGGAGACGTAGGCGTGCGAGGTGCCCAGCTCGCCCAGGACCTCCCGCAGGAGATCCGCGAAGTCGTCGGGGGACGCGACCCGTTCGACCAGCGGGCGGTACTGCTCCACCACCGCGTCCCAGTCGATGCCGCACATGTGCGGGTCCCAGTAGTAGGCGCGGATCAGACGGGCCGCCTCCTCGTACGACTGGCGCCACTCGGCGGGCGGGTCCACCTCGTGCAGGATGCGGCGCAGGTCGATCCAGACGGTCGAGTCGCCGTCGCCCGACTCCGTGGAGGGGACCGCGCGCAGCTCGTCCTCGTCCACCACGACGAGCCGTGAGCCGTCGCCGCTCACCGCGAACCAGTCGAGGTGGTCGACGAGTTCGGACTTCTTCGCCTTGCTGATGTTGAAGTACTCGAGGGTCGGCCGCCCGCTGGTGTCGTCCGGGTTGGCGAAGGTCTCGCCCAGCGCGCCGGAGATCGGCCAGCGCAGCCAGACCAGCCCACCGCCAGAAACCGGGTACAGCGCCGAGTACTTGGAGGCGGACACCGGGAACGGCGTCACCCGGTTCTCCAGCCCCTCCACCTCGACGGTCACCGCGCCGTCAGCGCCCTCGTCCTCCGCCGGGTCCAGGCCCCCGGCGGCCGGGCGGCCCTCGGGGGTGAGCGCGAAGGGGGAGGGCGTGGCCGAGGAAAGGGGGACGAGGTAGGGGCGGCAGCCGAGTGGGAAGGACAGGTCGCCGGTGTGGACGTCGTAGACCGGGTCGAAGCCGCGCCAGGAGAGGAAGGCGAGATAGCGGCCGTCCCTGGTGAAGACCGGATTCTCGTCCTCGAAGCGGCCGTTGGTGACATCGACGATCAACCGGTCCTTTATCCGGGCCATCTTGATCTGGCGGAGGCTGCGTCCGATGCCCGGGTGGGACCAGGTCAGCCAGGTGCCGTCGGGGGAGAAGGCGAGGTCGCGGACCGGGCCGTTGATCGAGCGGATCAGCTCGGTCACCTCGCCGCTGGACTCCTCCGTGGCGTCCAGCAGCAGAAGCCGTCCGTCGTGCGCGGCGACCGCGAGGCGCTCTCCGGCCGGGTCCGACACCAGCTCCAGGACGCGGCCCACCTCGCCGGAGGCGAGCCGGCGGGGATCGCGGTCGCCGGTGGCGCGGGGCAGATAGGCGATCTCGATCGTGTCCTCGCCGTCCGCGTCCGTGACGTAGGCGACCTGTCCGCCCGAGCCGAGCATCTCGGGGAGCCGGACCCGTACGCCCGGGGTGTCGGTGATCGTGCGTGCGGGGCCGTCGCGGTGCGTCAGCCAGTACAGGCTGCCGCGTACGACGACGGCGCTCGCCCGGCCCGTCTCGTCGACCGAGATGCCGTCCACGTGCTGAGCGGCCGGGACCTGATACCTGCGGCGGCCGGCGCGCGGGCCGTCGAGGCGTACATCGAGGCGGCGTGGGCCGGCGTCCGGTGACAGGTCGTCGACCATCCACACGTCACCGGCGCACTGGTACACGACCCGGGTGCCGTCGCTCGCCGCGTGCCGGGCGTAGAACGCGTCGTGGTCGGTGTGGCGGCGCAGGTCGGAGCCGTCGTAGGCGCAGGAGTAGAGGTTGCCGATGCCCTCGTGGTCGGAGAGGAAGGCGATACGGCCGTCGACGAACATCGGGGAGTGCAGATGGCCTTCGAGGTCGGCGAGCAGACGGCGGCCGTGCAGCCAGAGGCGGCCCATGGCGCCACCTCGGTAGCGCTTCCAGGCGGCCGGTTCGTGCGGCGGTGTGCCGGTCAGCAGCAGGGTCCGGCGTTCGCCGTCGATGTCGGCGAGCTGGATGTCGGAGACCGGCCCCCAGGGGAGCCGGCCGCCGGGGTCGCCGTCGGTGGGGACCTTGTAGGCCCAGGTGAAATAGGAGAACGGTTCGCCGTGGGACGCGACGGCGAGGATGTCGCCCTCGGGGGTCCAGCCGCAGACCTGGGTGTCGGGGCTGCCCCAGTAGGTCAGCCGACGGCCCGGCCCGCCGTCCACCGGGACCAGATGGATCTCCGGCACCAGGCTCCGCCAGGTCGTGTACGCGATATGGCGGCCGTCCGGCGAGAAGCGGGGGTGACCCACCTTCGTACGGTCGACGGTGAGCCGCCAGGCGCGGCCCCTGCCGTCGAGAGGGGCCAGCCAGAGGTCGTCCTCGGCCACGAAGCTCAGGAGATCGCCACTGAGGTGCGGCAAGCGCAGATAGCTCACCTCCCTATGCTTTTCCGCGGGACGGACCGGAGCAACTTGTGAAAAACCACCGGCAGCCGACTCAGGGGTGAGCCAGCACACGTACGAAACGGTTTCGTTTCGAAGAGTGGTGCGCTACATTCGTCCTGTACGACACCGTGTCGTTCGGAGCCGGGAAGGTGAGTGGCATGACTGAGGTCGCAACGGCGCGTCGCAGTCGCATCACACCCGAGCGCGAGGCCGAGTTGTACGAGGCCGTGCTCGACCTGCTCCGCGAAGTCGGCTACGACGCCCTCACCATGGACGCCGTGGCGGCCCGCACCCGTTCCAGCAAGGCGACCCTCTACCGCCAGTGGGGCGGCAAGGCCGAGCTGGTGGCCAAAGCGGTGCGGCACAACAAGCCGGGTGCCCTGGGCGCCGACGTCGACACCGGGTCGCTCAAGGGCGACCTGCACGCCCTCACGATGCGCTCGGACGACTGCGAGATGGAGCAGAACTCCGCGCTCATGCGGGGCCTGGCCATGGCGATGCACGGCAGCCCGGAACTCCTCAAGGCGTTCCGGGAGCATCTCGTCGAGCCCGAGATGCAGGAGTTCCAGAAGGTGCTCCAGCGGGCGGTCGACCGGGGTGAGATCCGTGCCGACAACCCGGCGAAGGAGTTCATCGTGCACATGATGATCGGTGCCTTCGCCGCCCGCACACTCATCGACGAGCAGCCGCCCACCCAGGCGTTCCTGCTGTCGTACATCGACGCCGTGGTGCTCCCCGCACTGGGCGCACCCACCACCTGACCGACCCACAGCACGCCCACCTGACGTAACCGCTCACGTCGTCGGGCAGATCAGCCGTGTCCCCAACCGGTCGATCACCCCTGCCCCGAAGAACCCCACGACCTGACCGGGAGTACGCCCTCGTGGCCACGTTCCTCTACAAAGTAGGCCGGCTCGCCTTCAGGCGACGGCACTTCGTCGCCCTCCTGTGGATCGCCCTGCTGACCCTCGCGGGCATCGGCGCGGCCAGCGCGCCCGCCGCGGGCTCCACCTCCTTCTCCATCCCCGGGACCGAGGCCCAGAAGGCCTTCGACCTGCTGGACCAGCGCTTCCCCGGCTCCAGTTCGAACGGCGCCACCGCGCGGGTCGTCTTCAAGGCGCCGAGCGGCGAGAAGATGACCGACGCCGACAACAAGGCGACCGTCGAGAAGACGGTGAAGGAACTGGCCGACGGCTCCGAGGTCGTCTCCGTCAGCGACCCGTTCACCACCAACGCGGTGAGCAAGGACGGGACGGTCGCCTACACCTCGGTGAAGTACGACGTCGCCGGCATGGAACTCAAGGACTCCAGCAAGAACGCCCTGGAGGACACCGCGGCCCAGGCCCGGGCCACCGGGCTGACCGTCGACGTCGGCGGTGACGCGCTCCAGGCCGCCGCCGAGATGGGCATCGGCGAGATCATCGGCATCGCCCTCGCCGCCGTCGTCCTCCTCATCACCCTGGGCTCGCTGGTCTCGGCCGGACTGCCGCTGCTGACGGCGATCATCGGGGTGGGCATCGGCGTCTCGACGATCACCGCCCTCGCCAAGACCCTGGACCTGGGCTCGACGACCTCCACGCTGGCGATGATGATCGGCCTCGCGGTCGGCATCGACTACGCGCTGTTCATCGTGTCCCGCTACCGCGCCGAACTGGCCGAGGGCCGCGAACGCGAGGAGGCGGCCGGCCGGGCCGTCGGCACCGCGGGCTCCGCGGTGGTCTTCGCCGGACTCACCGTCGTCATCGCACTGGCCGGTCTCGCCGTCGTCAACGTGCCGATGCTGACCAAGATGGGTGTCGCGGCGGCGGGCACGGTCGTCGTCGCGGTGCTCATCGCGCTGACCATGATCCCGGCGCTGCTCGGCTACGCGGGCCGCAGGATCAAGCCGACCGGCGAGAAGGCCAAGTGGCTGGGCGGCGGCAGCGCCAAGGAGGCCGCCAAGTCGGCCAGGCCGAACATGGGCACCCGCTGGGCGAGCTTCGTCGTACGGCGTCCCGCGGCCGTCCTGGTCCTCAGCGTGCTCGGCCTCGGCGCGATCGCGCTGCCGGCCAGCCAGCTCCAACTGGGCCTGCCCGACGACAGCTCGCAGCCGACGTCCACCACCCAGCGGCGGGCCTACGACCTCCTCGCGGAGGGCTTCGGGCCCGGCTTCAACGGCCCGCTGATGATCGTCGTCGACGCGAAGAACAGCGACGCCCCGAAGGCCGCCGTCAGCACGGTGACCGACAAGATCAAGACCCTCGACGACGTGGTGACGGTCAGCCCGGCCGCCTTCAACAAGGCCGGTGACACCGCCACGATCACCGTCATACCGGACTCCAAGCCGTCGTCGGTCACCACCGAGGACCTGGTGCACACCATCCGGGACGAGGGCGCCGGCATCAAGGCCGACACCGACGCGCAGGTGCTCGTCACCGGCACCACGGCGATGAACATCGACTTCTCGCAGAGGCTCAACGACGCGCTCATCCCGTACCTGGGCCTGGTGGTCGGCCTCGCCTTCCTCCTCCTGATCGTGGTCTTCCGCTCGATCCTGGTCCCGCTGAAGGCGGCCCTCGGCTTCCTGCTCAGCGTGCTCGCCTCGCTCGGCGCGGTCGTCGCGGTCTTCCAGTGGGGCTGGCTGGCGAGCCTGATCGGCGTCGAGGAGACCGGTCCGATCATGTCGATGATGCCGATCTTCCTGGTCGGCGTGGTCTTCGGCCTGGCCATGGACTACGAGGTGTTCCTCGTGACCCGGATGCGCGAGGCCTACGTCCACGGCGAGAAGCCGAGCCAGGCGGTGGTCACCGGCTTCAAGCACGGCGCGCGGGTCGTCACCGCCGCCGCGGTCATCATGATGGCCGTCTTCTCCGGCTTCATCACCTCCAGCGAGTCCATGGTCAAGATGATCGGCTTCGGCCTGGCGGTCGCGGTCCTCTTCGACGCGTTCGTGGTCCGCATGGCGATCGTCCCGGCGGTGCTGGCCCTGCTCGGGAAGCGGGCGTGGTGGCTGCCGAAGTGGCTCGACCGGATCCTGCCCAACGTGGACGTCGAGGGCGAGGGCCTGCGGAAGCTGGACGCCGAGAACTCCACGGACTCCGACCCCGACGGGGACCGGGAGCTGGTCCGGGCCTGAGGCGGCTGCCGCGAGGCACTGAGGCACCGGGCAACCGGGCTGCCGCGTCACCGAGTTCTGGTGGCGCGGCAGTTCGCGTCGGTGGCAGGGTGACCGGCGTGACAGCACTGGATGATCTGGTACGGCTGCTCGGGCCGGGGGCAGCGGCAAGGGACTCGTCCGCTGATGACTGGACGGGGGTCGAGACGTACGTCGCCTCGGCGCTCCCCGCCGACTTCAAGCGGTTCCTCGACACCTTCGGCACGGGTGTGATCTGCGACGAACTCGTGGTCTTCCATCCCCGGGGCACCAGCCCGCTGTTGGACCGGATGCGGCAGATCCACAAGAGGTTCGGCGAGTCCCGGCGCCGCATCCCGGACTTCCACCCGTTCCCCTACCATCCCGAACCCGGCGGCCTGATCTCCTGGGGCTACGACCACTCCGGCGACGAGCACTTCTTCTGGCCCTGCGATCCGGACCCGGGGCGGTGGAAGGTCGTCACCCACAGCCACGGGACGGAACCGGAGGTCTTCGAGGGCTCGTTCACCGCGTTCGTCCTCGACTTCGTCGAACAGTCGCGGGACGCGGAGCCGCCGGGTTTCCGGCCGATCTGAGCGGAGCCGTTGTCGGTGCGGAGCCGTTGTCAGTGGGGCGGGCTAGCGTGGAGGACATGACCACTTTGTCCGAACGTCACCGCACCGCACTGCTGTTGATCGACGTCCAGGTCGGCGTCGTGGCCGACGCGTACGAGCGTGACAGGGTCGTCGCCACCATCGCCGCGCTCGTCGACAGAGCACGCGAGGAAGGCGTCCCGGTCGTCTGGGTCCAGCACTCCGACGAGAACGTCACGGAGGGCAGCGACGCCTGGCAGTTCGTCCCCGAGCTGACCCGCCGCGACCCGGAACCCCTCGTCCCCAAGCGCTACCCCGACTCCTTCGAGGACACCTCCCTGGAGGAGGTACTGGCGGCCGCCCAGGTCGGACACCTGGTGGTGGCCGGCGCGTCCACCGACGCCTGCATCCGCTCCACGCTCCACGGCGCGTTCGTCCGCGGCTACGACGTCACACTCGTCGGCGACGCCCACACCACGTCGGACCTCAGCAGGTGGGGCGCGCCGCCCCCGGACCAGGTCATCGCGCACACGAATCTGTACTGGAAGTACCACACGGCACCGGGGCGTACGGCGGAGGTCGCCGAGGCGAAGGCGGTGGCCTTCGGAGGCTGACAAGGAAGCGGGCGGTCCGGCGGTTGGAACTCGGTCGCAGGGCCCGTGCAGCCGCCGCTACCGTGCCTCACATGACGACCATGAATGACAGCGAGGACTCCGGAGCCAGCCCCCGTTTCGCTGAAGCCCTGCGGGAGTTGGGGCTCGGGGAGGTGCTGCCCCGTATTCGGCGGTTCCCGGATGCGACGCGTACCGCCGCCGAGGCCGCCGCCGCGATCGGGTGCGAGTTGAGTGAGATCTGCAAGTCGCTGATCTTCGCGGCGGACGGGGTGCCCGTGCTGGTGTTGATGGACGGGGCGTCCCGGGTGGATGTGGAGCGGGTGAGGGAGGAGCTCGGCGTAGAGAAGGTGACCCGGGCCAAGGCCGAGGTCGTGCGGGAGACGACCGGGTATGCCATCGGGGGTGTGCCTCCCTTCGGGCACCGTACGAAGACGCGGGTGCTCGCCGATCGGTCCCTGCTCGCGCACGGTGTCGTGTGGGCCGCCGCAGGTAATCCGCACGCCGTGTTTCCCATGGAGCCCAAGGAACTTGTCGCCCACGCCGGTGCGACTCTCGTGGATGTGCGCGAGCTGAGCTCGTGACCCCGGGGGTCGCCGCCGCCGTTCTGCTCGCCGCGGTCGCCCACGCCTGCTGGAACGCCCTCGCGCACCGCATCACCGACAAGGTGGTCGGGTTCACGCTGATCTCGGGCGGCGGGATGGTCATCGGGCTGGCGCTCGTACCGTTCGCCGCCTTTCCGGCGGCCGGGGCGTGGCCCTATCTCGGATGCTCCGCGCTCATCCATGTCGTGTACTACCTGCTGCTGATGAAGTCCTTCCGGCTCGGGGACTTCGGGCAGGCCTATCCGATCGCGCGCGGCACCGCGCCTCTCGTCGTCACCTTCCTCGCCGCCGTCTTCGCCCACGAGGTGCCGGACGGGTGGGCGGCCGCGGGGATCGTCCTGTCGTGCACGGGGCTGACCGGCGTCGCGCTGTGGGGACTTCGGGGGCGGCGGCCCAACTGGGCCGCGATCGGCGCCGCGTTGGCGACGGGGCTGACGATCGCCGCGTACACCGTCGTCGACGGGCTCGGGGTGCGGGCCTCGGGGTCCTCGTTCGGGTACATCGGCTGGCTGATGGCCGTTCAGGGCTGGATGGTCCCGGCTTACGCCCTGTATCTGCGACGCGGTCAACTGCTGTCTGATCTACGGCCGTTCGCCGCCGTGGGATTCCTCGGCGCCGCTCTGTCCTTCGCGGCGTACGGCTTCGTCCTATGGGCGCAGACACGCGCGGACCTCGCTCCCGTCGCCGCTCTGCGCGAGTCGTCGATCATTGTCGGTGCGGCCATCGGGGCGTGCTTCTTCAAGGAACGCTTCGGGGCGCCCCGGATCGCCGCCGCGGTGCTGCTCGTCGCCGGTATCGGGCTGATGCTGCGGGCGGGGTGATCGGCGACTCGTCTCAGGCGGGGACGGGGAGTGAGGTGATGCCGGACAGGTCATGCGCCCGCACACTGTTGCGGTCCGTGGCCGAGCGGCCCAGGGCGTGGTGGGGCCAGAGGCCGCCTGCCATACGGCGGGCTCGTTCGGTCCACTCGCGGGCCTCGGGGGCGCTGGACTTGTAGTGGTTGAGGGCGTAGCCGCCGGTGTGGATGCGGAGCAGGCTGAAGCCGCCGGGGTAGTCCTTCGCCGCGGTGACCTCCTGCTGGACGACGTGCGGGGCGCGGGTCAGGAGGGTCCGCTTGTTGCGGTGGGTGTGGCCCGCGTGGTGCAGGAAGACGCCCGGCGCCGCGGCGTAGGCGTCGACGATCGCGCGGGCCTGGCGGCGGTCGAGCTGCTGGCCCCGCGTCACCGGGAACACGGAGTCCCGTACCGTCAGCGGGTGGTGGCCGAAGACGAGGGTCGGCCGGTCCGGCTCGGACCTCAACCGGGCCCGGAACCACGACAGTTGCTCGTCGCCGAGGCCGCCCGCGTCGCCGCCGTTGCCGGCCTTGTGGTAGGTGTCGAGGCCGATGATCCGCAGGCCGCCCAGGTCGTGCGCGAAGTAGCCGGGCCCTGTGCCGGTGCCGAAGGTCTCGCTGAACGTGTCGGTGGACAGTCCGGCGCGGTCGTGGTTGCCGCGGACGACGAGGTAGTCCCGGCCGAGGGTGCCGAAGCCGTCCAGGATGCGCCGCGCCTCGGCCACGTCCCGCGGTGATCCGCCCGCCGAGAGGTCCCCGGCGGCCAGCAGCACGTCCGCGCCGCGCAGCCTGGCCTCCTCGACCAGGGCCCGGCTCATGATCTCCGGGTAGGCCGCGAGACCCGCCGTCTGGGACACCCCGCGCACGATGGGGAAGCCGGCCACCAGGCCCGCGGTGGTCTCGCCGAGGTGCAGGTCGTTGCAGAGCGCGATCGACAACAGGTGCCTGCCGGGCGGGGGTTGGGGCGTGGTGAAGGAGTAGGTGCCGGTCCGGGAGCCGAGCCCGTGTCCGGAGGTGCCGACCGCGTTGCCCCGCACATGGTGCAGCGGCGTCGGCAGCGCGGTCACACCCCGCGAACGCGCCCGGTAGTAGTACGTCTGCCCGGGTTCGAGACCGGTCAGCTCCACCTGGTGGTGCGCGGTCGGCCGGTTCTCGGCGGCGACACGGTTGAGCCGGGCCGGATGCGTGCCGTAGACGACCTCGCCCTCGGTGAGCACGGGGAGGAGATGGCCGCGGGCGCCGTCGGTTCCCCGTATGCCCGTGTGCCACGTGATGATGGCGCTGTCCTCGGTGAGCGTGACCAGTTCCAGATGGACGGCCACCAGGGAGTTGTCCCGGCCGCGCGAGGGGACGGCGCGCAGCAGGGCGGGGACGAGGAGGGCGCCGGAGCGCAGGACGTCGTAGGGAGTGGGGAGCGCGGCGAGTGCCGCGAGGGGAGCGGAGATGCAGCAGCGCATACCCCAGTGTTGCCCATCGGCCGTGAACGGCAGTAATGGTGCCGAAAGCCGTATCCCTACCAATGCGCTACGACAGGGCGGTGCGGACCGCCCTGACCAGCGCCTGCGCCCTCGGGTCCGCCGTCACGCTCTTGCGGAAGCCGTTTGTGACATATCCCATGGCGATACCCGACTCCGGGTCGGCGAAGCCGAGCGCGCCGCCCCGGCCCGGGTGGCCGAAGGAGCGGTCGGAGAGGAGCGGGGACGCGCCGCCGTGCAGCATGTAGCCGAGGCCGAAACGGGTGTTGATCACCAGGACGCGGTCGGGGCCCGACGAGCGTTCCGTGCGGGCCAGTTCGACCGTCTCCGGCGCGAACAGCCTTGTCCCGCCGTCCAGTTCGCCGATGAGCGAGGCGTAGAAGCGCGCCAGCCCGTCCGCCGTCGCGATGCCGTTAGAGGCGGGGAGTACGGCCGCCCGGTACGCCGGGTCGTTCTCGTCCGGCATCGGGGTGATCGCGCCGAACGCGCGCCGGGTGAGGGAGTCGGGGTTCGCGTACGCCTCGGAGACCGACCGCTTGGGGCGGACGCGGAGTGCGCCCGCTTCCGCCTGGGCGGCCTCCACCTGGGCCACCCGGCCCACCCGGCCTGCCTCGCCCTCCGGCAGGCCCACCCACAGGTCCGCTCCGAGCGGACCGGCGATCTCGTCCGCGATCCACTCGCCGATCGACCTGCCGGTCGCCCGGCGGACGAGTTCGCAGGTCAGCCAGCTGTAGGTCTGCGCGTGATAGCCGTGATCCGTGCCCGGCTCCCACACCGGCGCCTGCGCCGCCACCGCCTGCGCGCCCAGTACCGGGTCGGCGGCCTGTTCCGGTGTCAGCGGGCGGTCCAGGACGGGCACGCCCGCGCGGTGGGCGAGCAGATGCCACACCAGGGTCCGTTCCTTGCCGGCCGCCTTGTACTCCGGCCAGTACTCGCCCACCGGAGCGTCCAGGTCCAGCTCCCCGCGCTGCGCGAGCAGGAGCGGTACGGCCGAGGCCACCCCCTTGGTCGCCGAGCGGATTATCTGGGCGGTGCCCCGCTGCCAGGGCGCGGTGCCGTCGACGTCCTTCGTGCCGGCCCACAGGTCCACGACCCGGTGCCCGTCGCGGTACACCGTCACCGCCGCGCCCCGGTCCCCGAGCAGCTCGAAGTTCCCTGCGAACGCCTCCCTGACCGACTCGAAGCCCTCGGCCACCACGCCGTTCACGTCCACGTCCGCGCTCCTCGTTCCGCTGTCCGGCCCCTCTGTCAACCAAGCAGGATCGTGACGTCGATGTTCCCGCGGGTCGCGTTCGAGTACGGGCAGACCTCGTGGGCCGCGTCCACCAGCTTCGCCGCGATGTCCTGGTCGAGGATCGGCAGGGACACGCTCAGGGCGACCGCGAGGCCGTAGCCGCGCTGCTTGTTGGGGCCGATGCCGACCTTCGCGGCGACCGTGGAGCCGGTCAGGTCGAAGCCGGCCCGGCGGCCCACCAGGACCAGCGCGTTGTGGAAGCAGGAGCTGTAGCCGGCCGCGAAGAGCTGCTCGGGGTTGGTGCCGTTGCCGTCGCCGCCCAGCGCCGGGGGCATCGCGACCTGGAGGGCGAGCTGTCCGTCCAGGCTGCTGACATAGCCGTCCCGGCCGCCGTGGGCAGTGGCCTCGGCGACGTACATGATCTTCGTCGGGCGGGTGTCGACTGCGGTGTCGTCGGCCATGGCGGGACCTCCCCAGGACGGAACAAGAGAACGGGAACACGAGAGTGGGCAACTACATCGTGCACAAGATACTGACCGGTAGGGGCCCGCTGGCCGCCAGGGGGTGGGAACCGCTGGTAACCCATGGTCAGCGGGTCCGCTCGGCTGTGGCTGCCGCCTCCGCGCGCTCCGCCAGCCGCCACAACTCCGCACGCAGCCGTGCGACCTCCGGCATCTCCAGCTCCGTCGCCGCGAGCAGCGCGCCGGGTACTCGGGCCGCGCGCTCCCTCAGGGTGCTGCCGCGCTCCGTGCAGGCGACCAGGACCGAGCGCTCGTCGTGTGCCGCGCGCTCCCGGCGGACGAGTCCCGCCGTCTCCAGGCGCTTCAGCAGCGGTGACACCGTGCCGTAGTCGAGGCGCAGGGCGGTCGCCAGTTCCTTGATCGGGGTCTCGCCGCGCTCCCACAGGACGAGGAGGACGAGGTACTGCGGGTAGGTCAGCTCCAGCTCTTCGAGGAGCGGGCGGTAGGCGGCCGTCAGCGCGCGCTGGGCCGCGTACAGCGCGAAGCACAACTGCTCGTCGAGAAGCAGCGACCCGCCAACAACCGTATGGTCCTCGTTCGTCACGCGCCCATTGTCACGGACCGCGTCACCGAGCGCGGGTCGAACCCGAAGGGCAGCTCCAGCCGATGGGCGCGCATCAGCGCCTCGTCGGCGAGGAGTTCGCCGGTCTTCCCGTCCGCCGCGATCACGCCCTCGCTCAGGATCAGCGCGCGCGGGCACAACTCCATCGCGTACGGCAGGTCGTGCGTGACCATGAGGACCGTGACGTCCAACGACCGCAGGATGTCGGCCAGTTCGCGCCGGGAGGCCGGGTCGAGGTTGGAGGAGGGCTCGTCCAGGACGAGGATCTCCGGTTCCATCGCCAGCACCGTCGCGACCGCGACCCTGCGGCGCTGGCCGAACGACAGATGGTGCGGGGGACGGTCGGCGAAGTCCGCCATGCCGACCAACTCCAGTGCCGTACGCACCCGTTCGGCCAACTCAGCGCCCTTCATCCCGGCCGCCGCCGGGCCGAACGCCACGTCCTCGCGGACCGTCGGCATGAAGAGCTGGTCGTCGGGGTCCTGGAAGACGATGCCGACCCGGCGCCTGATCTCCGCCATGTGCCGCTTGCCGACCGGGAGTCCGGCGACCGTCACCGTGCCCGCGCCGCCGGTGAGGATGCCGTTGAGGTGCAGCACGAGGGTGGTCTTGCCGGCGCCGTTGGGGCCGAGGAGGGCGACCCGTTCGCCGCGCGCCACGGTGAAGTCGACGCCGAACAGGGCCTGATGGCCGTCGGGGTAGGCGAAGGCGAGGCCGGCGACCTCCAGGGAGGCGGGGGAAACGGTCACAGGGTCCATCCCAACAGGCATACGACGAGGGCGGCACAGGGCAGGGCGAGGGCGTACGACCACTGCGCCCGGGACGCGGTCACCTCGTCGATCACCGGCATCGAACCGGCGTAACCCCGGCTCACCATGGCCAGATGGACACGTTCCCCGCGTTCGTAGGAGCGGATGAACAGCGCGCCCGCCGACTTCGCGAGCACGCCCCAGTGCCGGATGCCCCGGGCTTCGAAGCCCCGTGACTCGCGGGCGATCCGCATCCGGCGCATCTCGTCGGTGATGACATCGCCGTAGCGGATCATGAAGGACGCGATCTGGACGAGGAGCGGGGGAAGCTTCAACCGCTGTAGGCCCAGGAGGAGTTCGCGGAGTTCGGTGGTGGCGGCGAGGAGGACGGAGGCGGCGACGCCCAACGTGCCTTTCGCCAGGACGTTCCACGCGCCCCACAGGCCGTTCACGCTCAACTCAAGCCCCAGGACGTGCACTTGATCGCCCTCCGCCACGAACGGCATGAGCACCGCGAACGCGACGAAGGGGACCTCGATCAGCAGCCGGCGGAGCAGGAAGGCGGCGGGCACACGGGCCGCGTACGCGACGCAGGCGAGGAGGGCGGCGTAGAGGCCGAACGCCCACATCGCCTCCCTCGGGGTCGACACCACGACCACCACGAAGGCGAACACGCCGGCCAGCTTGGTGTGCGGCGGCAGCGCGTGGACGGGGGAGTGGCCGTGCCGGTAGAGCCGGTGGGCGTGGCCCGCGCCCATCTCAGGCCGCCTGCGAGGTGCTACGGCGCCTGCGGACCGCCCAGAAGACCCCGCTCCCGGCGACGACCGTGACGCCGACGCCGATCACGCCCGCGAGCCCGCCGGAGACCCGGGCGTCCTCGACGTCCTTGACGCCGTAGTCGGCGAGCGGGGAGTCGGCCGAGGCGTGCTCCTTCGCCTTCTGGTCGATGCCCTGGTCGGCGGCGACCTTCTCCAGGCCGTCGGGGTTCGAGGAGGCGTAGAAGCTGACGAATCCGGCGAGGAGGAGGGAGGCGGCCAGGCCGGTGAGCCACACCTTGCGGTGCGAGGTCCGCCGGGCGGCGACCGGCTCCAACTGGCCGGGCGTGTCCACCAGTTCGCCGTTCACCCGCAGCTTGAGCCGCCGCTCCAGGCCGCGCGCGCCGTACACGAGATCCGGGCGTACGGCGATCACGGCGCCCACGGTGAGCGCGGTGATGGCCGCCTCGCCGACGCCGATGAGGACGTGCACGCCGATCATCGCGGTGGCGACCTTGCCGATCGAGACGTCGGTGGTGCCGCCGAGCGCGTAGAGGAGGGTGAAGACGAGGGCGGCGGCCGGGACGGAGAGCAGGGCCGCGACGAAGGATGCGACGGTGACCGAGCGGCGGCCGCGGGGCAGCACCTTCACCAGGCCGCGGAAGACGGCGTACGCCACGACCGTCGTCGTCAGCGCCATGTCGGTGATGTTCACGCCGAGCGCGGTCAGCCCGCCGTCCGCGAAGAGGATGCCCTGCATGAGCAGCACGACGGACACGCACAGGACGCCTGTGTAGGGGCCGACCAGGATCGCGGCCAGGGCGCCGCCCAGCAGATGGCCGCTGGTGCCGGCCGCGACCGGGAAGTTGAGCATCTGCACGGCGAAGATGAAGGCGGCGACCAGACCGGCCAACGGTGCCGTGCGCTCGTCGAGCTCGCGCCGCGCACCGCGCAGACTCCATGCGATGGCGGCGGCCGCGACCACTCCGGTCGCGGCGGATACGGGGGCGTCGATGAATCCGTCAGGCACATGCACGGAGATGATTTTAGATGGTTATTGCGAGTGCTTTGCAAGAGGGCGAAAATACCAGGCCGCGGATGTGAGATCTGTCGCCTCGGAAGGCGGTTCCGGGAAAATATGCGACATTGGGGTAGTGGAAGCGGATGCATAGCTTTCACACAGGTCACTCAGCGTAAGGGGCCGCCCGATGTCCGTAGTCGAACAGTACGCGCGAGCCCATATCGTCACCGACGAGGACGTGGACCGGCTGGATGCTGACGCCGTCCCTGTGGTCCTGCGGTACGACCCCGATTCCGATCCGCGAGCCGTCCGTATCGGCCTGCCCGGAGCGCATGAGTGGACCTTCTCCCGCGCGCTGCTGGAACAGGGGCTGCGTGCCCCGGCCGGCAGCGGCGAGGTGCGGGTGTGGCCGTGCGGGCGGGTGCAGGCCGTGGTGGAGTTCCACTCCGAACAGGGCGTCTCCGTCGTCCAGTTCGAGACGAAGACGATCATGCGGTTCCTGCGGCGGACCTATATGGCCACCGCACCCGTCGGGAGCTGAGCCCCCGGCGGGTCAGCCGCCGAGGCTGCTGCCCAGCTTCAGCAGCGCCGCCACCATCGGGCCCGCGGTGTCGCCGCCGTGGCCGCCCGCCTGGACCACGCCCGCGCCGACGAGGTCGCCCTTGTACGCGGTGAACCAGCCGTTGGGCTTCTTCTGGCCGTCGACCTCTGCCGAGCCGGTCTTCGCGCCGTAGTCCGGACCGAGCCCGGCCATCGCCTTGGTCGCCGTGCCGTAGTCCGCCGTGTACTTCATGACGTCCTTCAGCTCGGCCTGCGTCGTCGACGACATCGTGCGCGAGGCCTTCGCCAGCGTGCGGCCGTCGACCTTCGCCGAGACCAGATACGGCTGGTGGAAGGTGCCCGTGTCGACCGTCGACGCCACCGACGCCATGTTCAGCGGGTTCATCCGGACCCCGCCCTGGCCGATCAGCGAGGCGCCCATCTGCGCGCCGCTCTGCACCGGGATCGAGCCGTCGAAGGTGGGGACGCCGATGGCCCAGTTGTTCATGCCGAGGCCGTAGACCTGCTGGGCCTCCGTCGTCAGGTCGCTGTTCGACAGCTTGGGCGCGAAGTTGATGAAGGCGTTGTTGCAGGAGGCCCCGAAGGCCATCTTGAACGTGCCCTTCTTGATCTCCGAGTCGTCGTCGTTGTGGAAGGTCCAGCCCGCGAGCTTGTACGTCTTGGGGCAGGGGTGCGACGCGTCCGGGGTGATCAGGTTCTTCTCGAAGAGCATCGTCGACGTCACGATCTTCATCGTGGAACCGGGGGCCAGGGAGCCCTGGAAGGCCACGTTGAAGCCGTGCGAGGCGTTCGCCACGGCCAGGATCTCGCCGGTCGACGCGCGCATCATCACGACCGAGGAGTTCTTCTGCTTGTCGACCTGCTGCTCGGCCGCCGCCTGGAGCGTCGGGCTCAGCGTCGTCTTCACCTTGCCCGGCGTGCCCTTGCTCAGCTCGACCAGCGTCTTGTCGGACTCCTTGGACGTCTTGCCGCGGACCACCCGCAGCTCGATGCCCGCCTTGCCGCCGGCCTTCTTGCCGAACTTCTCCCGCAGCCCGTCCAACACCGGCCCCAGGGACGGGTACTTGGCCGTCGTCAGCTCGCCGCCGTCACGGTCGTAGGCCTTGATCGGCGGGGTGCCGGACTCGCCGGTGACCAGGGTGTCGCCGTCCGCGAGGTCCGGGTGGACGACGGAGGCGTGCCAGGCGACGTACGGCTTGCCGTCCTTGGCGCTGCGGACGACGCTGAGTGAAGTGCTGTACGACATCGGCTTGGTGATGCCCTTGTACGACACCGTGCACTTCACGGAGAAGGGGACCTTGGCGCCGGCGGGGGTGCCCTCGGTGACGGTGATACCCGCCATGTGGGCGTTCTTCGTGTAGCCCGTGAGCAGGGCGGTGGCCGCCGTGGACTTGTCGGTGGCGGCGGCGGCCTGGGCGACCTTGCCCTGCTGCCAGTCGGCGAGGAACCGTTTCGCGGTCGTCTGCACCTCGGTCGCCGACAGCGGGCCCTTCTTGATGGCCTTGTGGTCCGCGGTGTTCGACGTGCGCGCCTCGGCCGAGGCCCCGCCGTCGTACAGCGCGTAGGCGCCGACGCCCGCGCCGACGACGGCCACCGCGATCACCCCGCCGACCACGGCGGGTCTCGCCTTCCGCCGCTCGGCGACGCGCCTTCTCTTGCCCCTCGTGCCCACGTTCCCGATCCTCCGCGAATCCCTTTGGGCCCCCGTCGATATCGGCCCTCAGCCCTCACACACCCCAACGACGGGGCCCAGCCTAGAGTCCCGTCCTGTGCGGGTGAGTTCCCGTCCTGCGGGCGTGAGTTCAGCCACTTGCCGCCAGGACCGCGCGGACGATCGGTCCGGCGGCGTCGATGCCGTGGCCGCCGTCCTGGGTCATGGCCGCCGCCGCCACGTCGTTGCGGTAGCCGGCGAACCAACTGTTCGACTTGGACTGCCCGTCCACTTCGGCGGAGCCCGTCTTCGCGCCGATGGTGCCGCCGAGCCCCGACATGATGCCGGCCGCGGTGCCGCTGGTCGCGGTGCGGTTCATCATCGCCCGCAACTGGGCCGACGTACTGGCCGACAGGCCCTTGGCGGTGGCCAGTTGACGGTCGTCGAGGCTCTGCGCGACGAGCACCGGCTGCCGGAACGTGCCCGTCTTCGCGGTGGCCGTCACCGACGCCATGTTCAGAGGGCTGAGCTGCACCTGGCCCTGGCCGATCAGGTTGGCCGCGGTGTCCGGGCCGCCGGACGCGGGCACCGAACCGTCGAAGGACGGGATGCCGGTCTTCCAGTTGTCCCGGCCGAGCCCGAAGCGGTCCTCGGCCTCCTTGGTCAGCGAGTCGACCTTGACCGAGTCGGCGAACTTCACGAACGCGGTGTTGCAGGAGCGGGCGAAGCTGTCGGCGAGCGTGGCGCCCTCGTCCGGGGCCAGTCCCGCCAGGTTGTGGAAGGTCTGGCTATGCCAGGTCGCGGTGGCCGGACAGGGCGCCGCACCGCTCATCGACGTGATGTCGTTGTCGATGAGCGTGGCGGCACTGATGATCTTCATCGTCGAGCCGGGCGCCAGCTTCCCCAGGAACGCGGCGTTGAAGCCGTCGACCCGGTTGTTGGCGACCGCCAGCACCTGCCCGGTGCTCGGCTCCAGGGCCACGACGGACGACTCCGTGTACTTCGTGACGGCCTTCTCGGCGGCGGCCTGCGCGGGGGCGCTGAGCGTCGTCCGCAGCTTGCCGGCCCTGCCCTTCTCCAGGGTCACCAGCGTGGTCTCGGCCGAGTCCTCCGCCTGGTGCTTGATCGACAGCTCGATACCGGGCGTACCACCCGCCTTGTCGCCGTACTTGGCGCGCAACTCGTCCAGGATCGGCCCCAGCGAGGGGTACCTCTCCTTGGTCAGCACGGCCCCGTTCCGGTCCACGGCCTCGATCGCCGGGCTCGCGGACTCACCGGTGACGAGGGTGTCGCCGGTCTTCAACTCCGGGTGCACGACGGTCGGTTGCCAGTCGACGAGGGCCCGCCTGGTGGTCTTCCCGCGTACGACGGTCAGTCGACTCCCGTACGACAGCGGCTTGGACTTCCCGTCGTACGACACCGTCGCCTTCACGGTGAACGGCACGGTGGCGCCGCCGGTGCCGGTGGCCGCACCGGGGGTGATCTTCACGCCGGTGATGTGCGCGGCCCCGCTGTAGGACTCCAGCACGGCGTCGGCCGCCGCGTCGTTGTTCGTGTACGACGCCGCCGTCACCGCCTGTCCCTTCTCCCAGGCCGCGAAGAACTTCGCCGTCGTCTCCTTGACCTCGGAGGCACTCGGCGGCCCGGTCTTCACAGCCTCGGACCCGCTGGAACCCCCCACACCCGAACTGCCGCCCAACGCGGACACGACGTTGTACGCGCCGTACCCCGCCCCTCCCACCATCACGGCGAACACGCTGCCGATGACGGTGGCCTTTACCCCCTTGCGCATGACGCAGTCCCTCCCCGGATCAGTCCTCCGAACTGTAGGTGGCGTGGGGGAAAGCTGTGAGGGGTGTTGCCTTTTGTTGTCCTAACGGAGATCAGGTGTCTGAATCTGACCCCCGGGCCGGGTCACCTACATGAACGCCGAGTGAATGCTCGGAGGGGGTGCGCAACCGGGGGCGGAGACCGCGGGTCGTCTGAATCGCCGTATTCCGTGACCGGCCATGGGGGTAGCACATGCTCGCTCGACTTACCGGCAGACGGGCGCTCGGCGCCGGGGTGGTGCTGGTGGTCCTGCTCGCGGTGGGGGTCGCCGTGCGGATCGGGATGCGGGCGGAGTCCGAACCTCTCGACGGGCCGCCCGCCGTTGCCAGAGGGGGCGGCCAAGCGGTCCAGTACACGGCGGGCCGTCACCAGGCCAACCATGTGGTCGTCACCGAGACGGCGTTGGACGACACCAGGAAGAACCTCCGCTATGTGATCGACGACGTGGTCCGGATCAACGCGGTGGCGCCCGGCTGCGTCTACCCCGACCCCGAGGACCACACCAAGGTCGCCTGTACGGCCATGGTCGACGACATGATGACGGACGCGGTCTCGACGCTCCACATGAGCCTCAGCGACGCCAACGACTCCGTCGTCGTGCACAACCACGTAGGCCCGTCATCCCTCTACAACTTCGGCTACAACGAGATCAGCCTGGGCTCAGGCAAGGACACCTGGACCGGCACCGCCCAAGAGGCCCAGATCGTCCGGGGCGACAACGGCGACGACACCCTCACGATGAGCGGGCGTCCCGGGATCGTCTACGGCGGCAAGGGCGACGACACGATCCACGTCGACGGCGGCGGCAGCGCCGACGGCGGACCGGGTGACGACGTCCTCTACGGCGGTTCGGGCGACGAGAGCCTGCACGGCGAACAGGGCGACGACACGATCTACGGCGGCCCGGGCGACGACCTGCTGTACGGCGGCATCGGTGACGACGTCCTCCACGGCAACAGCGGCGACGACATGCTGCGGGGCGACAACCGCGACGGCGGCCGGTTCGACGGGGGCAAGGACGAGCTGTACGGCGGACCCGGCACGGACAAGCTGGACGGCGGGCCCGCCGATGACGTCGTGCGGCAGGACTAGACCCAGGTGTCCAGCCACATCCGCGACCGCCACTGGTCGATCGGCAGGGCCGTGCCCGTGTACAGGGGCCAGAAGTAGATGAAGTTCCAGGTGATCAGCAGGACGAGGACGCCCGCGCCGACCGCGCCCGTCACCCGGCGGGTGTCGCTGGAGCCCGGTGGGCCGATGATCGCGCCGATCAGCATCGCGACCGCGAGGCAGAGGAAGGGGAGGAAGACGATGGAGTAGAAGAAGAAGATCGTGCGGTCCTGGTACAGGAACCAGGGGAGGTAGCCGGCCGCGACGCCGCAGGCGATCGCGCCCGCGCGCCAGTCGCGGCGGAACGCCCAGCGCCACAGGACGTACAGGAGCGCGAAGCAGGCCGCCCACCACAGCATCGGGGTGCCGATGGCGAGGACCTCGCGGGCGCACTTCTCGCCGGCGTTGACCGGGCAGCCGTCCGAGCCGGGGGAGGGGGACTCGTAGAAGTACGAGACCGGGCGGCCGTCGACGAGCCAGCTCCAGGGGTTGGACATGTACGTGTGCGGCGAGTGCAGGCCGACGTTGAACTCGTAGACCTCGTGCTCGTAGTGCCACAGGCTGCGCACCCAGTCCGGCAGGAAGTGGCTCCAGAAGCCGCCCTTGCCGTCGGTCGCCGCCCAGTTGCGGAAGTAGCCGCCCTTGCCGTTGGTCGGCGAGACGATCCAGCCGATCCAGGACGTGAGGTAGACCGTGACGGCCACCGGGACCGTGGCGAAGAAGGCGAGACCGAGGTCGTACTTCAGGACCGCCACGTACGCGTTGCGGGCGCCCGCGACCTTGCGGGAGCCGACGTCCCACAGGAGGGTCATCACGAGGAAGGCGGCCATGATGTAGAGGCCGTTCCACTTGGTGCCGATCGCGAGGCCGAGCAGCAGGCCCGCCAGCCAGCGCCAGGGGCGCCAGCCGAGGAACAGGGTGTCGGCGGTGTGCGCGTCGGGGCGGACCCGGCCGTCGGCGTCGACCGGTAGTGCTGCCGCGAGTTTCGCTCTGGCCCTGTCCCTGTCGATCAGCAGACAGCCGAACGCGCCCACCACGAAGAACATCAGCACCCCGTCGAGCAGCGAGGTGCGGGCCATCACGAAGGCCAGGCCGTCGAGCGACATCAGGACGCCCGCCACACAGCCCAGGAACGTCGAGCGGAACAGGCGGCGGCCGATCCGGCACAGCATCAGGACGGCCAGCGTGCCGAGCAGCGCCGTCATGAAGCGCCAGCCGAACGGGTTGAAGCCGAAGATCAGCTCGCCGAGGCCGATGACGTACTTGCCGACCGGCGGGTGCACGACATAGGCCGCGTCCGACGGGATGGCGATGTGACCGTTGTGCTGGAGGATCAGGTCGTTGGCGTTCTTGTCCCAGTTGACCTCGAAGCCGTGGTGGACGAGGGCCCACGCGTCCTTCGCGTAGTACGTCTCGTCGAATATCACCGCCTTGGGGCTGCCCAGGTGGTAGAAGCGCAGCGCGCCCGCCAGCAGTGTGACCAGCAGCGGGCCGCCCCACGCGGACCAGCGGGTGATGCGGTCGGTGAGGGTGGGCGTAAGGCCGAGCGCCGACCACAGCCGGGGGCTGGGCTCCGCGTACGCCGGCACCAGCCGGTCGCGTACGTCGCCTCTGGGCCCCGCCGAATATCCGAATCGGCGCAGCCGCTGCTGCCACGACGGCCGCTGGTCTTGCGGTGCCTGCCCTTGCAGGGTGTCCGTGGAGGACGCGGTACTGGTCACCGCGCCATCGTAGGGAACCCATCTGTGTGAGTCCCGTTCCTTGCTCCTGAGAGGATGGAAACGTGACAGTTGCTCCCGGAACTCTGGTCCTTGCCGGCACTCCCATCGGTGACATCGCGGACGCCCCGCCGCGGCTCGCCGAGGAGTTGGCGGGGGCCGATGTCGTCGCCGCCGAGGACACGCGGCGGCTGCGGCGGCTGACGCAGGCGCTCGGGGTGCAGCCCAAGGGGCGCGTCGTGTCGTACTTCGAGGGCAACGAGGCCGCGCGGACGCCCGAGCTGGTCGAGGCCCTGCTCGGCGGGGCGCGGGTGCTGCTGGTGACCGACGCGGGGATGCCGTCGGTGTCCGACCCGGGGTACCGGCTGGTCGCCGCCGCCGTGGAGCGGGACATCAAGGTGACCGCCGTACCGGGGCCGTCCGCCGTGCTCACCGCGCTCGCGCTGTCGGGGCTGCCGGTGGACCGGTTCTGCTTCGAGGGGTTCCTGCCGAGGAAGGCCGGCGAGCGGCTGTCACGGCTGCGCGAGGTGGCGGGCGAGCGGCGGACCCTCGTCTACTTCGAGGCGCCGCACCGGCTCGACGACACCCTCGCCGCGATGGCCGAGGTGTTCGGTGCCGAGCGGCGGGCCGCCGTCTGCCGGGAGCTGACCAAGACGTACGAGGAGATCAAGCGCGGCCCGGTCGGCGAACTGGCCGAGTGGGCCGCGGAGGGCGTGCGCGGCGAGATCACCGTCGTGGTGGAAGGGGCGCCGGAGAAGATCGAGGAACTCGACGCCGACGAGCTGGTACGGCGGGTGCGGGTGCGCGAGGAGGCGGGGGAGCGGCGAAAGGAAGCGATCGCCGCGGTCGCGGTGGAGGCGGGCGTTCCCAAGCGTGAGGTGTTCGATGCCGTGGTGGCGGCGAAGAGTGCGCAAAAACCCCTCTGAGCGTGCGCTCCGAGCGTCCGCGAAATCCCTTCTGAGCTGGGCGGAAACCCCTTCTGAGCAGGGCGCTCCTCCCATGAGCGTGCGCCCCATGGCGGGGCAAAGCGGGGTCGCCGAATGCAAAGTCCCGACCGGGTCGCCAGGGTGATTCGACAAGGAAAGTCCAAATCGCCTCCAACAGTCGACAGGACTGATGCGTTCGCCCTGCCGGAGGCGTCCACTGGATGAAGGGACGCACCCGTCCCTCGCCTCCAACGGGATTCCGGGGGGAATCTCCTGGCCGGGGGCGCTTGTCCAGCGGACAGCAAGCAGGAGCTGGCATGAGTGAGATCGCAGGGCAGACCGGCCTCCGTGGCCCCGCCACCGCCGTGGTGAACGAGTCGTACTCCTTCGCCTGCATGCGGTGCGGGCACGGCTGGGAGCAGTCGTACGAGATAGAGCACCACGTCGACACCGACGGCCACCAGTTCGTGATGTACGTGGCGGACGGCCAGGTCGTGCCGTCGCCGCTGAGCCGTCCGGCGTGCTTCAACTGTGACGGGCATGTCGTGCGCATCATGCGGGCGGGCCAGGTGTCGTCGGTGCGGGACGCGGCGCAGCGGCAGTACCAGGCGCCACGGCCCCGGGTCGCGGCGGAGCAGGAGGAGGGCGCGGACGACTCCGTGACCCCGCTCCCGGAGACCGGGGAACACCACTGGCACCTGTCCGACCTTCTGCACCCGTTCCACCACCGCAAGGCGAGCTAGCGCCGGACCGGCTCCGAGAACCGGGTGGGCATGCCCCTTTCGTAGGATCGGGGCATGCCTGCCTCCAGCGACAAGAACGCGGCGCCACCGCTCCCGGAGCCCCTCCGGGTGCCCGTCGCCGACTCCCACACCCACCTCGACATGCAGTCCGGCACGGTGGAGGAGGCGCTCGCGAAGGCCGCGTCCGTCGGTGTCACCACGGTCGTACAGGTCGGCTGCGACCTGAAGGGCTCCCGCTGGGCCGCCGAGACGGCCGCCCGGTATGACGCCGTCCACGCGACGGTGGCCCTGCACCCGAACGAGGCCCCGCGCATAGTCCACGGCGACCCCGACGGCTGGTCCCGGCAGGGCGCAAGGGTGCCGGGGGGACAGGCCGCCCTGGACGAGGCGCTCGCGGAGATCGACCAACTGGCCGGGCTCCCGCAGGTCAAGGGCGTCGGCGAGACCGGGCTCGACTACTTCCGCACCGGGCCCGAGGGCAAGGCCGCTCAGGAGCAGTCGTTCCGCGCGCACATCGAGATCGCCAAGCGGCACGGCAAGGCCCTGGTCATCCACGACCGCGACGCCCACGCCGACGTCCTGCGCGTCCTCAAGGAGGAGGGCGCCCCCGAGCGGACCGTCTTCCACTGCTACTCCGGCGACGCCGAGATGGCCGAACTCTGCGCCCGCGCCGGGTACTTCATGTCGTTCGCCGGCACCGTCACCTTCAAGAACGCCCAGAACCTGCGGGACGCGCTCGCCGTGGCCCCCCTCGAACTGGTCCTGGTGGAGACCGACGCCCCCTTCCTGACCCCCGCCCCGTACCGCGGACGGCCCAACGCCCCCTATCTCGTTCCGGTCACGGTCCGGGCGATGGCAGCGGTCCGGGACCTGGACGAGGACGCGCTGGCGTCGGCGATCGCCGCCAACACGGCCCGAGCGTTCGCGTACTGAGGCGCCCGAACCACCCGAACACAACTCTGAGTAGCCGCGCCGCTTTGGAGAGTGACAGTCGCTCCGCTAGGTTCTGGTGGCCCGATCCGGACCCCTCTGGCCCTCTGGAGCGTGTCGCGTGAGCAACTCCGAGACCTACGAGACGTACGAGCCCTACGAAACGTACGAGACGTACGACCGCGGCCTGCGCGCCGATTTCTACGGCGCTGGCTACGAGGACACCTACCGGCCCGCCTACGAGGCGACGGAGCCCATGTTCCCGCGGCAGGCGGTGAGCCCCGCGCCGGGCCGGGCGGAACGCAGACGCAGAGCCGAGCGTCCGGGCCCGACGGCCGCCGGCATGCGGCGGCTGGTGCCGCAGGCACTGGTCGTCGCGTTCCTCGCCGGCGGCACCACCGCGTTCGTCGCCAAGGACAAGGCGATCGAGCTGAACGTCGACGGCAAGCCGCGCACCCTGCACACCTTCGCCGACGACGTCACCGAACTCCTCGCCCAGCAGGGCGTGGACGTCGGCGCGCACGACGTGGTCGCGCCCGGCCGCGACGCGCCCCTCGCCAGTGGCGACGAGGTCGCGGTGCGCTACGGCCGCCCGGTGCGGCTCACCATCGACGGGCACCAGCGCGAAGTGTGGACCACGGCGCGCACGGTCGACGAGGCGCTCGAACAGCTCGGGGTGCGTGCGGAGGGGGCGTACGTCTCGACCTCGCGCTCCCAGCCCATCGGCCGCGCCGGGCTCGCGCTCGACGTGCGCACCGAGCGTTCCGTCACGATCATGGCCGACGGCCGCGCCCGCACGATCCGCACCAACGCGGCCACGGTCGGCGAGGTGGTCGAGGAGGCCGGGATCGGTCTGCACGGCGAGGACACCACCTCGGTCCCGGCCGACAGCTTCCCGCGCGACGGCCAGACGGTCACCGTGCTGCGGGTCACCGGCACCCGCGAGGTCCGCGAGGAGGCGATCCCCTTCAAGGTGGAACGCACCGACGACCCCACCCTCTTCAAGGGCACCGAGGTCGTCGAACGCGCCGGACAGCCCGGCCTGCGCCGGGTCACCTACGCCCTGCGCACGGTCAACGGCGTCAAGGAGAAGCCCCGCCGGGTCGAGGACCGACTGGTGCGCGAACCCCGCTCCGAGCTCGTCAAGGTCGGCACAAAACCCAGGCCCACCTCGGTGCAGGGCGCCGACCACCTCAACTGGCACGGCCTCGCGACCTGCGAGTCCGGCGGTCGCCCCGGCGCGGTCGACCCCTCGGGCACCTACGGCGGCCTCTACCAGTTCGACACCCACACCTGGCACAGCCTCGGCGGCACGGGCCGCCCTCAGGACGCGAGCGCGGAGGAACAGACGTTCCGAGCGAAGAGGCTGTACGTACGGCGGGGGTCGAGCCCATGGCCGCACTGCGGGACGAGGCTGCACGGGTGAGGGATAGGGGGCGCAGCCCCCATCCCTCAGGGGCGCGGGGAACTGCGCACCTAGCTACAGTCGACCCGCACCTGAAATCAGGCCCCGTACCCTTAGTCCCGTGAGCAGCAACCCCGCCCCCGACACCGCCCTCCTCGGCCCCGCCGAAATCCGCGAACTGGCCGCAGCCCTGAACGTCCGCCCCACAAAGCAACGCGGCCAGAACTTCGTGATCGACGCCAACACCGTCCGCCGCATCGTCCGCACCGCAGACGTCCGCGAGGACGACGTGGTCGTAGAGGTAGGCCCAGGCCTCGGCTCGCTCACCCTCGCGCTGCTGGAAGTCGCCGACCGCGTCACCGCCGTGGAGATCGACGACACCCTCGCCGGGGCGCTCCCGGCCACGGTGACCGCCCGCATGCCCCAGCGGGCCGAGCGTTTCGCGCTGGTGCACTCCGACGCGATGCAGGTGACCGAGCTGCCGGGCCCGCCCCCGACCGCACTGGTCGCCAACCTGCCGTACAACGTGGCCGTACCGGTCCTGCTGCACATGCTGGAGCACTTCCCGAGCATCGAGCGCACCCTGGTGATGGTCCAGGCGGAGGTCGCCGACCGGCTGGCCGCGCCGCCCGGTTCGAAGGTGTACGGCGTCCCGTCCGTGAAGGCCAACTGGTACGCCGAGGTCAAGCGGGCCGGTTCCATCGGCCGTACCGTCTTCTGGCCCGCGCCGAACGTGGACAGCGGCCTGGTGGCGCTCACCCGGAGGGCCGAGCCGCTGAAGACCACCGCCGACCGGCGCGAGGTGTTCGCCGTGGTCGACGCGGCCTTCGCGCAGCGCCGCAAGACCCTGCGGGCCGCGCTGGCCGGCTGGGCGGGGTCGGCGGCGGCGGCCGAGGCGGCGCTGGTGGCGGCCGGGGTGTCGCCGCAGGCGCGCGGGGAGTCGCTGACGGTCGAGGAGTTCGCCCGCATCGCCGAACACAAGGCTGACGCCGCCGAACACAAGGCTGAGCACAAGGAGTCCGAGTAAGTGAGCGTGACGGTCCGCGTCCCCGCCAAGGTCAACGTCCAGCTCGCGGTGGGCGCCGCGCGCCCCGACGGCTTCCACGACCTGGCCAACGTCTTCCTCGCGGTGGGCCTGTACGACGAGGTCACCGTGGCCCCGGCCGACGAACTCCGCATCACCTGTGCGGGCCCGGACGCGGCCCAAGTGCCGCTGGACCGCGGCAACTTGGCGGCGCGGGCGGCCGTAGCGCTCGCTGAGCGATACCACCGTGACCCCGCCGTGCACATCCACATCGACAAGGACATCCCCGTCGCCGGGGGCATGGCGGGCGGCAGTGCGGACGGCGCGGGCGCGCTGGTGGCCTGCGACGCCTTGTGGGGCACCGGTGCTTCGCGGGCCGAACTCCTCGACATCTGCGCCGAGTTGGGCAGCGATGTGCCGTTCAGCCTGGTGGGCGGGGCGGCGCTGGGTGTCGGGCGGGGGGAGCGGCTCACGGCCCTGGAGGTCGGGGGCACCTTCCACTGGGTGTTCGCGATGGCCGGGCGGGGGCTGTCGACACCGGCGGTGTTCCGGGAGTTCGACCGGTTGGGCGAGGGGACCGACATCCCCGAACCGGTGGCCTCCCAGGCGCTGTTGGCCGCGCTCGCGAAGGGCGACCCGGACGCGCTCGCCGCAGCTGTCTCCAACGACCTTCAGCCCGCGGCTCTTTCACTCTTCCCGGAACTGACCGACACCCTCGCCGCGGGCCGCGCCGCGGGCGCCCTCGCGGCGCTCGTCTCCGGCTCGGGCCCGACGACGGCGTTCCTCGTCCGCGACCCGGAGTCGGCGGCGAAGGTGGCCGAGGCGCTGGCGGCCTCCGGGACGTGCCGGACGGTCCGTACGGCGGCGGGTCCGGCGGCGGGGGCGACCCTGATTGACCGACCTTCACGCGAGATCCACGAATCACCCGCCTGACCTGCATAAACAGACGTGTGGAGTGTTATCCAAACCACACTGATTTAATGTTCACCAATAGTCCTCATGGCCCCTTTCGCGCCCTTTGTCCCAGAGGTACGGCTGGCATGATCAGCCGACCCCGGTCCTCGTTACCGGTGGTACTCCCTGCGCGCGCGGTCTCGCCGCGCCACGCCCGAGAGGAACCTCCCCATGGGCCACATGAATCACTTCAGCGCGGGCTGGGTCACCCCGGTCCTGTCCTACGCGATGGCCTGCGTCGGCGCCGCGCTCGGACTGCGCTGCACCGTAAGGGCACTTGAGGCGGACGGCGCCTCCAAGCGGAACTGGCTGACCCTCGCCTCCGTCGCCATCGGCTCCGGCATCTGGACCATGCACTTCGTGGCCATGCTCGGCTTCAGCGTCGAAGGCACCCCCATCCGCTACGACGTCCCGCTCACCGTCCTCAGCCTGCTGATGTCCATCGGCGTGGTCGCCGCCGGCGTCTTCACCGCCGGATACGGCCGCTCCCGCGTCACCTCGGTCGCCTTCGGCGGACTCGGCACCGGACTCGGTGTCGCCGCCATGCACTACACCGGCATGGCCGCGCTCGACCTGCACGGCGAGATCGACTACGACCCCGGGCTCGTCATCGCCTCCGTCGTGATCGCCGTCGTCGCCGCGACCGCCGCGCTCACCCTCACCCTGGTCGTGCGCGGGCCCGTCCTCGCCACGATCGCAGCCCTCGTCATGGGGCTCGCGGTCAGCACCATGCACTACACCGGCATGTACGCCGTGAGCGTCGCCCTCGCACCCAGCGGCGCGGCCCTGTCCGGCGCCCCCGCCACGGAGTTCATCTTCCCGCTCGCCGTGGTGCTCGGCTCCTTCCTCTTCCTGGCCTCCGCCTACGTCGCCCTCTCCCCGACCGGCAAGCACCACGAGTCGGCCGTCGCCGCGGAGTTGCTCCGCGAGGTCGAACTCGCCACGGTCTGACCCGACTTCGACCGTACCCACGATGATGTCGCCCACGTCCCGCGCTGTCGGCGCCGACCGCCGCACGAGCCCGAACCAGCCACCGTCCGGCCCGGTTTCGACCGCCCCTGTGCCAACTGCCCCCGCCCGCCCCGGGGCGTCGGCACCACGCACCGGCTTGCGCCGAACCCGCCACGGTCCGAGCCGCCTCCGGCTCTCCACCCGGCCTCGGCCCCGACTCTCCGGGCCGCAGGCGCCGGATCGCTGTGCGAGGTCGAACTCGCCGCGGTCCGAGTCGTCTTCGGTTCTCCATCCGGCTCCGGCCCCGACTCTCCGGGCCGCAGGCGCCGGATCGCTGTGCGAGGTCGAACTCGCCGCGGTCCGAGTCGTCTTCGGTTCTCCATCCGGCTCCGGCCC